>JBOFIR010000208.1:0-52386 GCA_051650265.1 Cellulosilyticaceae bacterium
ACTTTTTAATTCAAATAATTAAAAGCGAAAGAGATATCTTAAGATATCTCTTTCGCTTTTTGTAGTTTGTTCCATATATTGATAAATTGTTTTTTCTCCACTACGAACTCGATTGTCCCATTGTCTTTGAGTACATAATAACTTGGATCAAAGGGTCTCAGTTCAATTGTTTTGACTGCATGGTTATTGAAGATATAGCGAATCACAACCTCTGCTTCTCGCTCTTGATTCTGCTCAAGTTCTGCATTCATCAGCTTACTATGAATTGCTAAGTTTGCAATCTCACCTACTAGATCTTTGCCCATCTCATCAGAAACAACCTGATCATTCACATAAGTCGTACGATGCGTCGTATTTTCTAAGTCAGATACCCATTTCACTGAGAATGTCTCCTTACCATAAGTAACTTGTACTTCAGCAAGTTCTGCCACATCTGGTACGTAGATCTGTTTACGGATCATATTAAAAGCATTCACTTCTTCATAGGCTACAATCTTTGAAGTTGGCATCTTAAAGATGTACGGTTCGCTACTGATATAGAAATAACTGAATTCATTCTCTGTCTTACCAAATACAATCTCCGTTTTTTCATCTAAGATTAATCTTAGTCTTGGTTCAAGTAGACCGTATTGTGATTTTGTTTGCTCTGTCAGATCTGCTACAAGATAATCTTTGGTCAATTCATTGATACCTTGTATTAATTGATTCATTGCTGATGTACTGGCTTCGTGGCTTCTTGTAAATGGTGCTTCTAAGATCCACTTTTCATAACCTACAGACCCTTGCTGTGGGCTACGTACACTCTTTAGTTTCACTTCCCCATTCACCTGAATCTCAAGAGACTGTAACAATGCAATCTGTTTTTGAAGACCAAGACTCTTCTTGATGAAACCTCTTGGATCACGTTTGATAAGTCCTAATTTATTATGAGACACTGCGTAAAGTTCTTCATCATTTTGGTCAAGCGCAATATAGGTTGCATCTCTTCCTGATACATCTTTCCCAATACGAAATGTCTGTACATTCCCTGCCTTGTCATAAAGTGTCACGATTGGTGCATGTTCATCAATACCATAAACGGTCATATCTTGAACATTTGATACCTTTTCATAAGATACTGCACGGGCAAAATCCGCAATCAAAGCGTTCATAAGCTCCTGATCATAGACAAGATCTTCTTGTCCTTCCCTTACCCACTGCCCATTTTTCCTCATAAAAGCAGTCATATCTGTAAATTTGAGCTCCACGCGCTCTAACTGATTGGTTTCTATATTACAAAGTATTGTTTCCACCGTTTCCAAAACTTCGGTCTTTGAGTGTTCGTACCACTTGTAGGCACCATAACTTCCTGCTAGCAAAACTACTAACAAAATAGCAAGTCCTAGCATCTTTTGTTTTTTCATGTAACTTCCTCCTCGTTTCCCACCTCGTAACCTTATTATTATCTTCTAAGACGTATAGTTTGTCAATAAAAGTTTAAAAGTTTGCATTGTTAGTGTGCCCCTAATCATATACAATATATATATACTTTAATCAATTTCGGAGGTGTCTATGTCCAATAGGTCTGTGAAATACATTCCTTTTGACCTGCGTTCTCACTTTATTACCCACAGTTATCTCACACTCCTCGAAAACCTTACATCAGACTCACCACAGACTACCGAGCAGTCCCTGCATTCATTTCTCTTCATCTGTAATCATACCCCCAAATATACTTCGATTCTCCAACAACAGATTTTTGACTTTTACCTTCCTCAATGCGCCTCATCACCCCTAGATACTTTCAAAAATGAACAACAAACGAATCCAATTGGTGCCAAAGTTTTCTATTCGATCAAATCTAATCTTTCTTTTATGACACTTAACAAAGCCTATAGCAAATTTTTACTCAAAGCAAAATCCCCCATCGACTACGAACAGTGGACAAAATGCAACCTTGCTTATATTCACTTACATCAAAGCCTTTCAGCTTCTATACCACTCCCTCTTCCGCTGGAAGCCGAACAATTTATCGAAGAACTTTTGGGTTATTCTGGAAAAATGTCTTCTTAAAACACTTAAAAGTACGTCTAGCCTTTGAAAATACTAAAAAAGCTCTTGCAAATCACTATAAAGTATGATTAAATATAAATAATATTAGTTATCCTTTAGGAGTGATTACATGCTAGAAACAGCCGATATTTTAAGACAGCAAAAGCTTAAAGTAACGCCACAACGACTTGCAATCTATCATATGCTTTCTCATACAACAACGCATCCTAGCGCTGAGATGATCTACAACAGCTTACATGACACCCATCCTACGATGAGCCTTGCAACTGTTTATAAGACGCTTGATGCACTTGTGAAAGCCTCTTTGGTACAGCAAATCAATGTTGGTGAAGATTCATTTAGATACGATGCGAACGCAGCTTCTCATCCACATATTATCTGCACGCATTGTCATTGTGTTTGTGATATGTCACTTGGCTCAGTTGCTGAACTGAGAGAACAAGTATCTGAAAATACAAATTTTATCTTATCTCATGAGCAACTTTATTTCTATGGCGTATGCCCAGAATGTCAAACAAAAACAGCTTGTCACTAAGTGGCAAGCTGTTTTTTTGTTTAGCACTCTGCTCGACACTTGTTTACAAAAACTTCAATTCGTGCAAGCGCTTCCTTGATCTGAGGTACAGAGGTGGCATAAGCACATCTCACAAAGCCTTCACCACATTCACCAAATGCATTACCTGGAACAACTGCCACCCGCTGTTCTTTGAGGAGCCGTTCACAGAACGCTTCACTACTCATCCCCAAACCTTGTATAGAAGGGAATACATAGAAGGCTCCTTCAGGTTCAAAACACGAAAGCCCCATCTTTCTAAACCCATCCACTAGGAGTCGTCTTCTCTGATCATAGGCTCTACGCATCTGCTGCACATCTTCATCTCCATTTTTCATAGCTGCAATAGCTGCATATTGGCTTGTTGTTGGCGCGCACATAATTGCATATTGATGAATCTTAGTCATGGCTGCAATGATCGGCGCTGGGCCTAGCGCATAACCTAATCGCCAACCCGTCATAGAGTAAGCCTTAGAGAATCCACTGAGCAAGATGGTTCTTTTATACATTCCCTCAATTGATGCAATCGAGAGATGCGCCTTACCATATGTAAGCTCTGCGTAAATCTCATCTGAAATCACTAAAATATTTGTTTTTCGTATCACCTCAGCAATCGCCTCAAGATCTTCTTTTGCCATGATCGCACCTGTTGGATTGTTTGGATAAGCCAAGATAAGCGCCTTGGTTCTTGGTGTGATCGCTGCCTCAAGTTCCTCAGCTGTGAGCTTGAAGTTATTTTCCTCTTTCGTTGCAATGGTAACAGGCACCCCTCCCGCCATGACTGTACAGGGCTTGTAGGAGACAAAACAAGGCTCTGGTATGAGAATCTCATCACCCGGCTCGATAAGTGTTCTAAGAGCAAGATCAATCCCTTCGCTCCCACCAACTGTTACAAGCGTTTGTGTCTTTGGAGAATAGGTGAGTTCAAAGCGTCGTTGCATATACTCACAGATTGCCTCGCGAAGTTCCATGAGCCCTGCATTGGCTGAATAAATGGTTCTTCCTTTTTCCAAAGAATAAATCCCTTCTTCACGAATATGCCATGGCGTATCAAAGTCAGGTTCGCCCACACCCAAAGAAATCGCTTCGCCTCCCATCTCATTCACTACATCAAAAAACTTACGTATACCCGAAGGTGGCATATTTTTTACTTTTCCTGCAATAAACTGTTCAATCATCATGGTGAAATCAACATCCTTTCATCTTTCTTTGTCTCCTCAAAAGTAATCCCATGATCTTTGTACTTCTTAAGCACAAAGTGCGTTCCTGTGCTGAGAACTGTCTCAAGCGGTGCAAGTTTCTGCCCCACAAAGTAAGCCACTTCTTTCATCGTTCTTCCTTCTACAATAACTGTTAGATCAAATCCACCAGACATCAGATACACTGACTTAACTTCTTTGAAGTTGTAGATGCGCTGTGCAATCTTATCAAAACCTTCGCCACGTTGTGGTGTAACCTTTACTTCAATGAGCGCTGTAACAAGCTCTTTAGTCTCTACCTTGTCCCAGTTGATGAGTGTCTTGTACCCGCAGATAATCTTCTCTTCCTCAAGTTCTTTGATCGCAACTTTGACAACATCAACTTCTATGCCTAGCATCACTGCCATATCTTCCGGTGAATAACGGCAACTTTCCTCTAATAACTCCAATATTCTCATTTTCATTGCTTTTCTCCTTAGCTTCATAAGTTTTATATACACAAACTTTTTTTCTTTTTTGGCATATACATCGCCATATCTTCCCACGAGGCGATCTGCTGGTGCGCACTGCACAAGCGGCAGGGTTTCGTCAATGTTTTCCCTTTCATAACACCTTCAGAATTTACTATATTATATCACAAAATTCAATTATAATCATTGCAAATCTTATCCCATTAAAAAAGCAAGTGTAGTCTTTTCTACACTTGCTTTGGACTTATGATTTGCTTTTTGGATTGGAAAGAAGGGCTGCCAAGTAACCAAATGTAATCGCAGCCGTGATCCCTGCTGCCGTTGCCTTGAGGCCACCTGTCATCACACCAATCAAACCTTCTCTAGATACTTCTTCAATAGCTCCTTTTGCAAGTGCATAACCAAACCCCATAATAGGCACAGTAGCACCTGCACCTGCAAACTCTACAAAGGGTTCATAGACACCAATTGCAGTTAGGAATGCACCTACCAATAAGAATAGCACCATGATACGCCCTGTCATGAGTTTGGTACGATCCATGAGGATCTGACCGACTACACAGATGAGTCCACCTACAATAAATACACGTATATACTCCAATAATGTGATCATCTCACGCCTCCTATTCCATCCATATGCTGACTGCATGTGCAATGCCAGGTATACTTTCCCCTTGTTGGGTTGATGCGAGACTCATCAACGCACCCGTCGGTACAAGGAGCACTTTTTTATATTTTTTCTCACGAAGCATCTTGTAGAAGTAACCGCAGAACATAGATGCACTACAACCACATCCACTACCACCTGCATGGGTATCTTGCGCCGCATCATCATACATCATCACACCACAGTCTGTCATCACAGAACCAAGGTCAACCCCTGCCTGTTTGGCAAGATCTATAGCAATCTCCAGCCCACATTGACCAAGATCTCCTGTTACAATCACATCATAGTCATCTGGCCTTTGATTGGTATCTTTGAGATGTGTGAGGATGGTGTCTACTGCCGCTGGTGCCATCACTGCGCCCATGTTGTACACATCTTTCACATCAAAGTCCACCACTTTACCTGGTGTAATGCTATGAATACGTGGCCCCACACCACTTCTTTGAATGAGAACATACCCCGCTCCTGTGACTGTCCACTGCTGTGTAAGCGGTCTTTGGCCGCCATATTCTAATGGGTATCTAAACTGCTTCTCAGCTGTGCAGTAATGACTACTTGCACCTGCAATGACTTGATCTGCATAACCACCCGCAACAATCATACTTGCTAGACCTAGTGCCTCTCCCATAGTTGAACATGCACCATAGAGTCCATAGAAAGGGATATTAAAATCACGTACACCAAAGTAACTGCCACAAATTTGATTTTGCAAATCCCCAGCAAAAACATACTGAATTTCACTTGGTTTTTTCTTACTTGCCTGAAGGACACCTTCTATGGTTTGTTTGACCATGGTACTTTCAGCCTTTTCCCAAGTCTTCTCTCCTAGAAGTTCATCCTCTAATACTTTATGAAAGTACTGTCCCATAGGACCTTGTCCTTCTTTTGGTCCGACCGTAGCATAAGCTTCCGCAATCACGGGAGGCTCTTTAAATACAATTGTTTGTTTGCCTACACGTCCCATCTTGTTGCCTCCTCACCCTTATAGGAAATAATAAATTAAGCCAACGATCACACTGGCTATGGTTCCAAATACAATGACAGGCCCAGCTACGGCAAAAATCCTTGCGCCCATCCCAAAGACAAACCCTTCTTTTTTGAACTCCATCGCTGCACTTACCATGGAGTTGGCAAACCCTGTGATTGGAATGATACTTCCTGCACCTGCATAGTTACCGATTTTGTCATACACATTGAGAGCTGTCAAAATCGTACTCAGTAAAATGAGGGTAATAGTGGCCCAGGTTCCTGCATCCGTCTTGACAAGTCCCATACCAAGGTACATATTGGTGAGCACCTGACCGATTACACAAATCGTCCCGCCAACCCAGAATGCACGTAAAGAATTTTTGAGCACATCGTTTTTAGGCGAATGTTTTTTGATCGTTTCAGTATAACTCTTCTTAAGTGTCTGTACGTTTTTCATAATTGTTCCTCCTTCAGCCTACCACTAAAAAATTGGGGTACTGCCAGTAATAGAGTGCACCTAATAGCTTACCTATTGCAAATGCGATAATAAAAAATCCCACACCTTTTTTAATATGCAGCCTCCGGTCCATAACAGGCATCACGTTGAGAATTTCTGCCACTGCAATGGCAAGACATCCCACAAAGATACCAAACCCAAAAGCAATGATCCCTATAAAGAACTTTGGCATAGGCATACTCACACCTTCCATACTCCAAATTGCACCAAAGGTGGCTGCAAAGATAATTGTTGTGCCTATAGCATAGACATGCTTTGAAATCTGCATCTTCATCACAAGCCTAGGGATGATTCCAATAGCTGTGATGAATGCTACAATCCCAGTTGAAATAATCATTCCACTACTAAATCCCCATACCATACAAAAGGCCCGTGACAAAAAAGTCATCATGTTTTACCCTCCTTTTGTTGTCTAGATAACGTTTCAATCAGTGTATCCTCTACCTGTGTTTCATACCCATTAATCTCAACTTCAATAGGCGTTGGATCATCTGTGAGTTTCTTGGTTCCAAAATGATTGTAAAACACCAGTGTACCTACAGGTATGCCTAGTGCATAGGGAATGGTGATATACAATGGATTTTTTTCATAATGGCCCGTAAAAACTTCATTGAGAATCATAAACGTACGCCCCATAGAGGTATCTACATGGTATGCCATAATGGCGATACTCACACCTGAAAATATGATTAAACAAATCCCTATTACTTTTAGTACTTCTAACCATGGACGTACTCGTATTGGCTTTGGCAAAAAATGAATAATTGTATCGATTTCACCCATATTAGACACCGTAACATTAGGAAACTTCTTGGTAATTGCTTCTATCATCTGTATAACTGAAATTACATAGTACTTTTTTTTATGGCAATCTGGCACTTGAAATACACATAAGTTCTGTATTTCTTTTAACAATTGTTTCTCTGCACTAACTTCCGCCACATCCTTTAAGCGAACAATTGGCTTTGAGATAATACTGGTATGTTTTTCAGGTTTGATATACACATCTTGCCCCAACCCCTATCACTCCTTTTTTATCATTTCAATAAAGTTTAGTATGACGCAAAAGACAAAAGATATACTTATTTCATAAGCTTCACATCACAAAAGAGCCTCTCTTGTCTATCGATAAGAGAGGCTCTAGGCGCTATGTTTATTGCAATTTAAAATTGACCAATATCTGTGCGGTAACGCATCTGATCAAAATGGATGGATTGAAGCTGTGCATAGGCTGTCTCACGTGCTTCTTCTAGTGTCTCACCAATGCTTGTGACTGCAAGTACGCGGCCACCATTAGTAACAAGTGTATCACCCACATACTGCGACCCCGCATGATACACATAAGTCTGGGAATCCACCTGATCTATTCCCGTAATCGGCAGTCCTTTGCATCCTAACTCAGGATAATTACCACCAGCAAGTACCACAGTCACACTCGGACGCGGGTCCCACTCAAGTGTCAGTTCACCTAGTTTTCCCTCCACACATGCCATGAAAACATCCAGAAGATTGGTACGTAGGCGAGGCAAGACACTTTGTGTCTCAGGATCACCAAATCTTACATTGAACTCCAGCACCTTAGGTACGCCTTGTTCAATCATGAGTCCAATGAATAAGACACCTTTGAAATCTAATGCTTCTTCTTTGAAGCCAGCCATAATCGGTTCCAAGATCTCTGATTGCACGCGGCTCATCACAGCATCTGTCATGATCGGATTTGGGGAGAAGCCCCCCATACCTCCTGTATTAAGCCCTTCATCCCCATCTAAAGCACGTTTGTAATCACGCGCTGTCTCCATAGGTACGATTGTCTTACCATCTAGGAAGCAAAGAAGTGACGCTTCTGTTCCTGTAAGAAACTCTTCGATCACGATCTCTTCCCCTGCGCCCTCAAACTTATCTGCAAAAATTTCACAGATCCCCTCATGCGCTTCTTCATAACTGTTACAGATGAGCACACCTTTCCCCGCTGCTAGCCCATCTGCCTTAACTACCACTGGTAGTTCAAAGCGTGTGATTGCTTCTAATGCTTCTTCTTTCTGCATTTTGTGGAAACTTTCATAGCGTGCTGTTGGAATCTGATGACGCATCAAGAATTCCTTAGTGAATTTCTTGCTCCCTTCAAAAGTGGCGCAGACTTTATTTGGACCAAACACTTTAAGTCCTTCTGTTTCAAAGAGATCCACAATACCTGCTACAAGCGGCACTTCTGGTCCTACAATCGTCAGATCAATCTGTTCCGTCTTTGCAAAGGCCAAGAGCCCTTCCAAGTCTGTGACTGCAATCGATACATTTTGTCCGAGCGCCCCTGTACCACCATTACCTGGTGCGATAAAAAGCTGGACGTCTGGACTTTGATCCTTTAGTGTTCTTGCAATGGCTGACTCACGCCCACCATTTCCAATAATCAGTAATTTCATTGTACGTCCCCCTTTTCAATCAGGCCAATAGCCTCAACTAATATACGGTGCTCCACTTCATGAAGTACCCTTTCAGCAAGATCCTTCGGTGTATCTGCCTCTAATACAGGGACACTTCTTTGAAGGATCGTCTTCCCTGTATCAATTCCCTCATCTACATAGTGTACTGTAGCGCCACTCTCACATTCACATGCTGCAATGACTGCTTCGTGTACACGAATACCATAATATCCTTTGCCACCAAACTTTGGTAATAAAGAGGGATGGATATTGATAATTCTTCCACGGTATTTTTCAATGAGCTCAGTAGGAATGATCCTTAAGTAGCCTGCTAGAACTACAAGATCTACCTCCGCCTCTTCCAATCTCTCTAATACTTCCCGATCATAATCTGGACTTTTTGGATTTACAAAATAAGCTGGGATTTGGTTATTTCTTGCACGCTCCAAACCATATGCCTCTTCCTTATTTGAAATCACGCAAACCACTCGACTCTCTATTTTTTCTTCTAAAGTGGCATCAATCACGCTCTGGAGATTACTCCCAGAGCCTGATACCAACACACCTAATCTTAGTCTTGACATAAGATCACTCCCTGATCTCCTGCCACGATTTCCCCAATTTGATAAGCTGCCTCATCAACTTCTGCCAACGCTGCAATAAGTGCCTTTGCATTTGATGGGTCTACTACAATCATCATGCCCATCCCCATATTAAATGTATTGTAGAGTTCATCTGTACCAAGCCCAGAAGCTGCTTCAATAAAATCATACACTTTTGGTTTTGGAATGGCGCCAAGATTAAACTGCGCTGTCATTCCTTTTGGAAGCATACGCGGCACATTCTCAATGAAGCCACCGCCTGTAATATGCGCTATACCTTTAAGTTCACATGCCTTCTTTGCTGCTTTGATCGCTTTGACATAGAGTTTGGTTGGTCTTAGGAAAGCTTCCCCATAAGTCTCCCCTAACACCTCGCTAAATGCAGCTAAGTCTACACCTTTTACTTCCAAAAGTTTTCTTACAAGTGAGTAGCCGTTGCTATGCACACCTGATGATGGTAAGCCAATGATCACATCACCTGCTTTGATCTGTTTCCCATCGATCATCTTGTTACGATCTACAATCCCTACTGCAAACCCTGCTACATCATACTCACCATCTGGATAGAATCCTGGCATCTCTGCAGTTTCCCCACCAATAAGTGCGCACTCACTTTCTCTACACCCTGCACTAATACCGCCTACAATCGCCGCAACATGACTTGGGTCAATCTTGCCTGTTGCAATATAGTCGAGGAAGAAGAGCGGCTCCGCACCGCTACATAAAATATCATTAACACACATCGCTACGCAGTCAATCCCAATCGTATCATGACGGTTCATCTCAAAGGCAAGCTTGAGTTTGGTCCCAACCCCATCAGTTCCTGATACAAGTACAGGTTCCTCCATACCTTTGAAGGCACCTAAAGAGAACGCACCCCCAAAACTTCCAATATCCATGAGCACACCATTTGTAAAAGTAGATTGTACGTGCTTTTTCATTTGTGCTACTGCTTCATAACCGCGGTGTACATCAACACCTGCATCTTGGTATGTAATTTTCTCTGACATTGTTTTTCCTCCTAGCATCCTTTTGGGCTTGTTTTTTGTGGCATTGGCACTTCCATTGGATAGTTTCCATTGAAGCATGCTTTACAGAAGGCATTGCCCTCTTTACAAGCTTCTTTGAGTCCTTCAAGTGAAAGATATGTGAGGCTATCTGCCCCTAAGTATTCTCTAATTTCTTCATTGTTCATATTTGCTGCGATCAAATATTCTCTATACGGTGTATCGATCCCGAAGTAGCAAGAGTACTCAACTGGTGGTGATGTAATACAGACATGCACTTCTTTTGCACCTGCCTTACGAATCTGTTCTACAATACGCTTACATGTGGTGCCGCGTACAATAGAGTCGTCAATCATGATCACACGTTTACCTTCCAAGTTTTGCTTGAGTGGATTAAGTTTGATTTTCACCGCATTCTCACGCATCTCTTGTGTTGGTTGGATGAATGTACGACCAATGTAACGGTTTTTAATGAGTCCTTCCATATAAGGAATGCCCGATGCATTGGCAAAGCCGATAGCTGATGGGACCCCTGAGTCTGGTACTGGCATGACCATATCAGCTTCAATCTTCGCTTCCTTAGCTAAGATACGCCCTGTTGTTTGTCTAAATTGATAGACGTTTGTGTCATCGATCGTGCTATCAGGTCTTGCAAGGTAAATCAGTTCAAAGGCACAAAGCTTCTTCTGGCACCAGTTACTTGGCTCAATACTATGCACACCATTTTCATCGATGATCACCATCTCTCCAGGTTCAATATCTCTTATGAACTCTGCGTCTACCACGTCAAGTGCACAGCTCTCAGAAGCTAATATATAACCGTCTTTGCACTGTCCTAGGCAAAGTGGTCTGAGTCCATGTGGATCACGAATACCAATCAAGCTATTTTCTGTTGTAAGGACAATAGCATATGCCCCTTTAACAATACTCATTGTGTTGCGGATTGCACTTTCAATCCCTCTTTTGTAATGTCTTGCGATCAGGTTGAGGATCGCTTCAGAGTCCGTTGTTGTCTGGAAGATGGTTCCTTCATCTTCTAGCATCTCTCTGATACTCTCACTATTTACAAGATTCCCATTATGAGCAAGCCCGATTGAACCATGTTTATACTTCGCTACAAGTGGCTGACAGTTACTCATGTCTTTGCCCCCTGCTGTAGAATAACGCACATGCCCAATTGCAATATTCCCCTTGAGGCCCTCAAGATCACGCTCGCCAAAAACATCTGCAACCAGTCCCATTCCTTTAACACTACCTAATACACCCTCTGCATTCACAGTAATCCCAGCACTCTCTTGGCCACGATGTTGTAAGGCATACAAACCATAGTAAGCAAACCTTGCTGCGTCATCTCTTTGGTTTAAATAAACGCCCATTACACCACACATTTTGATTTCCCCCTTATTTTGAAATACGCTTAAGCATCTCTTGATAAACTTCTTCTACGCCGCCCAAATCTCTTCTAAACCGGTCTTTATCTAATTTTTTATTCGTTTCTTTGTCCCAGAAACGGCATGTATCTGGAGAGATCTCATCTGCAAGAATGATCTTACCTTCTACACGTCCAAGTTCGATCTTGAAGTCAATCAGTTTCACGCCTACTTGGTCAAAGTAATCTTTAAGCAGTGCATTGACTTTAAAAGTAATCTCACTCATCACTGCAAGTTCTTCTGGTGTTGCAAGTCCAAGCGCCAAGATATGATGTTCATTGATCATTGGATCACCAAGTGCATCATCTTTGAGGCAGTACTCAAGTGTAGGCTGAGCAAGTACTGTGCCTTCCTCTACACCAAAACGCTTTGAAAAAGAACCTGCTGCTACGTTACGTACAATCACTTCAAGTGGTACGATCTCCACAGCACGAACCACTGTCTCACGCTCATTAAGTTCTTCTACATAATGTGTTGGAATCCCGTGTGATGCAAGCATCTGACACATCATGTTACTCATACGATTATTGACAACGCCCTTGCCTAAGATTGTGCCTTTCTTTTCCCCATTGAATGCTGTTGCATCATCTTTGTAAGACACCACATAGTAAGTTGGATCCTCTGTCTTATACACTCTTTTTGCTTTGCCTTCATATAATAATTCTTTCTTTTCCATGTTCAAAACCCTCCAATTTTCTATGATTTTTTATGCAAAACGTTTGCTAATTTCTTCATCTTTAGCCATCACTTTGGCCGCCATATCTTCTTTGTAAGCTTTCAGTTTTTCTCTGAGCTTAGGATCTGCTACTGCAAGAATCTGTAGTGCGAGAAGTCCTGCATTGACCCCACCATCAATTGCCACTGTAGCAACTGGAATACCTGGTGGCATCTGCACCATAGAGAGCAGTGAGTCAAGTCCATCCATCGTACTTGACTTGACCGGAAGTGCCACCACTGGAAGCGTGGTAAAAGCAGCGAGCACACCACCTAAGTGTGCTGCCTTTCCTGCTGCTGCAACAATGACGCCGATTCCGTTTGCTTCTGCATCTTTTGCAAATGTTTCTGCCATGTATGGTGTTCTATGTGCTGAGATAATACGCACCTCCACAGGTACGCCAAAGCTACGTACAATCTCAACGCCTTTTTCTACTACTGGTAAGTCTGAATCACTTCCCATAACGAATGCTATTTTCATAAATACCTCCTGTTTTTAGCGGTAATAGTTAATCCCTGCTTCAAATAATTTTTGATCTTTGTTACCTGGTATATTGTCATGAACAAAGCGGCCAACACGTTCACTATGCCCCATCTTTCCAATGATACGTCCATCTAGGGACACGATTCCCTCGATGTTGTACATACTGCCATTGACATTGACTGTGCCATCACCTACAGCTGCACCCTCTTGGTTCACATATTGGCTGAAGATCTGTCCATTTGCTATAAGTGAGTCAAGTACCGCTTGTGATGCCACAAATCGTCCCTCACCATGAGATAAAGCAATCTCATACTGTTCTCCCACATTCACGTTGGCAAGCCAAGGTGAGTGAGTGCTTGTGATCTTTGTCTTAGCCATCAATGAGATATGCTTCCCAATAGTGTTGTAAGTAAGTGTTGGGCATTCCTGATCCATATCACGAATCTCGCCGTATGGTAGAAGTCCTAACTTCACTAGTACTTGGAAGCCATTACAGATCCCTAACATTAACCCATCTCTTTGATACAGATGTTTGTGAAGCGCCTCTTTGAGTCCTTCACTACGCATAACCGCACCGATGAATTTCCCACTACCATCTGGCTCATCTCCCGCTGAGAAGCCACCAGGGAAGGCAACGATCTGCGCTTCTTGGATTGCACGCTCTAGTCGGGCAACTGAATCCACTATCGCATCCGGTGTGTTGTTCACAAAGAGTACCTGCTCTACGTCTGCACCTGCCTGACTAAAGGCACGTGTTGTATCATACTCACAGTTGGTACCAGGGAATACTGGAATCACAACCTTTGGTTTGGCAATCTGATGTTTCGCAATGTAGATTCTACGTGGTGTACCTACTGATGCATCTGGCGCATCACTCACATCTTCCCCACGATCTGTAAAGATCCCTTGAAGTGGCTTCTCAAGATGTGCCACAGCTTCAACTAAGCTATAAGTCACATCTCCAAGTGTCATCACCTGCTCACTTGTTGTCTCCCCAAGTGCCACAAAGAGTTCTGGATCAAGGCTAGCAGCTACTTCATTACTTACCTCAAGTACAAGACTCCCATATGCTGTATCAAATGGTGCTTCTGGCATATAGCCAGCACTTACGCCGATACCATTTCCAATAGCCATTTGTGTCAATGCTGCCACAACGCCACCTTTGCCTACAGCGTAAGCACTTCTAGTACTTCCTTGACTTGCTAGCTTATGGACTACTGTATAGGCTGCACGCATCTTCTCGAAGTTAGGCATCCCATAGCTATCCTTTTCGATCATAGCTGCTACAATCTTGCTCCCTACTTCTTTGAAGCTTCCACTCACACAGTGCGCTGCATCTCCTACATTACATGTAAATGAGATGAGTGTTGGTGGTACATGAAGTGCTTCAAATGTCCCAGACATACTATCTTTACCACCAATTGCACCAATACCAAATTCTTTTTGCGCTCTGAGTGCACCAAGTAATGCTGCTGTTGGTTTACCCCATTTGTCCGACTGCTCTCCAAGGCGTTCAAAGTACTCTTGGAAAGATAAGAAAGTCTTTGTATAGTCTGCACCTAATGCTGCAAGCTTTGCCACACTCTCCACCACTGCATAAAGTGCACCATGGAATGGTGAGCCTTCAGATAGATAAGGATCAAATCCATGTGTCATATAAGTAGCAGCACTTGTTTCCCCATCTAGTACTGGAATTTTAGCAACCATCCCCACTTCTTTTGTGAGTTGATGCTTACCGCCATAAGGCATCAGTACACTACCTGCACCGATCGATCCATCAAACTGCATCCCTAATCCTTTTTGCAAACCTACGTTAAGGTCTTGTAATGTGTGTAAAACATTTTCTTTTGTTAACTTCGTTTCTTCTTTCACAAGATGAGGCGAAGGAATATAAGCTTCTCTTTTTTGTGTTACCCCTGCACTATCTAAGAATCCACGGTCGATATTGACAATCTCTTCCCCTCGCCATGTCATCACCAAGTGCTTTTCTTCTGTAACAACAGCTACTTTGACTGCTGTGAGATTCTCCATTTGACATAATGCTTTAACCTGCTCTTCTTCACTCGCCTCAATGGCAATAGCCATGCGCTCTTGTGATTCTGATATAGCAAGTTCTGTCCCATCAAGTCCTGTATATTTGACTGGTACGGCATCTAGATCAATGATTAATCCTTCTGCAATCTCACCAATCGCAACACACACACCACCTGCACCAAAGTCATTACAACGTTTGATGCACTGTGTAAACACTGGATTTCTAAAGAGTCTTTGGAGCTTACGCTCTTCTACTGGATTGCCCTTTTGCACTTCACTTCCACATGTTTTGAGTGAGTCTTCTGTATGCTCCTTGGATGACCCCGTTGCACCACCGCAACCATCACGTCCCGTTGCACCACCAATGAGAAGAATAATATCTCCCGGTGTTGGCTCCTCACGTCTTACGTTTGCTTTTGGCACTGCACCTACTACCGCGCCAACTTCAAGACGCTTTGCTTTGTAGCCTTCATGGTAGTACTCTTTGACCTCACCTGTTGCAAGGCCAATCTGATTACCATAAGCGCTATATCCATTGGCAGCTGTACGTGTAATCTTACGCTGTGGCAATTTACCTGGAAGTGTATTTTCTAGTGATTCATTTGGATCTGCCGCACCTGTGACACGCATCGCCTGATATACATAGGCCCTTCCTGAAAGTGGGTCACGAATCGCACCGCCCAGACAAGTTGCAGCCCCACCATAAGGTTCAATCTCTGTCGGATGATTGTGGGTTTCATTTTTGAAAAGTATAAGATAATCTTCTTCGTGATCATCTACAGGAATCTTGCTTTCAATCGTACATGCATTGATCTCTGCTGACTCTACTAACCCTTGAAGTTTTCCGTGCTTCTTGAGGTATTTGGTTCCGATCGTTGCAAGATCCATAAGACATACTTTCTTGTCTCTCTCCCCATACAATTCTTCACGCATCTCCTCATACATATGAAGTGCCGAGCGAATTGGTCTTGCCGCATCTTCTGGTGTCACTTCAATCCCTGTAAGCTCTGTCATAAATGTGGTATGGCGACAGTGATCTGACCAGTACGTATCTACTACTTTAATTTCTGTAAAGCTTGGGTTTCTATCTTGTGATTTGAAGTACTTTTGAAAATAAATAAGATCCTCAAGACTCATTGCTAGGCCTTGCTCTTGTCTGTATGCCTCTAATGCTTCATGAGAATAAGTGATGAACCCCTCCACAATCTCAATTGCTTGTGGTACTGGATGGGCAATCGCTAAAGAAACTGGTTTTTCTAGTGAAACGGCTTCACTTTCGATTGGGTTAATCAAGTGCTTTTGGATCTTTTCTTTATCGCTTTCGGTCAGTTCCCCTTCAATGGCATAAATCTTAATCGTTTGCACTACTGGATTTAATGTACTATCGAGCACACGCATACATTGTACACATGAATCTGCACGCTGATCATACTGCCCTTTGAGATAACTTGTTGCAAATACAAAACCCTCAAGTTGTGGTAAATGTTCTTCATAAACATAGTCCGCTTGAGGCTCCGAAAAAATAGTATGTAATCCTTGACGGTATACCGCCTCAGTTACATACTCAATATCATATCCATTTAAAATCCGTACATTGTGTACATGCTCTATATGTAAAAATTCCTTAATTTCTTTTTGTAATCGCTTAGCTTCTACGTCAAAACCTTCTCTTTTTTCAACAAACACACGCCACAGGCTCATAAGTAGTCCCCTTTCTTTTTCCAAACATTTATTTATAAACTTTAACATATGTTCGGATTTTGGTCAATATTAATTCTGAACTTTTTATTATTTTTAAGTATTATCGTTCATTTGCAGATTCTTACTACAACACATTTTTCTAAAACAGAAAAAAGACCAAAGGGGATTCCCTTCAGTCTTTTTCTCATGTACTATTAAGCATTCCTCGCATCTTCTTCAAGATACGTTTTTCAATTCGTGACACCTGTACTTGGGAAATTCCAAGTAACTGTGCGATCTCTGTTTGCGTACGATCTTCATAGTAGCGATATCTAATAATATCTTTTTCTAGTGGCTCTAACTCTTCAATCACCTGTGCCAATAATATATTATCCACCATATTATTTTGCTCTGACGGCGCTTGGTCAAGTTTATCTTCAAGTGTAATCGGCTTGCCATCCCCTTGATGGATGACTGCACTGAGTGACTCTATTTCTGTATTCGCTTCTAACGCAACGACAACTTCCTCAATACTCAGTTCTAGACCAGCCGCAATCTCATTGATTGTCGGTTCCCGGTCAAGTTCCTTTGTCAAATCTTCTTTGATCAGTCTCGCTTTATAAGCCACTTCCTTAAGTGAACGACTCACCTTAATCATGCCATCGTCTCGCAAAAAGCGCTTAATTTCTCCAATAATCATAGGCACTGCATATGTGGAGAATTTTACGTTATAAGCCATATCAAACTTATCAATACTTTTAAGTAGTCCGATACTCCCTATCTGAAAAAGATCTTCCATGTCATATCCCCTGTTTGCAAACCTTTTCACAATACTCCATACCAGACCTATGTTTTCTTCAACTAGAATTTCTCTAGCTGTCTCATCACCTTCTTGCGCTTTAATGATGAGGGTTAACGTATGGTCCACCCCGGCCCACCTCCTTCTATGTAGTCGTGGGTTTAGATGAAGTGTTTGACCAATTTGACAGTAGTACCCTTGCCAGGATTAGAAGTCACCTCAACTTCATCCATAGTACTTTGCATGACTGTAAAACCAAGCCCTGCACGCTCGTCCTCTTCACAGGTGGTAAAAAGTGCTTTCATCGCCTCTTCAACATCTGTAATTCCTTTTCCTTGATCAATCACTTCGATTGTTGCCTGACGGTCTTCGTAGTGGCATCTCACCACTACTTTTTGCGCCTCATCATGATTGTAACCATGTATAATACTATTTGTTACTGCTTCTGAGATTGCCATCTTCACATCATAAAGCTCATCTACTGTTGGATCAAGTTGTGAGAGAAATGCGGCTACTGCAACACGTGCAAACGCCTCATTCTCAGAAACACTTTGAAACACAATCTCCATTTGATTTTGATCCGCCATTTTATCCCTCCTGAAAATTAAGCCAAGTTTTCAATCACTTCATTCTTGCTGTTGTATATACGCATAAGCTTGTACACACCTGACATTGCTAAAAGTTTATCGACATTACTCTGCACATTATAAAGTGCTACACTTCCACCACATACGGCAACATTTCTATATCTACCCATGAGCATCCCAATCCCTGAGCTATCCATGAAAATGATTCGTTCACAGTCAAATGCAATACTTTTTGCTCTTTTTTTCTGGAACTCACGATCTACCATTTCCCTAATTTCTGCAGATGTATGATGATCAATTTCACCTTCTAAGGTGACTACTAATATGCCTTTTTCAACTTCACACTTCATTTCCACAGTTCATCTCTCCCTCAATTTTATTCTTTTGTAAAAAATTGTCCCTAACTTGCCATGTTATCTCTAGCATAGAATAATTTACAAATAATGTCAATAAATTTCCATTTTTAAAATATCTTAAAATTAAGGTTTTTACAAAAAAAGAGATTAGCTTGCTACTTGGCTAACCTCTTTAATCGTTCTTTAGCTTTATAATATGCAGATATACCCTCATACTCCGCACACACCGTCTCATAATATTGCACTGCCTTTTCTGGTTGATTATTTTTTTCTTCGATCATCCCCATGTAATATAGGCTATTCGCTGCAGTAGTTGTCTTAGGTACATAGAGCTGCACTTTCTCAAACTGTGCAAAAGACTCTATATAGTCTCCCTTTTGATAACGACTCAGACCATCTGAATAAATAGCCTCTCCCGCCTTAGGATATACTTCATTTTTGAGCGTATCATATTGTTTACGATATGGATCTGCCAGTTGTTCCTGCGCAATACTATAGAGTACCTGTGCAGCCTCTATCCATTGTTTTGTATTTTTAAGCTCACTCACCATCCCTATACGCGTTTGCTGCGCGAGGCGACTATTGGTATTTTGAAGCTCTTCTTTTTGTGCAGTAATTTTTTTATTTTCATCTTTTAATCGAAGAATCTCTGTGGTTGCCTGATCAAGGCTACTCCTAATCTTTTCTAGGTCTGAGTCCGCCTTACTCTGCACTTGTTGCACCTGAAGTTCTAGCGCTTCTGTCTTACTTGGCAAAATAAGCCCTATTTGCACAGCAAACATACATGCAAGGCCACAAATAAAATAAACCACCGCAGTCCCTAATACATGTCCTCTATTAATCACCCTTTGAGCCTTACCACAATCCCTTTTGGTACGATATGTTAGGACGGCCTCGTCGTCACTATATTTTGCGACATCCTGCCCTAGCTGAATTTCTTTGAGATACATTAATGCCTTAGGGTTTTCCATATCAATAGTAAGTACAGCCCTGATCTGCTCCATAGCTTTAACATTTTTATGCCGAGCAATATAGGCAAGCGTCAGTAGATTACGCGCTTCTACAAATTGAGGATGGCCTTGAACACACTTTTTGAGACGAATAATCGCCATATCCTCATTGCGCTGTCTAAAATAGTGAATCGCCTCATTATACAGTTTCATCGCTTGCTTGTACTTCTCCAAAGTACGCTTTTGTGACTGCACTTCTTCCAAATACACATTCGCTCTATTATGATCCTTTTGTAGTGATGTACTGAGGATCCATGTTTTGAGCGCTTGGCCCGTCTCCCCCATTTCAAAGTAAACTAAGCCTAGCAAATTATAGGCATCGAGATGGTATTTATGAAGTGCAATTGCTTTTTTGAGGTACGGTACGGCTTGGGACAATCTTCGTTGAGTCACTAAAAAATAACCTTTTTGATAATAACATTCACTTTTATGATATATGGCCTCTAGCCATTTGATATTATACGGATAAGTTTCTTCGCACTCCCCTTGCATCCAATACCCCCCTATCTTTTTTCATCCATTACATTCTTGATCAAATCAATCATATCTCTCAAATCATAATCTGAAAGTTCCGCTTCTAAGTCAGTAATCTCTAATGTTGGTTTGTACTGCTCAAGTTCTTTTTCAAAATTAATCATAGGATGACCCCCTCTAAGCTCTTTATTTTTATAGTACAACTAAAATATATAGTAATCAATATTTATATTTAACTTTAATTATTAATATTTTTTCTCTCTTGACAAGTCTTCTTGAAGTCAGTAACCTTAAACTATAACACTCATTTGATAAGGAGGTACTCCTAATGAGGGAAACAATCGAAACTTGTAGTTGTAACATGATCCACGAAGACGTTGTGGAAGGTGCACGTTTACAACTTTTAGATGATACACTTTCTCAAGATTTAGCTAGTTTTTTCAAAGTTTTTGGAGATGCCACACGTATTCGTATACTCAGTGCGCTCTTTTACTCAGAGATGTGTGTCTGTGACCTTGCAACCACACTTGGCATGACACATTCTGCCATCTCCCACCAACTTCGTATTTTCAAAGCTGCAAAGCTTGTCAAATCCCGTAAGGATGGTAAAGTTGTCTATTACTCACTTGCTGACAATCATATTGCACACATTTTCAATCAAGGCCTTGAACACATCAAGGAATAAACAAACTAAAAGGTGAGTAGCCCTGAGGGCTACTCACCTTTTAGTTCCTTTGCAATATAATCCATATAGCACTTTGCAACATCTACATTACCATATTCATAGAGCGTACGGCTCCCCACTACATCCTCAATCTCATTGAATACAAACTCACCACGCTGATCAATCATAAAATCAATCCCTACGTAGTCACTTTCTAATACGTCTAAAATACGCTGTATCAACTGCAATTGCTGAGCACTTAGTTCATACAATGACGCACGGCCACCTAGGCTATAGTTGGATCTAAAGTCTGTATCCGATTGTCTACAGATTGCACCGAGCACCTGTGTACCTAGTACAAAGACACGTACATCCACACCTACTTGATCACATACTTCTTGAATAACCAACTCCTCATCAGAAAGCCTTTCCATAAACTCATGTGCTTCATTCAAATCATTTGCTAGATACACTTGTTTACCACCATGCCCAATGGGACTCTTAATCACTAGAGGAAACTGTAAGCCGAGATTTTCTAAGGACATATACCGCTTATGAAAGAACAGGGTGTCTACTGAAGGAATTCCTAGCGCTGCTACCAACTGATGCGTCCGCGCTTTATGATTACATAGATGCGTCACACGTGCATTATTGAGCACCCTCACACCCATCTGCTCTAAATGGTACCCAAACAAATGCTCTCTCGTACGATTAATTACAAAGTCAGGGACCTCTTTGTGCATACCCCGAGCATCCTTGATACATAAGGCCCCACCTTGCACACCCATTTGGAGCTTCTCCAATAACAAGAGCTCCACCTCTAATCCCACTACTTTGCCATAGCTTACCAGCGCCTCTGCAAATACACGATTGACCAAGAGATCTTCCTCATGATAAACCAGCCAACCTTTCATCTATCTTTCACACTCCTTTTGGATATGAGTTATAATAGCCTCCGCAACATTGACTCCCGTGCATGTCAGTATGTTTTTGATATGCGCATTAGAATTCACCTCGCACAGAATAGGCTCCTCCTCCTCACCAAACATCAAATCCACTCCGGCAAAGTCCGCTCCCAAGATCTCACATACACGGATTGCCAGTTGCGCGAATGCATCTGGTACTTCCCACGCATGCATCTTTCCACCATTGGTGATATTGGCTCTAAAGTCGTACGCTGAAGTACGTAGCATCGCCGCAACAACTTGCCCTCCCACCACATTGATTCGCACATCACGACCTCTACTACTTGCTACAAATTTTTGATAGAGATGGGGCACTTCGCTTAGATGCTGTCGTTTTGCCCACAGCGCCTCTTCATCCTCGACGAGATAAACCTGGTCGCCAAATGAGCCGAAGCACTCTTTTACAACTAGGGGAAACCCTAATTGCTCGCCAATCTCATGTACAAATACCCTGTCTACTGGGCGATAAGTGCCCGAATAAACAAGTGGTGCAATGATGGTATCAGGCATAGGGATTCCATACCCACTAAGCACCTGAAAAGTCTTTGCCTTATCATCACAAATCGCAATCACCTGTGATGAATTATAGACACGCACCCCCATCTGCTCCAAATTACTTGCGAGGTGCACATCTTTGTCGAGAAATAATACAAAATCCACCTGACCTTCTTGTTCTAGTAAGCTATTGTAAGTATCCCCTGCTCTAATCCCATACCGTATGTCACTCGTATATGCCACCCCAAAGTCTATACCTCTTGCGGCAGCTTCCTGAGTATACATCTGGGTGATTTCTTCAAATTTAGGGGTACGCATATAACCATTACTAACCAATATCCCTTTTAGCTTCTTCATTATGTGCCTCTTCTTTTAATTTTCTCCATAGCCATCTAAGTATTTGAGGAAGTCATTATCTTGATCCATAAAGATTGTTTTTCCTTCTAATACCTTATAGCTATTCATTCGCTGAATAAATTTATAAAATTCTACGTCTTTTGTCAAAGATTTTTGATAAATTTCTAATGCTTGTTTTTCAGCACCTGCTTTGAGTACTGCACTTTCCTCTGTCGCTTTGGCTGTGATTTCCTTTGCCTTACGGTCTGTCTCTGCCACAGCTTTCACATACCCTGCATCACCTTCTGCTCTTAAACGTTCACTTTCTTTTTGAATTTCCTTACTCATCTTATCTTCAATACTCGCAACTGTAGATGCTGGGAAGTTCTTACGATATATCCCAATATCTACCACCTCTATACCATATTGCAGCGCCAAAGATTTATTGAGTTCTTGGCGTCTTTCTTCCATCATCTCTACCATAATGCCATCGTCAAAGAATTGGTCAAACTTTAGTTTATTGGCAGATTGAATCACAACAGGATATACATTATCATCGAGAAGCTGATTGAGTTTTGCCAAAGATCCTACTTTCATTTTGTAAATTGCAGGATTTTCAATGCGATACTGGGCATACATCTGCACATCTAACTTACGCTTATCACTGGTATTAATTGTTTCTTTCCTTGAGGTATATGTTAGATACTTCGCATTATAGTGCTCCACTTCATCGATAAAAGGAACCTTAAGAAGCAGCCCCCTCTTGGTAATCAACTCCACATTCTGAAGCGTTGGATAATTGCTAAGTCCTTCAGCTACAAAATCCTCCTTTGGCTCTCTGATCACCGCTTTGGTAATCTTCCCAAAACGCTGTACCACTGCCACCTCATCAGGTTCTACAATGTAGAAACTATTGGCAAGTAAGACTACTCCAGCCACAAGTGCTATTCCCAAAATACCTTTTGTCACCTTTTTCATCTTCATTTTAGTTTTCCCCCTCTTCTGGTGTCACTATAGATTTTTGATTGTCTATGCCAAAAATTTTAAGTAGATTGCCATCATCTGTTTGATCAATAATGAGTTCATTGTTAGCAAATACAGATTGCATTGCTTCAATATAGTACTTTTCTTTGACAATCTTAGGATTTTTAATATATTCGCTGTAGAGCGCTTCAAACTCAGCTACGTCTGCTTTTGCCTCTGCAACCACTTGAGCACTATACCCCTTGGCATCTTCATACATCTTTGTTGCCTCTGCCTCCGCCTTTGGTACAACTGTATTGGCATATTTCTGCGCTTCTTCTTCACGCCCTTGCTTGTATTGGTTAGACTCCTCTACCTTTTGTCTTGTCTCCTCCACAGATGGTAAGAGTGATACATTCTGTGTGGTCACCTGAACCACCTTAAGTCCAGACTCGTATTTATCAAGCTTCTTTTGAAGTTTTGGCAAGATTGCTTGATCTATAAGTTCCTTATTTTCTAACGCTTCATCTATCGTAAACCCTGGTAATGTGCTACGAATCACATCTTCTAACGCAAGACGCATGGTTCCTTCTAAGTCATCCACCTCATAAAGGTAATCTACAGGATCTGCTACTTGATATCTCACAATTAAGTTAAGTAAGATAATAGAGGCATTATTACTCTTTGCCTCGATGATTACTTGCTCTTCATTAGTCTCATCCGCATATTCAGGACTTTGACTTACTGATCCAATCTGCGCCGTTCTAAATCCATACTCCATCTTATGTACCGTTTCAACATCTACTTTTTGTACACGATCAATAAGCGGTAACTTCACATGGATCCCTGCATTCTCATTGACTTTCACAATCTTTCCAAATCGTGTAATCACACCTACCGTCCCCGTAGAGAGCCTATATACACTTGTAAGCACTAGCAATAGTGCTACCCCAATCCCTACAAAGGTTACAAAAAACTTTTTAAACTTCTTTCCAAGATCGATCAACTTATCATCAAGTTGGATATCAATAATTTTACTTTCTGGATTCATCATTATCCCCTCCTCATATTGTAGAGTTTAACTCTACAATACATATTGTATCACTGTTTATCTTGTTTTGCAATAATTTTAGAAAAAACAAAAAAAGAATGAAGCCAAATGCCTCACTCTTTTTCTATGTCTGATTCTTCCTCTGCCCACTGCGCATCCTCAGAAACCATCTCTATTTGATCTGATTCCTCCATCTTATAAGTATCTCCTAAGATCTCAAAATCATCATCTTCTTCCAATCCCTCAAAGCTATCTTCCATTTCATCCTCATCTTCAGCTAAGGTATCATAATCCTCTCCATTGTATGCATCATCACCTGTCTTTTCCCACTTGAACCAACTATTATCAGCAAGTATAAACACAATAATCACGCACATCACGAGCAATGTAATCAGTATAACTGCTTCCATGCTTTCACCCCTTCACAGGCTATATATCATAGATATGAAGAAGGGGCTTATTTTTATACCACTCTACTTCGGTTTTCCCCTTTTGCAAATGCTTCAATATTGCCCGCGACCTCCTCTATGAGGCGTGTACGGGCCTCTATACTTGCCCATCCAATATGCGGTGTCACAAGCCACTTTCCACTTTCACTCACTGTATAGAGCGGATTAGCCTCATCTATCGGCTCCTTGGCAAGCACATCTAGTGCCGCTCCTCTGATGAGATTCTCTTCCAGCGCTCTTGCCAAAGCAACCTCATCTACGATATGACCACGCCCAAGATTGAGCAAGATCGCTTCTTTCTTCATACACTTAAGTGCCTCATATCCGATAAGATCTTGTGTCTTTTCATTGAGCGGTGCATGGATTGAGACAATCTCACATGTAGCAAGTAGTTCCGCAAGTTCCAAGCGCTGGTAACTGACACTGTTGTTTTGACCCGATGTCGAGTAATAAACTACCTCTGCACCAAAAGCAGTCGCGAGCTTTGCCACTGCTTTACCAATGTCACCCATTCCTATGATTCCCCAACGTTTGCCGCACACTTCGTAGAAAGGCTTCTCGATATAGGCAAACGTATCACTTGAAGCATATCCCTTACTCTTGACATAGTGATCATAGAAGCTCAATTGCTCTAGAAGCTGAAAGAGTATAGCAAATGTATGTTGTGCGACACTTTGTGTTGAGTAGCCTGCTACATTGCATACGCCGATACCATTTGCCTTGGCATATATGGTATCAATATTGTTGTACCCCGTAGCAGTTAGTGCAATGAGTCTTACACTCGGCGCCGCAGAAAGTTCCTTTTCACCTAATATCACTTTGTTAGTCACTACCACATCCATCCCTTGGATACGCCCAGCAATCTCATGCGCATCAGTAAGATCATAGACCGTTACTTCCCCTACCTTTCGCAGAGGCTCTAAACTGATATCACTTCCTAGTGTTTTGGCATCTAATACACAAATTTTCATTGCTGCACTCCCCCTCTTTATTTAGAAGCACCATTCGCCGCCTTCAAGAATGGTAAATACTTCACCACTTTCTGTTGTCGCTTCAATCTTAAACTCTGGTCCACCTACCATAAAATCTACATGGGCTAAAGAAGTATTCATTCCTACTTTTTCAAGTTCTTCTTTGGTCATGGCCGTACCACCTTCAATGGTATCTGGGTATGCATTACCAAAAGCAAAGTGACATGAAGCATTTTCATCAAATAAGGTGTTGTAAAATATCACACCCGCTTTGGAAACAGGTGAACTATGAGGCACAATAGCCACTTCTCCTAGATAAGCTGATCCTTCATCTGTTCCAATGAGATTTTTGAGTGTTTCATAGCCTGTTTCAGCGCTAAAGTCAACCACCTTCCCATCTTCGAAACGAAGCACAAAGTTCTCAATCAGATTGCCACCATAACTAAGTGGCTTTGTTGCAGCTAGCATCCCATTGACACCGTATTTGTACGGTGCTGTAAAAGCTTCTTCTGTTGGCATATTGGCTACAAATGCTGTTCCTGAATTACTCACAGAGCTCCCACCTTCCCAAATATGTCCTTTTGGAAGCGCCACACGAAGGTCTGTACCAGGCCCTGTGCAATGGAGTGACTTGATTTTCTTTTGGGTAAGGAATGTCTTACGACGTGCGAGTGCATCCGTATGTTCGCGCCACGCAGCTACTGGATCTGCTTCATTCACACGTGTAGCTGTAAAGATCTTGTCCCAAAGGAGTGCCATCGCCTTTTCGGCAGTTTCTCCTGGGAATACCTTTTGACTCCATCCTTCAGTTGGAATAGAGGCTACACACCACGCGGCTGTCCCATCATGTACATATTTACGGTAAGGCTGAAGTGCCATACTTGTCACTTTTTGATATTGCGCAATACGCTTTGGATCCACATCTTTGAGCAGATCTGGATTGGCCGCCGAGATCGCAAGAAAGGCGCAACCACCCTTTGCAAGTGCTTCTTTTCCATCAGCAAGCCACTTCGGATACGTTTCAAAAGCAGTATCTGGTGCAAGCTCATAAGTGAGCTTTGTGATCTGCTCATCCACATAATCCACATAGACTTTCTTTGCGCCTACTTTGTAGGCACAGGCTGTAAGCATTCTCACAAAGTAAGCTGCTTCAATTGGTGCACCAATCATAAGTTCTTGATTTGGCTGAATATTAAGCCCCACTTCAATCAAAAGCTTGGCGTATTTTTTTAAGTTTTCTTCAAATACCATACAAATCCCTCTTTTCATTTATCTTTTGTAGTCAGCATCTTATCTTGTAAACTGATTTACACCGCTATTATAAGTATATCCGATACTTTCCATACGTTTGATCACATCTGCCTCTGTTAGGTCATATGTCAGGCAAAGTTCTGATAATGTCGGACACTCATCTCTAAGTTTGGTATTCATCACGCTGAGCATGAGAAATGGGTCTTTTGTTGTGATTCCACTCATCATTTCATCCTCCTTTTATTTGTTTTGATTATAGACTTCACTACTTTCAGATGTCAACCTTGATAAAAAGTTATACTTGTTTTTTTAGAATCTTTTGATATAATGTTGCTATCACTATAGACAGACGGCAGAGTAGATGTAAGTGCGTTAAGTGCTAGATGGACGGGAAGTTGCCACTAGACGAAAAGTCTTTGACTTGCGGTACTTATGTCGCATTCCGCTGCCAAGCGAAGACGCCCCTATCTTTATACATATAACAGGAGGTGCGTCACATGAAAAATAAAATGTCTACGAGAAATATGGTAGTGCTTGCACTACTCATAGCACTCAACATCGTATTGGTCAGAATGGCCCCAATCAACTTGGGACCAACACTAAGAATTACTTTCGGATTCATCCCTATCGTGATCATGGCGCTTTTATTTGGTCCTTTATATGCCGGCTTAGGTGCTGGTATTGCGGACTTCATTGGTGCTATTGTATTCCCAGTAGGCGGTGCTTATTTCCCCGGTTTCACATTAAGTGCAATATTGACAGGAATTATTTACGGGAAAATGCTTCACGAAAAGCGTCTTAGCTTGTGGCGGATTGTAGCTTCTAACTTATTGGTGATCTTAATCGTTCAACTGTTTTTAAATTCATTATGGCTTACTTTGCTTTATGACAAAGCTTTTATGGTGCTGATCACCTCAAAGCTCATCAAGTCACTGGCGATGCTTCCAATTGAATCGATGATGATTTTACTCGTTTCAAAATATCTTTATCCAGCAGTAGGACGTCTGCGTTCCTACTAACAATCAAGTATGAGATTTTTTAATCTAATCTACTCTACTTGTTTATAGTGAAAAAGGGTGCCTCATTTGGGCACCCTTTCTAATTGTTAAGATTAAATTTTGATCGAGAAACTTTTGGAGGGATTTGGCTTTTGTGTATGCTCTATTGGTAATCTGATAGTGACCTTTGTTCCTTCTCCTTCTGCACTCTCAATGGTAATTTCACCCCCATGGACAGTAACCAGCTTCTTCACTATGGTCAGCCCAATACCGCTTCCCTCATATTGCTCACGGCTCTTATCTCCGCGATACATCCGCTCAAACACGTAAGGCATATCTTCCTCTGCAATCCCAATCCCCGTATCATTTACAATGATATCTACCCATTTACCTTGTACTTTTGTCTCAATATCAATCTTCCCTTTTGCAGTAAATTTAAAAGCATTAGAGAAAACATTCATAAAGATTTGCTTAAGCGCATGTGCATCGGCTAAAATCACTACGCCTTCTGATGCCTTTGTATGGGATTTGTACTGGATCTTGCGTTCACTCGCTAGAATTTTAAAGGTCTGATAAATTTCCTTGAGCTCGCTGTTGAGCACAATCTCACTCATATGCAAAGTAGTATGATCATCTTCAATATTCTTGAGCTTATCTAGGTTATTGAGTAGGCTACTAAAGCGTACCACTTCACCATAGAGCACTTCCATCTGCTCTTGGTCAATGGGATAGATGCCATCAATCATAGCCTCTAGATTACTCTGTAAGATATGAAGAGGTGTACGAATCTCATGGGACACATCTGAAATCAGTTTTCGCCTCAGCCCATCTTGGTGTTCAAGTTTTTGCGCAAGGTAATTCATACTGAGGCGAAGGTTCTCAATCTCTTTGATCTTACTTTCCCTACGGTAACGTACACTATAGCGTCCATTAGCCAAGTCGGCTGATGTCCGTGCAATGGCATAAATCGGTCTGGTAAAGATATTGGTAACAGATGCAGCAATTCCCGCAAAGCAGACTATACCAATTAATCCACTTGAAATAATGCTACGATTAATATCACTTTGGAACGCGACATCACTGGTAGAAAGTAAGAACGAAGGAAAATACCCTATACGTGCATAGCCTACAACATCCCCCCTGCAGCTAATAGGAATGTCCTCAAAAATATAGACCATTTCTTCTTTTTGGCCAAGTGGCCAAGAAAAACTTGGTGTATACTCTTGACTCTCCACACGGCGTCTTAGTTCCTCCTTAGATACACCCCACACCTTTTCCTTATTGGCATTCAGAATAGAAAAGGCAAAGTTTCCAATCTGTGTTTCTGCAAGTAAATCATCGTCCTCTAGGCTATCCCAACTTTGCCTCGTTGCATAAAGATTTTCAAGCCTTTTGACGATGCTCCCACTGGTTTTTTGGATATTTTGTTCAACATATTCTTCAAACTGCTCATGGATTGTCACATTAACTGCTACAGCAGTCAGAATCACTGTTGCGACGCCTACGCACAAAAGCAGCCCAAAGAGCTGCTTTCTCATGGAGATCATCCAAGACCCCCTTCGAACTTATACCCAATTCCTGTAACTGTTTTGACATAACGCGGATTCTTGGTATCTTGTTCGATCTTTTTTCTTAGATTTTTGATATGCACATCTACCGTACGATCAAAGCCATCAAAGTCAATCCCCATCACCGCTTCAATCAGCTGTTCTCTTGTGAATACACGCCCTGGTGAGGTCGCGAGTTCAAAGAGAATATCAAACTCGTTTGGTGTCAGCGAGATCACTTCCCCTTCTACTTTGACAACACGTTCTTGTGCATAGATTTTGAGATGTCCCTTGTCAAAGATCAGTGTATCTTTATTCTCTTCCCGTTCCTTACGTGTTTGAAGCGCCTTGACACGCGCAACAAGTTCACGTGGACTCACCGGCTTTACAAGGTACTCATCCGCCCCCAGTTGGAATCCTTCTACCTTATCATCAAGTGTTCCCTTTGCCGTAATCATGAAGATATAGACATTTGATACCTTTCGCATCTCTTGGCAGATTTCCTCTCCCTGAATATCTGGAAGCATCAAGTCAAGAAGGACTACATCTATTTTTTCTTTGTAAAATACTTCTAGTCCCATTTTTCCTGTATACGTCGTAAAGACCCTATATCCTTCTTTTTCCAGATACTTGGTCATAATATCTGCAACACGTTCTTCATCCTCTATAATTAAAATATTCATAGAATCATCCTTTCTACTACTTTAGCCTCTTCATTTATACCTCAATTATACTGTTGCTATATGAAGATATAAAGAACAGTTTTAGGCACTTTTGTTACTATTATATAGCAATATTCTTATATTTTTTATAAACAATTGAAAATTCTTCTGTTTTACTTTAAAATATATCTAAGATTAGCCTTCGGGGGTTAATGTTTCAGAGGGAGGGGTTTGGGCATGAAATTTAATTTTAATAGCAAAGAACATTTAATTGATTTTATACGCCAAGAAATCATTACAACTGCAGAGGCAACTGATTTACTTTGTTGTTCTAGACAATATCTCGACGAGCTCGTAAGCAAGGGAAAAATTACTCCTGTAAAAACCATTAACAGAGTGAGGCTGTATTGGAGAGATGATATTGCAGCGTTACATAGCAAGCAGGATCATTCAGCTGCATTCATTGCCGCTACTACCGAAAAGAAAGCATAATAACACGGGGATACAAAAGTAGGATGGATATAACTACCCATCCTACTTTTTTTATGCCACTTTGAGTAAATCATCGATTTCTCTCTCACCTAAATTTTCTTTTTCTAATAGCGCCTGAGCGAGTCTTTCTAACTGATCATAATTTTGACTGATTACATCTCTTGTTGCCTCATAGATCTGACTCATCTCACTTTGAATACGCTCTACAAGTCTTTCATCACTAGCCTCTCGTCCTAGTAGTATACTACGGTTCACAAGCCCTAGTTCATCATCCATACCATAGCGTGTCATAAAGTCACACAGATAGCTTGTTGCTTTCTCAATATCATTACTTGCACCAGTTGTCACTTGATCCTTACCAAATACCAGTTCTTCTGCGGCGCGTCCTGCTAGGCTAATTTGAATCTGGGTACGAAGTTCCTGGCGTGTCATGTACATCTTATCTTTTGGCACATTCATGCTAAACCCACCCGCTCCTTTAGTACTTGGAACAATGGTTACTTTCGTCACCCTATGATCAGGTGCAAGTAATTTAGTAATTAGTGCATGCCCCGCCTCATGATACGCTGTGATTTGACGTTCTTTAGGCGTAATACCACTACGATCTTTTTTCTCCGCACCTGCAATCACACGATAAAATGCGCGATCTATGAGTTCTTGATTAATCACACACTTATCTTCATTGGCTGCTAAAATAGCTGATTCATTCATCAAGTTCTCAAGCATCGCACCTGTAAAGTAAACCGTCTGGGTAGCAAGCACCTCTAGTGCCACATCCTCTCCAATTGGCTTCCCTTTAAAGTGTAGACTAAGAATCTGTTTTCTCGCTGCTAAATCTGGATAACCGATTTCAATTTGTCTATCAAAACGCCCTGGGCGTAAGAGCGCATCATCTAGTAACTCTAGTCTATTGGTTGCTGCCAAAATAATAATACCTGTATCGTTATTAAATCCTGACATCTCCGTGAGGAGCGCATTAAGTGTCTGATCTTTTTCATCGTTACTACCCATAGCATTTTGGCTACGTTTTTTTCCGATTGCATCAATCTCATCAATAAAAATGACCGCTTTTTCATGTTTTCTTGCCTCTGCAAAAATCTCACGCACACGACCTGCACCAACCCCTACATAAAGTTCCACAAAGTCTGAGCCACTTACAGAAAAGAAAGGTACATTCGCCTCTTTTGCAATCGCCTTAGCCATAAGTGTTTTTCCTGTCCCTGGTGGTCCATAGAAAATAGCCCCTTTTGGCATACGTGCACCCACAGCCGCATATTTCCCAGGATCTTTCATAAAGTCAATTAGATCTAACACCTGCTCTTTAGCTTCCACGTTACCTGCTATATGACTAAAATCCTGTTTGAGATCAGCAGGTTCTATCGGTTTGATTTGGAGACTCATAGCGCCTCGTCCACCACCCATACCGCCTTTACCCATACGTTTAAATACAATCCAAAATACCCCCACAAAAATAGTGGCACTTATCATATACTGGAATACACCTACTCCCGAGGCATTTACCTCTTGTACAACAATGCCTTCTAGCAGAAGTTCTTCTTTAAAATCTATCTGACGCGGATTGGCTGTTTTGTAAATCACCGAATCACCTTTTTTATAAAAACTTATCCATTCATTTTCACTCAAAATGACCTTCTCAACTTGGCCATTTTGCATAAAGCTTTTAAAGTCTATATAGCTCACATCTTTAACGATGTGATATTTATTGATATACATTCCTACAATTAGGAGCAAGAGTATGGCAATACCTACTGCCCAAGGAAGCATCTTCTTTTTCATAGTCGTTCTCCTTCTCTCAATACACACTATCGTTAGGTTTACGCCCTACTTTTCTATTATACAAAGGTTAATCCACGCTTGCATTAGTGGGTATTTGGTAAATCTGTGCAAAGAAAAAAGAGAAAGACGCCGACGTCTTTCTCCACGAGAGAAGGTATTTTATTCTAGGGGTAGCAAATAAATTCATATTTGCTGTAACATCTGGGGGAAGTTACAAATTTATTATAGCAAGTTTTTTACCCAAAGTATCCCCTCTGTTTTTGTTATCTTTTTTACTTTTTTGGCTAGTTGTCTCGTCCACTTACTTTTTAAAAGTATAGGGTGTTTGATTTGGTGCTAACGCTGCAGAGGTATACCCATGCTCTACCAACCATTTTGTCAAATAGCCTATTGTTTCTACTGTGGCCTTGGAATCATGAAAGAGAATCACTTGTCCGTTCCCTTTGTTCCGCTCCAAGTCGTTTACCACGGAATCGTAAGTTTTTTTGCCATCTTTATTAGCCCAATCTCTAGAATCTACCTGCCAATCCCAAACCTTATAGCCCTGGCTCTGTAGTGCTTGCATCTGCCCATTAGTCAAGTAGGGCACACTTCCATAAGGCATCCTAACAAGCTTTGTGGTCTGCGATGTAATCGCATGCAGTGTCTTATTTGCAGCATTCATCTCACCTACAGGACTTGCTGCACTTTGGTAGAACTTTGCCTTATCATGGCTCACGCCATGCAAAGCAACACCATGCCCTTCATCCACCATGCGCTGCACGACACTTGGATATTTTTTCATCTGCCCATCTAGCATAAAGAAAGTGGCTTTCATATCATATGCTGCAAGTAAGTCTAAAAGCTGATTGGTATAGGTATTAGGACCATCATCAAATGTGAGGTATACTTTGCGTCCCTTAGGCCTGCGCTCTTCCAAAAGCATTTTACATTGCTTAAAAATCTCCTCATCAGACAACTGCTCCTGTCCATTTTTAAGCCGAACAATATTCCCTTCTGCATTGGTAACAACTGTCATTGCGCTAAGCTGTGCCCCGTATTTAACAGGGATGTAACTACGCCCCCCTTGTACTTTGAGTTCCGTCTGTGGTACTGCTAATAGATTCCCTGTAGGCAGTCTGAGCACCACCCCGCCATCCCATACAATCTCTATCCCAAGGGCCTCCGCTAGTAGCCTTGCTGGCGCATAAGTCACCCACTCACTTTGAAAGATTTCACTTGACGCACCTTCTAGTGGCACATCCCCAATAACAACACATGCTGGTCGATTCACCCCATAGACCGTCATACTACACAAACAAACCAGCATGACGACCACCATTTTCACTACACGTTTCATCCTTTATCCCCCCTACTGTGATACTAGAGTATAAACTCTGCTTTACTCCCTTTTTGCCCTGCTGATACCTGAAGCGCAACCTCAACACGTTCACGTAATTCAGCGACATGTGAGATAATACCAATGAGTCTACCACCTTGCTGAAGACCTAGCAGACATTCAATGGCACTATCAAGCGATGCTGCATCTAATGTCCCAAATCCTTCATCTACGAACATTGTCTCAATACTGATTCCTCCAGCATGGCTCTGAATCACATCTGCAAGACCAAGGGCAAGGGCAAGCGAAGCCTTGAATCCTTCACCGCCTGATAGGGTCTTCACATCACGCGCCTTCCCTGTATGATAATCTAGGACCTCCAACTCAAGTCCTTGCTTACCGCGTCCCTTTGCAAGCTCTTCTTTACGTCTGAGTTCAAAACGTCCTGAACTCATCTTTTCCAATCTATGATTGGCAGCTTCAATAATTTCGTCAAAGTAAGCCGTTAGTACATAACTTTCAAAAGTCATACGTTTTTTGTTGGCTGTATCACCATATGCCACATTTTCAAGCTCTGCCACAATGCCATACTCTTCTTCTTTGCCACGTATCTTTTGACGGGTCACCTCAATATGTCCTAGCTGCTCTTTGTTATGACTCACCCGCGCACTGAGCTGGTTGATCATTTGGCTAAGCGCCTGCACTTCCTGCTCTAATACGCGGCTAGCCTCCTCAAGTTGCAAGAGGTCCACCCGCATTAGTCCCTGTGCATTGGCCACAGCCTGCTCACTAAGCGCTTCAAGTGTCACCAGTTGCTGTGCATATGCTTGTATCCTTTCTTCTAACTCCCTGATTTCTGATTCAGGTCTATAAGCCTCCTTGTAAGCTTCATAGTTCACAAATTCATAGCGACCAAGTAGCCCTTCAAGTTCAGCTAAACTTGTCGTATAACGTTTAGTGGCAGCCTCTTGCTCTTCCTTCTTATTTTGTACATCTTTTTGAGCGGCTGCCCATGTCTCACGTATCTGCACTTCTCTTGATCCCAGAGCCTCGAGTGCCTTTAGTGCCTGCTCTAACTGTCCTTCTAACATAGCAATCTTTTGTGCAAGTGCATCACCTACACGCAGCGCCTCTGGGAGCTCTTCTTCAATTTGTTGTACAATCTGCCCCACACGTGCAAGTTCACTCGTCAGCTGTGTGATGCTCTCTTGTACTTTTTCAAGGTCACGTTCTTTTTCTTTGATACGCACTTCACACAGCGTCTTTTGACTACTTGCCTCTTGACCTTTCTCCAAACACTGCATCTCTTTTACTTTCTGCATGCCTAGTTGCTCAATGGCTGCTCTAAGCTCACTGCCACATGCTACAATACAGTTTTGCTGTGCTTCTTTACTCTCTAGCGCCATGTAGTCCTCACCGAGCACTGCCTCTAGTTTCTTTGCTTGTACATCAATTACATTTTTTGCCAGATCCTCTAGCCTATTTTTGAGTTGTCCAAGTTCACCCATCGCCTCTTGATAACGCTGATCATCTGCTTCTTTCTGCATCTGCGCTTCTTTGAGCTGTGCCTCGCTTGGCATTCCCTCCTCTTTTTGCGTCTTCCGAGGATGCTCACAGGCACCACACACAGGACATGGTTCTCCTGATACCAAGAGTTCTGCAAGAAGTCCTGCTTGCCCTTTTCTAAAGCGCTCTTCTAAAAGCTCATAGCAGCTTCTAGATGCTTTGAAACACTTCTCTGCTTCAAGAAAAACTTGTCTTTGCACGGCATACGCCTCAGTCATCTGGATGTAACTTTGGTTACTCTTATGAAGTTCTAACAGCTCTTGTCTAAGGCGCGATTTTTCCTCCTGCAGACTTTGGATCTGAGAAAGTTTGGCTTCAGCTTTCGCCCCCTCCGTTATGGCAACGATGAGCTGTTCTAAGATTTGCCTATCCTTTTGTAGCTGCGCTTCACCACCTATTTTATTTTGGTTTAGCGCCTGGAGCTGCTCTTGAAGTGCCAATACACATGCAACTTGCTGATGGTAGTGCTGTATTTTTTCTTTGTACGGCATGAGATGTGCAATCTCTTCACGTAGCTTTTGCCGCTTTGGCTCATCTTCTTTTGCATCTCTTAGCGCTGCGCTTACTTGCTCTAATTGCTTCTGGATGGTCTGTTCTACGCGGATCGCTTGTTGCAGCGCCTCATCCCTTAGGTCTTTTTGTTTGGTACTTTCCCCTAGCACTTCGTCACTACGGCTTACTTCTAGCGCTTTCTTAGCAAGTTCAAGCACCCTCTGCTCCTGTGCCACTTTCTCACCTAGTGCTTGGTGCTGCACAAGCCGCTGCTTCGCCTGCTCGGCAAAATCTATTTTTTGATTATTCTCCTTAGCAAGTACCACTTCTTGCCTGCGCACATCAGATTTTTCCCTCAGCTCCGCCAACTTCTTTGTCTCTTCTTGGATCATCTGCTCATCTGCCTCAACTAATTCTACGGCGCATTCGCTCACTTGATTGGTATCAATATCACTTTGGGCCTGCAACTGTCTGAGTGGATGGCCTTCTGGTGCTTTAAGACTCTGAATATAGATACTCACACTATTGCGATCTAGTCTGAGATCCTCCGAGAGCTTGTTGCGGCGCTCCCTGAGTTTGAGCTGGATATTTTGGAACGCTTGTGTCCCAAATATTTTTCTAAAGATCGCCTCTCGATCACTACTTTTGGATTCAAGTAGCCTTCTAAATTCTCCCTGAGGGAGCATTACAATCTGTCTAAACTGATCTTTGTCTACCCCTACAATTTCCCGAATACGCTCTTGCACTTCTCCAACTTTTGTAAGGGGTTTTTCTCCCTTTGGCAAGATGAGTTCCACCGCTGCCCCTTTGATGGTTGTGCCTTCACCCCTTTTTTTGAGGACTTCTTGCTCTGGTGAGCGAATAACCTGATAGCGTTCTCCCCTTACTTCGAAAGTGAGATCCACATAAGTCATCACATCTTCTGAAGCAAAGTGACTACGAAGAGATGCCGCCTCTCTTGAACTACCTGATGCTTCACCAAATAAAGCGTAGCTAATGGCATCAAATATCGTGGTTTTGCCTGCCCCTGTCACCCCCGTCACAAGAAAAATATTACGTCCTTCTAATACCTCAAAATCTAAGATTTGCTGATCAGCATAGGGCCCAAAAGCACTCATTTCCAATCGAATTGGTTTCATTCTTACACCTCCTCTTTTTCGATCACTTGGATGATTTGATACATCACATCCCGTCGCTTGTCATCAAAACACTTTTGGGTAACATTCTCATAGAAATCTTCGAACAAGTCTATTTTAGATTTTTCTCGATGATCCTTTACAGAAACCCTTTCGTAATCCAGTGTCTCTTTGATTTCTTTACGAACACCCATAATATGTGGATAGATTGCCCGGAGCCTTGCAATCGGTTCATTGACCTCACCCTCGTCTGTCAGTGTAGCAAATACATAATCCTGCGTGTTTTTCACCTCATAAAACGCCTTACTTGTCAGTGTTTCTATGCTCCCTTTGATTGTACGCATGTCTCTCAGAACAGGGAGCTGATGCAGCCTCACTGCCACTTCCCCATCCCCATCTAATTCAACGATACACATACTCTTATTTTGATTTTCTTCAGAAAATGAATATTTGAGCAGTGAACCTGCATAGCGGATACGGTTACTCCCAACCTGTTGTGGCCCATGCAGATGCCCTAATGCCACATAATTGAAGCCATCAAATACACTGCCATGAATCTTATCTGTCCCACCTATACTCAGCGGTCTTTCGGACTCACTTTCTTCATTGGTATCACTCATATAGGTAACATACCCATGTGCTACTATCACACGTCTTGAAGCTGATTCATCTACTTCATTGATTGCTTGAATCACTCGCTCCATGGCTTGCTGATGTGTCTTGATCTCATCTTCCTTATATAGATGCCTTGCCATGGCAGGGTCAAGGTATGGCAGGAGATAAAAATCTACTGGTCCACTGGCATCTTCGAGTGTCACCTTGCAAATCTCCTGTTTCTGTGACCCCTCCAAATGAAGCCCCTGCGCACGCAAGATCCCACTCGCAAAATCTAGACGCTCACCACTGTCATGGTTGCCCCCTATTGCTAGTACTGGGATCTTAAGGTCTAGAACAATCTTACTCAAATACTGATTGAGCACCTCTACCGCACGTGCTGGGGGTACACTACGGTCATAGAGATCTCCTGCGATAATCAACGCATCAGGCCGTTCCCCTTCTAATAACTTCATCAATTCTTCTAATATATAAATCTGGTCTTCTAGCATACTCATCTCATTAATCACTTTCCCAATATGCCAATCGCCCGTATGAATGAACTTCATCTTTTGTCCTCCCTACACTTTCATGCGCTTTACTTTTGTTTTATCATAACATAGGGTCTATGGCTTTTCTAGGAAGTTACTGGGATTTAGACAAAAAAGCCAGTTCATCCCTAATGGCATGAACTGGCTTTTGTTAAAAGCTTTTCGATTTGTGGCATAATCTCTTGAGCTCTTGAAGAAAGTTTTGGATGTACAATTTCCTCATACCCCTCAGTTGTAATACGGTACTCTGTGGTCTGACTTTTTAGTACATCTATTGTGAGAAAGACCCACATCGCCAGCCCTCTTGCACCCACTTCACCTTGTAGATAAGCAATCACTGCATCTAGGCATGTCGGCTTTTCTTTCACCAAAATGTAGGTAGACATTACCTGATGCACCCCAAATTGATAGGCTTTTAGAGCACTCATCGCAATCTTTGGAAGTGCTTGGCTGAGGTCTGTGAGTGATAGAGCGTAGTCTACCATCTTGGGATAATCTAGCTGATACGTGCGGATCATCTCCTCTAACCAAACCTTATCCTCTGCCTTCCCTCTTGGACTTTTGAAATCAAAGGTATCAATAACCAGGGCATAGGCCACTTTGTTAACTGTCTCTCTTGTAATCTCCAGGCCAGCTGCTACGCTATAATCATAGATCTTCTTCGTACAAGCACTTGCCTCTCCATTGTCATAAATCAAATAATCAAACGCTTTCTGGGTAGGATGATGGTCAATACACCCAATCACCCGCCCTGGATGCACCGTCTGATGATGGTCGACGAGAAAGAGCTGCTCGCCCGGCATTGTCTCTTTTGCCCGGAAGACTTCTAAGTCATAGCCTAACTCTGCGAGTACCGCTGCTGTCTGGGCAGGAACCTTGGCATCTAATATTTTAAACTGTGCCTGGATCCCATAAAAATCCAACATCTCACAGAGGAGCAGGCCACTGATACACGAATCTTCATCGATTTGATCATGACCTAACACAGTGAGCCTTGTAATATGATGTGCTTTTAAAATGCTAATAATCTTTTCAAGTTGATCACTCATAATTGCCCCTCAATCTTTATCTTGTTATATGGTATGATACAATTTATTTTTCTTTTTAAGGTACATAAATATACCGAATAAAACGATCCCTTTTAAAATACTACTGATACTAATACTCCACCAAACACCATTAATACCCATGATTTCTGGCCGAGATAATATATAAGCCATCGGAATACGTGCACCAGTCAATAGAATGGTAATAATAGATGGAATATAAGTTCTTCCAAGTCCATTGAATGCCCCTGTAATGGTAATCTCAATACACATAAAAATTTGTGAAAATCCAAGAATTTTTAGGTAATCCACACCTTGAATGATTGCCTCTTGTTCTGGAATGAAAATCTTGAAGATTGGACCGCCAAGGAAGATCAGTAGCATACTTGCAAAGATCCCTAGCCCTATGGCAAGTGCCAAGGTCATACGTGACCCCTTTTCAATACGATCTACTTTACCCGCACCATAGTTCTGTCCTACAAAAGTACCAAGTGCCGTAGCTAACCCCCCTGCAGTCATCCACGAGATAGCTTCAATTTGCGACCCTACCTTTTGTACCGCTATAGGCACTGGCCCCCATACAGCTACAACGCGCCCAAGCTCCATTGCAAACAATGTAAAGAGTCCACTTTGAAGTGCCCCTGGGAAACCAATCTTACAAAGTGTCTTGATTGCCTCCCACTCAGGTCTTGCAAAAATCTTGATACGTAGATACTCTTCTTGACGCTTGATAAGTACTATAATAAATCCAATAGTTACAATAACTTGTGCAATAACAGTTGCAAGTGCTGCACCCATTACCCCAAGTGCCGGAATTGGCCCAAATCCAAAGATGAGGAGTGGGTCAAATACCATATTAAAGATGAGTCCGACCGTATTAAGTTTAAACGGTGTCTTACTATCCCCAAGTCCATTGAATATCGCTGTAAACACTGGATTGAGGAAGAAGAAGATAATTGCTACTCCTACCACAATCAAATAAGTCTGCGCCATCTCTATTACTTGTGGTTCGCCAAGCTTAAAGAACCCAATAAGTTGTTTATAAAATAAAAGCAAGAATGCTGTATAAGCAATCCCTAACACTACATTAATCTGCAGTGCACCTTGTATGTAAGAACGTGTACCCTTCGCATCATGCTTTCCGATACTCTGAGCAACTTTGATCTCTGCTCCGATCTTCGAAACCATCACAAAGGCCATTGCAAGCCACGTAAAGAACCCTGCAGTCCCTACTGCCGCTACAGCGTCACTCCCTACGCGTCCAATCCAGATCATATCCGTCATATTATAAGCCATCTGTATAAAGGATGTTCCCATGATCGGAAGTGATAGTTTGACAAGTTTACTGAGTATATGCCCCTCAGTCAAATCAATTCTTTTCTCCATTTTGCTGTCTCCTTCTTTTGTGTAATGGCAAAAGCCACTCAACAGACTACAGCAAATTGCGATTATTGTAAAGCTTTTTCTGCCAATTTCTCACCATCTAAAGTATAAATACTTAAACTCAGCCCATCTAATATCCCATAGGTAGCTGGTCTATCTTCTTTTGGTAGTGCAATAGATCCCGGATTACATAATATAATCCCACCTTCTTCTCGTAGCTCCCATAGATGCGTATGCCCATATAAGAACACACTGCACTGTGCAAGCTTTGGAAGCTGCTGCGGGCCATAGTGGTGCCCATGCGTTGCAAAAAGCGTACGCCCCTCTTCTACAATGATTGCATACTCTGCTAAGCAAGGGAACTCCAATACCATCTGATCCACTTCTGTATCACAATTGCCACGAATGGCAATGATGCGATCTGCATACCCATTGAGCAGTGCAACCACACCTTTAGGATCATGCCCCTCTGGCAAAGGATTGCGGGGTCCATGATAAAGTACATCCCCAAGTAAAATCATACGATCACATTTTTCTACTTCAAACACTTCTAATACTTTTTCAACACGACTTTTTGAACCATGACAATCTGAAAAAATAAGATATTTCATTTTCTTTCCTCCATTTATTCTCTCTATGTATTCTCATTATATATTATTGATCTAATCGTTATAAGAGGCAAGCCTCCTAGAATACAATAAACTGATGAATCTCTTTAGGGGGCTATAACATATGGAACAACCCAAACAACTTACCAATGACGTTGCAATGCCTATAGATAGTGATCAAGCCTCTATCACCACTGGTGAAAAAGTAGGCTATACACTACTCCAAGATCATTATCTTGCTGAAAAACTCGCACATTTCAACCGTGAACGGATTCCTGAGCGCGTGGTACACGCCAAAGGCTCTGGTGCTTATGGTTATTTTGAAACGCTTAATGATATGTCTAGGTATACTAAAGCCAAACTCTTTAACGGTGTCGGCACCAAAACTCCTATGGTGGCTCGTTTCTCTACTGTTGGTGGTGAAAAAGGTTCTGCCGATACCGCACGAGACCCTCGCGGTTTTGCACTCAAGTTCTATACTGAAGATGGCAACTACGATATGGTCGGTAATAATACACCTATCTTCTTTATTCGTGATGCTATCAAATTCCCTGACTTTATCCATACACAAAAAAGGGATCCTGAGAGCAATCTCAAAAATCCCGACATGTTCTGGGATTTCTTATCTCTCACCCCTGAATCCCTCCATCAAGTCATGCGGCTTTTCTCCAATCTCGGTACCCCTGATGGTTTTAGACATATGGATGGTCACTCAAGCCATGCCTACATGTGGTACAACGAAGATGGTGAGCATTTCTGGGTCAAATATCACTTCCTCACAGATCAAGGGGTCAAAAATCTGACAGACGCAGAAGCTACTGCTCTGGCTGGCAAAGATCCCGACTACGCAGTAAGGGATCTTCATGATGCTATTGCGGCTAGTGAGTATCCTTCCTGGACCATGTATGTTCAGATTATGACTCCTGAGCAAGCCGCTACTTATCCTATTGATCCTTTTGACGTCACCAAGACCATCCCCGAAGAGGATTTCCCTCTCATCCCTGTAGGACGCATGGTCCTTAATGAAAATCCTGAGAACTTCTTCGCCGAGATTGAGCAGCTCGCCTTTGCACCGAGCCATTTCGTTCCTGGTATTGGCCCCTCACCTGACAAACTCCTTCAAGGTCGGATGATGGCCTATACAGATGCCCATCGCTACCGCTTAGGTGCTAATAATAACCAAATCCCAGTTAATACTCCAAAGCGCGCAAAAAAATATACTAACCAGCGTGATGGCTTCATGGCAGTAGATGGTAATGGTGGTAGTGCACCTAACTACTATCCTACCACACGTGCCGTAGTGACTACAGATCCAGAAGTTGCCCCACCACCTCTACCTATCGTAGGCACTATTGCGCGCCATGTGATCCCTTCTACCGACGCGGACTATATACAACCTGGTGAATTCTTTAGAGCACTAGATGATAACGAAAAAGCACACTTCATTTACAATGTTGCCAAGAGCCTCTCTCAAGCTACACAAAATCTTCAGTATCGCCAAACTGCTCTTTTTTATAAAGCAGATGCCTTGCTTGGTGAACTTCTAAGTGATGCACTAGGACTTGATCTTGCTAAAGTCAAATCTCTTGCTTCCATGTCTCAGGAAGACCGTGTCAACGCGACCTTATAATTGGTAAATCCAAAGAGAACCCTCTTGCTCTATGAGCACTTGGGTTCTCCTTTATGGTATAAATAAGCAAGCTCTATCTTACATTTTTGCATATTACGTAGTCGCTGCTCATCATCTGGGATACAATACGGATAGGCTATAAATTCCATCCCTATATTGACACACATCACTATGCTACTTCCATCTCTACTCCAAGAAAGTGTCATCTGTGAAAGCTTCATGAGTGCATCTAAAATAGAAGGTATTTCCATCTCGTCTTTTAAAAATTGCTGTTTCGCCTCAAAGCGGATACTTACCTGCGTTGGCATACCGACTACCAAAGTTACTTGTATTTTTGCGTCACTTCTAGCCATATCAAGTGCATCACCAATCAGATTGAATGTGATACGCTCCACAACCTCTCTATCAAAAGCTGCTACAAGTTCTTCCTCCATAGTATCAAATATAATCCGTTCACCTTCTGCTCCTAGATACTCTGAAATCACCTCAATGACGGATTCTACTACTTCTACAAAATTATATTTTTTAAGATAGATCTTGAAACAACCTGCACCAATCTTAGTGAGGTCAATCACATCATTAACTTGTTTAAGCATCATATAACTTTTAAGTTCAATTCTTTCAACTAGCTTCTGCTCACTTCCCCCATTTTTACGAAGCATCTCACAACTTGCTAACATAATATTAAGAGGCGTCTTAAGTTCATGGGAAAGTGTAGCATATAGTGCTGATTTATTCTTTTCTTTTTCTAGTCGCCGCACATCCTCATTGTATCGTTTTTCTTCTTCAATCTGATCTGTTACATCTCTTGCACTTGCAATTATAAGTGACTTCCCATCAACCACTTTATGAACAATGTTCCAACTCAACCACTTATCCGTTCCATCTGAAGTCCGAATATGTCCATGCTCTACAATCACATGCTGATCATTAATCTCATAATACTCTACTTCTTTCAAAAAGTCTTTAAGCTTCATGTGTGTCAATTGCTCTAGATTATACCCTAGTACCTGCTCAAATCCTCTATTAATCTCCAAAAAACCACCATGCCATTTTGTAGTGCACAGAATCTGGTCCTCCGCGTCTATAAATGTTTGTCTTTCTTTTTCTATTTTTTCAATTAATTCTATTTCCTGCTTTAATACGTTTATCAATACAAGCATCTTTACATAATATTCCATTTGATTGCAAATTCGTAGCGCATTATACTGCTCTTTATAGCCTTCAAACCCAGTACTTTCATACCCTATGATTAACGTACTCACAAGTTGCCCGTCCACCCGCAATGGATAAATCCCAATTGCTTTAATTCCCTTTTCCATTAGGAGCTGATCTTGCGAAAATCCCTCATCCAATGTCCTCACTGTCATTTGTGAATTCTCTCGTAATAGTTTCCTACAGAGCGATAAGACACGTGGCGGCAACTGGATAGCACTACTGAGTTTCCCCTCCGAATCGTCTATCTCACCATGCCATACCACCTGATACCGGTACTTTGCAAAGGTATGCTTTAGAATATGTGCTAAAACTTTTTGCGCACGATAAAGCTGCTTTTCTGGCAACTGATTTGCATTGAAATCCTTGACCTGCTTATAATAAGGATAAATAACTTTTTCTATCACCTGATCATTGTATATTCTCATATAAATAGCACATACATACTTCATTTGGCCCTGTTCACCTATCATTGGTGCTAAATAACCCTGTACATATTGCTCTGCACCATTCATTTTTACATTGACTATACCTGCAGCTGACTTATTAGCTAATAAGCTATGCTTCTTACGCTCATAGTCCTCTCTCATGATACTTGTAAAAGATCTATTGGGCCCAACATTAACTTTTCTAACCTCTACCCCACGTCTATTACTATAAATAGGCTCTCCCGTCTGGTCATATAAGTATACAGAGTAAGGGATCAAATCTAACAACAATTCTAAATGTTGTTTAGTATACCGCTTCATTCAACTCCCTCCCTCTATATGCCTTTAAGTAGATAGGAGATAATGTTGTTTGCCACCTACCTATTTGTATTGATTTTGTCAAATCACGAGGAACTCTTACGATAATCTCCGTCCCAATTCCCCATTCACTTCGTGCCTCTACAGTTCCCCTATGTAACCCTACAAATTTTTTTACAGTAGATAAGCCGATGCCACTCCCTTCTTTTTTGGGCACCCCAACATCACTTTGTTCACTAAATCTTTCAAATACCGTTTGGATTCTTTGCACCGGAATCCCTTCACCATTATCCATTACGTGTAAACAGAATTCATCTTCTTCTACACGGAGGCAAACGATAATTTCATCCCCTTCTTTTGTATATTTTAATGCATTGGATATCAGATTCATTAAAATATGCTCGAGTTTCTCTGGATCTAAACTTAAAACCAACGCACCCGCTTCCGAGCAAAATGTGATCTTCTTTTTTTCACTCATTACATATGCCTGCATACTCTCTACGACCATCTTAATTTCCTGTACCACATCACATAGCCTATAATGAACTTCTTCTTCACTATACCGCTCGCTACCATTAGCCATAATATGCTCTAGCATTTTTTGTATCCGCCCCGTATTACTACTGATCATTTTGACATATTCTTGGCCATATGATAACTGTGCTGCTTCTAAGTGCCTCAAATCTTCTTTAATACATCCTATTGGCTTTTCAAACCACATGGACATATGTTTAAGAAGCTCCCTATTCACCTTTTCTTTCTCCATTTGGATTTCAAGAGCTTGTTTCTTTTCTTCTAGTGTCTTTCTCGATGTAATATCTCTACCTACAATCAAAAATTGTTGATTTTTGGGGATAAATCTAACCTGCCACAAGATTGTTTGATTTTCCTCTCGCTGATAACATACTTCGACCTCACTTGTTCCCACACCTCTTTTTGCATGTTGGCAGGCTTCAATAAGGACTTCATCTAAAACCCCATGACTCATTCTAAAAAGATAGAGTTTTCTAGTACTCCAACTTTTAGTTAGTGGTGTTACTTTCATAGACACCTCATCAATCACACCTATATAGTCTGTTGTAAGTTCAAAATAAGACTCTAATTCAAGACTCTTACTTTCCATATTTTTGAGCTGATGTGACACCTGTTTCGATAAGATTATATTTTTAATAATCACTCCAAGATTTTTAGTGATCTCTTTCATATAGGGTACAGTACTCTCTATTTTAATGCGTTCTTCTTCATCAAAGTAAAGCTGGACCATGCCTACATATTCTTCACCAAAAGGAATTCTACATGAAACAATTCCCTTAATCTTCTCTGAAAAAAGAAATGCTTTATAATCACCTGGGGCCATTTCTTCCACCATATGAACCATATCTTTTCTATTAAAAGGCTTCCTAAAATTCTCATTAATCTCATTTTTAGCCAGATGTTGTGCGATTTGATCCCACTTTAGGCACTCACCCGTCTGCACCGCTACCTCTAGCTGAGCCTTTTCTTCTGAATAAATATAGATTTGTTTACCTATAGGTTCCATCCCATATAAAAAATAGCGTTCCCATACATTGAGCGCTTCATAGACAACTTCTACATCCTGATCAATATGCGGACGCATCTTAGCCAGTTCTCTCACAACAATCTTTTGGATTGTGCGATGAATACGCGTTTCTTGCGTCACTTCATAGGCAACTCCCATCTTTCCGACCCATTCATCTGTCTCCCCTAATTCTACTTCATTGACTTCAAAATAATGTGTCTCTCCCTGTATGACAATCTCACCATCAGCTAAACTCCCCTCACAAAACGCTTCTTCTGTTTTTCCAATAAGTTCTTCTCTTGATTTACCAAATCTGTCTAAATAAGCTTGATTGACATAAATAAGTTTATTCTCTTTATCTTTAATCCATGCCAAGTTCAAGCAGTGATCAAGCATCTCCTCTAACTCTTTTTCTCCATACACCACGTCTCTTACGCTCCCCTTTTCAATCTCGACCGAAAGCCCCTACTTGCACTTTCCCTTCTATAAAACTCTCTCTATACGATACCTATTATTATCTTTATACTATTTCAAGTATAATAAATTCTGTATATTGTGTCAATATTTACATCTTTAATGGTTTTTTTGGCGAAAAACATGATTTTTAAAAAATGGTAGTATACTGTGGTTTATAACGACAGTATACTACCATTTAAATAGCTTGATTAGTGATTCAAAATACGCCTTGCCTTTGCAAGAAGCTTATTGTAAATGACCACAATATCTGGCTCACTACAGTGGTTTGGAATATCCTCTACTGCAATCCATTTGACCCCACTTGTCTCTGCCTCATTTACCTTGAGCATTGCCTCTTCATCCGCAATCAAAATATAGGCCACATTAAGATGTAGGTGCACCGGTACATATTTCCCTTTTTTCCAGTGCCCCCATACAGGCAAGATATCCATGGCATCCACTTTACCAGTAAGTGGTCTTAGCTCATCCACACCAGTCTCTTCCTGCGCTTCCTTGATTGCCACTGCAAGCATATCTCTATCTCCATCAGCGTGTCCCCCTGTCCAAGCCCAAGTTCCATAAATATTGTGATGAATCATCAATACTTTATCTGCCTTTTGATTGATTACAAATCCAGAACTTGTGAGATGTGCAAATTCATTTTCTCTAGTTAGTATCGTCTTAGGAAACTGCTCAATATAATCTAGCATAACGCGCTGATCACCGGCTTCTTGATCGTTGATCGGTATGTATTCTTTGATCTGTTCTTTATATGGCATTGCGTATATCTCCTTTGCACAAAGGACTCCCTCTCATTCTAGAGGGAGTCTAATTTATTGATAATGGTCTCTTTCACATCATGTTTCATTTCATGATAAGCACACTGCATATCTTCAACTTTATTCTTGATTTTTTGCTTAGTAAGTTCTTGATGCAGTTCTTGTTTCACTTCATCCATAGAAAGTTTTGCAACATCTGCAATATCATGCATCAATCCCTTACCTTGTTCTTTGATTGACATAAGTTCATCTCCCTTGTAAACAATTTGTTTACTTAGTATATTCCCCCTGTCTTGTTTTATACAGTTTGTACGCTGATTGGAATTTGAATTTCAGTCACAAATTCCTCTTCTAATCCCGTTTCATGTACATCAATCTTATAAATTTCAATAGGGTCACCTATCATCTTATATCCTAATTCCTCAATCCGCGCTATCATCCGCGGAATAATTTGACGGTTATTTTTGTAAGATCCCCTATAAACCACACTCATATAAGTGCCTGCAGGGATCACTACATTGTAGACAGCCTCTTGTTCCTCTAAAAGACAAAACACAGACTGAAACACGGTATAATTTCCCTCATCAAATGCCTCACTATTAAATACAGCGCCTATATTATTGTTCCCTAATATATAAAACCGCTCCTCATACTCTTTAAGAAGCTTTTGAATTAAAAAATCTACATCTTCATCCCGTGTAATATTAGCAGTCAACATGAGCGCCTTTCGCGCACCGAATTCTTGTAGATGGATCTTTTCAAAGGCCTCATCACACACTACTTCTTGAATTGCCGCTAGTCTTTTATGGATATTTTGTCTATATTCAAGAAGCTCTGCAATCTTTTTGTCTAGCAAGGTCACTTCTTCTTGTAGTACTTCTTGAGTAGATGATAGCGTCCTATTATCAAGATAGTCTTTGATTTTTTTCATAGAAAATTCCAAACTTCGTAACTCTTTGATCAAGTTAAGTCGCCAGATATCACTGAGCTTATAAAGCCTGTATCCATTAGCATCTCTTAAGGGCTTCAAAATTCCTAGCTCCTCATAATACATCAAAGAATCTTTACCAATACCATAGATTTTTGAAATTTCTCCAATTTTATAATAGGTTTTAATTGTTGTCACCCCATGATTTATTTTAGAAAATATATGATTACTATTTGACTCTGGTATTATACCATACTTTATAATACGGTTAAAGGAGTGATCTTTATGCAAAAACAGACTTTAAAAAGCATTGCTTTAGTCATTGTTGGGGCAACGATTCTATCATTTGGAACCTATAACTTTAACTATCAAAATAGTATTACTGAAGGTGGTGTCCTAGGGCTACTACTTCTCTTAAAAAACCTTTTTGATATTTCACCATCTATCACAAGTGTTGTTGTAGACTTCTCCCTATTCTTATTAGGCGCACGATTCTTTGGGAAAAGATTCGTACTGTATTCCCTACTATGTACAACAACTTTCTCTATAACATATAAGGTCTTTGAGGCGATCGGCTTTATGATCCCAGACTTATCTAGCAACATGCTTCTTGCAAGTGTGCTGGCTGGGGTGTTTGTCGGCGTTGGCGTTGGCCTTGTAGTCAAAGCAGGCGGGGCATCTTGTGGGGATGATGTGATTGCACTTGTGGTCTCTAAATTTACCCCACTCAAAGTAAACTGGGTATTCATGATTACAGATCTCACTGTACTTGTTCTCTCACTTTCTTATCTACCACTTCGTCAGATTGTATGGTCCTTAGTGGCTGTTACTATAAGTGGCAAGCTTATTAGTATGATTTATTATCATGCTCAGCCAGATGAACTTACTGAACAAGAAGCTGTTTTAAGTGAATAATCGTCTATACAAAAAGCAGCTTATCTACTGATAAGCTGCTTTTTGTCACATCTACTCTCATGAATGTTTTTCTAGGTTTATCTACTGAGATTTAATCTTGCTACAAGAGGATAGTGATCAGATGGGTATTTTCCATTTTCATTATATTTGACAATTGTTACATCTTCGATTGCAAACTCCTCTGTTACAAAAATATAATCAATATGCATCCCCTTTTCTTTACCTCTAAATGCACTCATCGTAGTCTGACCATAAAGCTCTCTTTGGCTGTCTTGTACCGCTACAAATCGCTTAGTACTGAGTTTACCTGTAGTAAACTCCCTGATGAGTTTGCTCTGTGGCGTCGCATTAAAATCCCCCATCAAAATACAAGGAAGTTGCTCCTTCTCATGGTGCCGCTCTACTGCTCCTATAATTGTCCGAATACCATACTCTCTTGCTTGAGGCAAGATACAATCAAGATGTGTATTATAAACTCTTATCTTGATTCCATCTGCAAGCCTCACAATTGCCGTCGTACAAATTCTAGGGAATAAGGAATACCACAAAGTACTTCCTACCTTATCCGGTGTCCGTGATAGCCAAAAAGTTTCTTCTTCCAAAATCATATGATGATCATTTACTAATAAATTATTTTTCTCGGTGAAATAACGTTTAGTACGCCCTTCTCCTATTGTATCATAGCCCCTTAGATTACGATTAAGATCTTCGTACATACGTGGTGTAACCTCTTGTAATCCAACAATATCACACTGTTGATCTTGTATGGTTCTATAAATAAGACCTGCGCGCTTCTCCCACCTATTACCTATATCAAAGATGTTATCGGCCCTCAGATTAAAACTCATTACTTTCATTTTAAAACCTTCTTCTGTCTAAAATATGCCTATTTTTAGTATGTCCAAAATATCTACTTTTATTATTTTTCTAGTTTTGGCTCTCTTGCACGTAACATCCTAATAAAGATATCCGTAATCTCTGGATCAAATTGTGTCCCTTTACACTTTTCTAGTTCTGCAATAGCCTCTTCTTTTGTCTTTGTCTTATTGTATAGTCGATTGGAGGTCATCGCATCATAACTATCTGCTACAGTCAGTACTCTTGCCAAGTATGGGATCTCTTCACCTTTTAGTCCATGTGGATAGCCATCGCCATCATAGCGCTCATGATGATGAAGTACCAACGGCCTTGCTGCCTGAAGACATCCAGCATAACGAATCGTTTCTTCTCCTTTGATTGGATGCTCCTTCATCTTAACCCATTCCTCACTAGTAAGTGGCATGCGTTTGATCAAGATATCTCTATCAATATCTATCTTGCCTACATCATGCATGTATGCCCCGCAGATCAGGGTACGCTTGTCTTCTTGTGATAGACTAAGTTCCTCTGCAATCATCTTACTATACAGTACCACACGCTCGATATGTGCATAAGTATAGCGATCTTTGATGTTAATCATATTGACCAATGTTTTGATACTTCCTAATACTTCAAGATCTTTTTTATCTAGGTTTTTTTCTAATTCATCAAGAATAGAACTATAGGTTTCTACCCTATTCTTGTCAAAAAATTTGGCGCGATACAGCGCATCATCTGCGCACTTGATCAGCTCTACCTCATCTTGCGCCTTTTCTGGATAGGTTGCGACCCCAATCGATACAGTCAGTCGTCCTGTCGGTTGGTTTTCCTCCCCATCAAAATGATTTTCTTCTATCCCATAACGGATAGCCTCTGCTACTTTACAGGCCTCAGCGTGTCCCATATGGGGTAACACTACCGCAAATTCTTCCCCACCATATCGCGCAACAATCCCCGCATTGCCCACGATCTCTTTGGTCAATTCTGCTACCTGACGTAAAACTTTATCTCCTTCAAGATGACCATTCAGGTCATTATAATATTTAAAATAATCTATATCAATAAAAAGCACAGCTAACTCTGCTTCTGTTTTCTTCGCTATTGTAATTTGATGTTTCAATGTCTCATAGAAGTAACGGTGATTGAATACACCTGTCAGTCCATCATAATTCACGACCTCTTCTAATTGACTAATATGATCGCGCTCTGCTTCAACGTAACTTCCTAGTATCCATGCTGTCAGAAGAAACACTCCTGCCAAGATTAAATCGTTTTCAAAATAGATGTTTACAATTTGATTTGGTTGCATCACTAAATCCATTCCCAAGATTGCAAATGATGCTACTATTCCAATACAAATACCATATCGATGCCCTAATTGAATGGTACCTGTAATAATAATAAATAAAAGCATAAATTTATGTGGGCTCTCTACATCCCCTGAAGAAAGAATCATCATAAACATTAATACCCCTATTACAATATTCTCTATTTGATATGTTATTTTTTTATTGTTATCCTTAATTTTCTTTTTGGTTACAAAAGCCCATACATAATAAATAATAGCTAGTCCAGATGCTACTAAAATAGAGTACGGTAAAAACGCTACCCCTACTTGATTAAGATCCGCTATTTTTGAAAGGCATATGGCCCCCGGAAATAAAAGACATGCAAGTTTGACCACTGATAACCTCTGATCAATTTTCTCATTTTTGATTTGTTTTTTTGTCATTTACCTCTCTCCCTCAACGAACAAAAGTACCCTGTTGTGCATATCACTTCATATAGTAGTGATAGTTCAAAACCCTATATTATCCTACTATATGAACAAAGACCGGCGTGCCGGTCTTTATCCACACTCCCTATTCTTCTCTTAAACTTGCTGGCTCTTCTGGTTGATATAAACACCACATACAAGCTGAAGATGCTACCATAGATGCAAACATAGTTGCTACTGTTG
>JBOFIR010000209.1:0-2603 GCA_051650265.1 Cellulosilyticaceae bacterium
CAACGCTAGGGGAAACCTTTGCAAGTCAGGGCTGGAAGTGTATACATTTTGGTAAAGAGCATGATTATGGCGGACTAAGAGGATTTGAGTGTGTGCCTGCAACGCAAATTAAAAAGGAACCAGAGTATCCTGCATGGACTTATGCGTATGAGAGCTATTATGATGAAGATACTACGGGTAAAGTCATTGAGTTTATTCAATCAGAGGAGCAGCAACCTTGGTTAGCTGTAGCAGATTTACATAATCCACATAACATTTGTATGTGGATCGGAGAAAATATAGGTGAGCATATAGACCAAGTAATCCCTGAGGGATTTGAATTACCAGAGTTACCGGATAACTTTGAGTTTGAAGATATTGAAAATAGACCAGAATTTATTAGTTTTATGTGTTGTGCACATAGGCGTCAAAGGCATGCAGTAGGGTGGAATCGAGAGAATTATAAACATTATTTAGCAGCGTATTATTACTATATTCATTTGGTAGATCGACAAATTGGGATGATACTGGAGGCGCTTGAACAAAAAGGGATTTTAGACAATACATTGATTATGTTATTTGCAGATCATGGTGAAGGTATGGGGGCGCATGGATTAGTGACTAAATATGGGACATTCTATGAAGAAACCAATAGAGTGCCTTTGATTGTAAGAGGACCACAGGTTCAAAAAAGAGAGCAGCCTATTGGTGGTGTAGTAAGTTTATTAGATATCATGCCTACTGTCATTGAATATGCAGGATTAATTCCACCAGAGGGTATGGAAGGGCAATCACTTTTAGGATGTATACAAGGCCAGACTAATCAAGTAGAAAGACCCTATGTTGTAGGGGAATGGTATGATGAGTTTGATGGTTATAGGATACCAGGACGTATGGTGAGAGGGGAACGCTATAAGTACACCTGTTACCAAGATCATAAAGGGGAAGAGTTATACGATATGGTAGCAGATCGATTAGAAAAAACAAATCTTATCCATCATGAAGCCTATCAAGAGATAGTTAGCACCTATAGACAATACTTAAAAGAACATACAGAGCGCACACAGGATAATTTCTTTGAACTAGAGAGTTGTTATAGTAAGGCATATAGACAGCATGAAGTAGGATTTGAAAAACACCAAGGCTATTCGGCAGTAGAAAATTATTTTAGATCCTAACTACAAACATTAAACCGACTCAAAAGACTCTAAACCCATTTGGAGTTAGAGTCTTTTGAGTCGGATAATAGCCGAAGGTGTAAGAGAAAAATATATCAAATAAAGGATAGTAAAGATAAGCTGATTAGAACGATTTAAACAAGTAGAAGGGAGAAAGAGATGAAAGCTATAATGATTATGTTTGATTCATTAAATCGTCATTATTTACCCAGCTATGGTTGTGAATGGACGAAGCTGCCTAATTTTAGAAGACTAGAGGAAAAGTGTTTAGTATTTGATCAGTTTTATGCGGGGAGTTTACCATGTATGCCTGCAAGGAGAGAACTTCATACAGCGAGATATAATTTTTTACATAGAAGTTGGGGACCTATGGAACCTTTTGATGAGTCTGCTATTACACATTTAAATGACGCGGGTGTTTATACCCACTTGGTCAGTGATCATTTCCACTATTGGGAAGATGGGGGGATAGGTTATCATACCAAATATAATAGTTGGGAGAGTATCAGGGGACAGCAGGGAGATTTGTGGATAGGGGAAGTGAAAAATCCTGAGATACCTGATACACTATCTTCAAGAGCGAAGGCAAAAAAAGGATGGCCCTATGCTTCTTGGAGACAGGACTGGATTAATAGAAAGTATATCGATACAGAAGAAAAGATGCCTCAAGCCCGTACATTTGAGCAAGGGCTAGCATTTATAGAGCGCAATAAAGAGGAAGATCAATGGTTCTTGCAAATAGAGACATTTGACCCGCACGAGCCTTTTTACACACAGGAGGCCTACAAGAAACTTTATCCTCATAACTATACGGGTAAAACTATAGATTGGCCGGATTATGGGCCCAATCAATTAGACAGAGAAGCAACTAAACATGTTCAATATGAGTATGCAGCACTACTCTCTATGTGTGATCATTATTTAGGACAGGTGTTGGATAAGATGGATGAGTATGGATTATGGGAAGATACCTTGCTAATCGTCAATACAGATCATGGCTTCATGTTAGGAGAGAAGGACTGGATGGGGAAAAATGTACAGCCTATGTATAATGAAGTGGTACACTTACCATTCTATATCTATGATCCAAGATATTCAGAACAAAAAGGTAGAAGGCAAGCTCTAGCACAGACCATTGATATAGCCCCGACCTTGTTGGAGTATTTTGGAGCACAGCCACTTAGTTATGGAGAGGGGAAAAGTTTATCACCTGTTATAAAAGCAGATAAGCCGATAAGAAAAGCAGCACTTTATGGGATGTTTGGGGGAAGTGTCAACATCACAGATGGACAGTATGTATATATGCACACACCCAAAGATGTAGCAAGTACTCCACTTTACGAGTATACGTTGATGCCTACACATATGAATAATTATTTTAGTGAAGCAGAACTTCAAGAGATCAATTTGGTAGAGGGATTTAAGTTTATGAAAGGGTGCAAGGTG
>JBOFIR010000210.1:0-7650 GCA_051650265.1 Cellulosilyticaceae bacterium
CTTTAGGGTCTTTTGAAGAGGGTAGCGTAGTCAGAGACGTTGGTTCTACAGTGTGGTGACGCAGTAGGTCGATGATGAGTTGTGTGATCAGTGATTTGACAATGATTTGAAAATATTCGGAGCGTGTATTAAGTTCATCGACGATATGTAATAAAATTCCATGAACAGCAGATGACCTGATAATACGCCTAAAGCAAGTATTTTCTAAGACGAATGGTAATGGACGATAATCTAATGGGCTGAGAATCAGGCAATAATAATGGACAAGGTTTGAATGGGCCTGAACTTTGTGGTTTTCATTACAGTGGATAATGGCCAGTTCACCGGGATAGACCAAGGTGCAAGTGGTATCGTATTCGATGGAACAGGTACCTTCTAAAACATAGATAAGTTCTAGTTGATCGTGCCAATGCATTTCAGGTTTAGGATAACATAGATCGGCTGTAAAACGTAGGTGATGAAAGACACTATGTAGGTTGTGCTGACATTGTGTAAAGGCTTCATAAATAGGATAATCCATAATGTACCTCCTAAATTGATTGAACTGATATAGTCATATTATATGATAAAATATACTATAAAAACATAGTATTCGTTAAAAAACTAAAAATATAAATAAAAAATTAGGTGAATTTGCACATATGAAGGTAGTAGATAGTATAGGGGATATCGTGTTATTTGTACGAGTGACTTACGAGATCAAGCGATATCTTGTAGGAAACGGTATCATCACTATGTTTTAGGTTAAATCGTTAGACAAAAATTTACTTAAATAAACTAAAAAGTATGGTATGCTAGATACGTATGTCCTGAGGAAACAAGATGCCTTAGGCAAGTAGAAAATAAAAAGGGGGGATAAATGATGTTTATTGACACACACATGCACTGTCTAGAGGGATCACCTGATAGCTTCATCAAGGTGGCTGAGATTGTAGAGCGTGCGAGAGAGCTTGGTCTAGATGGGATCTGTATTACAGACCATGATAGCAATAGTGCGAGAACTTATGCACTAGAGTATGGGAGAACCCACAATTTTAAGATCTTTGTAGGTGTAGAGATTCTCACCTATGAAGGGGATATTGTTGTATTTGGTCTAGATGAAGTACCAACAGAGAAGATGCATGCACAGGAACTCATTGACTTGGTGAATGCACAAGGTGGGGTAACCATCGCAGCACATCCATTTAGAGAAAATAATAGAGGCTGCGGCAAGGTACTTAAGGAACTTAAGGGTTTGACTGCCGTAGAGGTATTTAACGGAAGTACAAAAGCTTACAACAACCTTTATGCTTTTGCAACAGCAATGCAACTTGGTCTTGCGACAGTGGCAGCAAGTGACTGTCATGAAGTGGAGACTGTAGGACGTTACTGTACAGGATTTGTAGATGAGATTGAGACAGAAGCAGACCTCATTGCAGCAATCAAACAGAAGCGTGTGTACCCAGCAGTACACAGAGATGGCAAGTATATAAAAATCGATGCCTATGGCAAATATGGGCAAATTATAGAAGCGGGAGAAACAAACAAATGAGAAAAACATGGGCATTAGCATTAACATTAGGAATGGCAGGGGTACTCACAGCATGTAGCGCAAATGGTGCGGGGGCAGCAGACAACAGTGGTGCGGGAGAAAGCCAAACAACTGAGACAATCAAAGAAGCGGTATTAGAAGATGAATTAGTGATTTACTCAACACATCCAGAAGATTTATTAGAATTTGTAGCGGCTGAGTTTGAAGAGGAAACAGGGATTGCAGTAGAATTTATCAATCTCAAAGGCGAACTTGCTGAGAAAGTACTTGCAGAGAAAGATAATCCACAAGCGGATATTATGTACGGTGGGGCTTCTTCAGTATTCCTTGAACTTGAGGAGTCTGAGGTGTTTGAACAAGTGAGTCCTGCTTGGGCAGATGAGTTAGATACACTTTTCAAAGATGAGCATGGCTACTGGTATGGCACAATGCAGACACCTGTTATGATGTTCTACAACAGTGAGATGCTATCAGCAGAGGAAGCGCCAAAGGATTGGAGTGACCTGATCTTACCTCAATTTGAGAACCAACTTGTCTTTAGAGATGGTGGATCATCTTCAGCAAAAGCAATGTATGCAAGCTTACTTTACCAATATGACAAAGAGAACAACTTAGACGCTGGTTGGGACTTTATGCGTGCGTTAGATAAAAATACAAAGAAATACTATAGCAGTGGTTCACTTCAGTTCCAAGCTGTAGGTAGACAAGAAGCATCAGTAAGTTTTGCTGTACTGAATTCAATTGTAGACAATCAAAACAAGGGCTTAGCACTTGAAATCGTAGATGCAACAAGTGGTTCACCAGTCATTACAGATGCTGTAGCTATGATCAAAAATGCACCACATCCAAATGCAGCAAAAGCATTTATGGAATTCGTAGGGGGCAAAGAACTCCAAGCACAGCTTGCAACAGAGTTTGACCGTATGCCAACACTAGATAGTGCTTTAGAAGGTTCACCAGAATGGATGCAAGGGCTAGACTATCAAGTGATGGACGTAGATTGGAGTGTCTTATCACAAAAACAATCTGAGTGGATGCAGAAATGGGATGCCGAAATCAAAGACAATAGTAAGCAACAAGACTAAAAGAAGGAGGCTTTGAAGCGATGGGAGAGATTGTGATCAAGGGCATTACAAAATGCTTTGAGAAGAAACAGGCGTTGATGGATGTCTCTTTTACCGTAGAAGAAGGATCTTTTTTTCACGCTCTTAGGGCCTTCAGGATGTGGCAAGACAACCCTGCTTAGGATCTTGGCAGGGTTTGTGAAGTGTGATACTGGTAGGATCACACTGGGTGGTGAAGCGATCACCCATATGCCTGCGGAGCAGCGAGAGATTGGCATGGTATTTCAGAACTATGCCCTCTTTCCTCATATGAATGTGTATGAGAATGTGGCCTATGGCCTACAGATCAAGAAGCTCCCCAAGCAAGAAATTGCAAGGCGCGTGGCAAAGTATCTTAAGCTTGTGAGGTTGGAGGGATATGACCACCGCAAGGTCAATGAGCTATCTGGTGGGGAGCAGCAGCGTGTGGCACTAGCAAGAGCACTGGCCATAGAGCCGAAGGTGCTGCTGCTAGATGAGCCGCTGTGCAACCTGGATGCCAAGCTCAGAGACGAGATGCGTGAGGAGATCAAGTCCTTGCAAAAGCAGCTCGGGATTACCACGATCTTCGTGACACATGATCAGAAAGAGGCACTGATGCTATCTGATCAGATTGCAGTCTTTGAACAGGGCAGGTGTGTGCAGGTTGGTTCACCAGCAGCTATCTACCACCAGCCATGCAATGCTTTTGTAGCAACCTTTGTAGGGGATGCCAATGTGCTCGATCAGGCGAGCCTGCGTCAGGTATTAGGTGATGCGGTGAGGCTAGATGAAGATCAGGTCGTGATCATCAGACCAGAGCAGGTGCAGCTGAGTAGCCAGCCTATTGAAGGGATAGATGCGAGATGTGGTCGTATTTGCAGTATCCAGTTCAATGGGCAGATCACCCAGTATCACATAGAAGTAGGTGGTGTGATACTCCAATCAGTGGGGCTGAGCACCCTAGCAGGGCAGCAGCCTTATGAGGTGGGACAGACCGTTTGGGTAGATATCCCACTTCATGGCATCAGCATTGTGGGAGTGTAGCGGATGATGTGGAACAAGCTTAAGCAAAGCCAGTCATTGGTGATCAAATTATTGATTTTATGTTGTGTGCTATGGGTACTAATCGGCTATATTTTGATGCCAACACTCAGAACAGTGTGGCTGAGCTTTGAAGATTCGGGCATGCTGACATTGGTGCACTACCAGGCCTTTTTTGAAAATCCAGCCAATATTAAGGTGATGGTAAATACCCTTGTGATGGGACTAGCGACAGTGGTGGTGTGCGGCATAGTTGGGACGATCTTAGCTTTCGTAACCACTTGTGTGGCATTTCCTCTGAGAGGAATCTTTAGCAAACTGCTCCTCACACCTGTGATGGTGCCAGGGATTATTATCGTACTGGCATTTATCCAGCTCTATGGTGAGAGCGGGATGGTGACCAAGGCGCTGCAAGTGATGGTAGGGGCAGAAAAGCCCTTTATCACACTGACAGGGTTTTGGGGGATATTGTTTGTCCATGCATACACACAATATGTTTATTTTTATATGAATGTCTCTGTTGCCATCAGGCATATCGATTATTCTGTGATTGAAGCAGCGAGAAACCTCGGTGCAAGTCGCTTACATATCTTTAGGACCATGATCTTTCCTTTTATCAAGCCAGCACTCATTGCATCAAGTCTGGTGACATTTATTACAGGGATAGGGTCCTTCTCGGCGCCGAGCCTGATCGGAGATTGCTACCGTACCATCACCACACAGATGATGTTTGCCAAATCCAACAATCGTATGGATGTGGCATCTGTACAGGTGGTGCTTTTGGTAGTGATGGCGATGGTCTTCCTTGGCGTATGTAGATACTATGAGCGCAAAAGTGCCTTTGTGACATCTGTCAAAGGGACACCGATGCCTATGATCAAGCTCCAAAAAGGTTGGACAAGAAGCATTGTATTGGGGATCAGTGTGCTCCTGAGTCTACTGATCTTGTTGCCAGTAGTGACTATCTTTGTGCTTTCCTTTGTGACACCAGGAAGCTGGCTCGTCGATATATTTCCCAAGGAATATTCTTGGAGTAACTATATCAAGATCTTTACAAAGTCCAGAGCCATAGCACCTTTTGTCAATAGTATCAAGATGTCCTTATGGGCTATGATCATGGGCGTAGGCGTGGCACTGCCGTGTGCCTATATGATCGTGAGAACTAAGATGAAACTCAAAGGTGTGATAGAGATCTTGGCGATGCTCCCGTTGGCATTACCAGCCAGTGCGATAGCGATCAACCTGATCAATGCGTTCAATACACCCAATGTCTTTGCGTTTAACAAGAGTCTAATAGGTGGGGTGCTCATCTTGCCGATCGCCTACTTTGTAGGGATTTTGCCTTTGATCTTGAGAAGTACCACACTTGCAATGTACCAATTCAATGAGACTTACGAAGAGGCATCGAGTAGTCTAGGCGCTTCTTCTTGGCAGACATTTAGGAAGATTACCTTTCCATTGATCAGCCCTGGGATTGTGTCGGGTGCACTATTAGGCTTTATTAGGTGCGTGGGTGAGTATACCAGCTCGGCCTATCTCTATGGTGTACGGAACAAACCGATTGCCATCGCTATGGTCAATGGGGTCTTTGAGTACGAGATCGGACTGGCTATGGCCTATGGTGTACTGGTGATCATCTTGACCACAGTACTGAGTCTGGTGATTCAAAAAATAGGTGATCGCTAAAATAACGAATAAAAAAGCTGATTAATCTCATGGGGATGAGGTTGATCAGCTTTTTTATTTGAAAGATTTAGAATTGTGCTATAGACTAGAAGTAACTAGAATAATAGTGTGCTTCGTACACGTATAGGTTCGGGCAGTGATGAAAGGGGAAAAACTTTGAAAGCAAATATGAAAAAATATCTAATGGGTATTGCAAGCTTCTTGATCATATGGAATATTTTCTATAGCATTTTTTTGAGAGTAGACATACCAAGTTTAGCAGGTGTTCCCGTACTCCTGATTGCCTTTGCAGTCACGCTTGTATTGGCTCAAAAATGTACAGTGTATTTTCTTCAGGAGCATAACAAGAAGTTGGCAATGGGGTATATGGTGGTTATTGTAGGCGTGGGACTAGGTATGATCGTCAATCTTGTATCAAGTTATATGCCCAAAGGGTTTGAAGATCTACTAGGGTGTAAACCAGAAAAAATAACACAAATCATGTATACATATGGACAAGAAGGTTATGGGGTGATTGAGGGGCGAGAGCAGATCGATGAGTTACTAACGTATTTGGAGTCCTTTACATACAGAAGAAAAAAGGAGCAAGAGACATCTCAGACTAATTTAGAAGAAAATAGCTATAGACTAGGGTTGATTCATTTTGTGAAATCAGATGGTAGGATGATCTACGCCAGTTTTTTGGGACCGGAGCTTTTGGTGGGAACGACATTTTATGAGGTTGAAGAAGGGGCCATTCAAGAGGCTGTGGTGTTAGAGCTATTGGGGTATGAAGGCGGTAGATGATTTCAATCATCAAGTGCTAGATTTTTTGAATGAATAGTTTCAACCCGACACAAGATGGCAATGAGAGTCGGGAAAAGAGATGTGTTTGTCAGTAGAATGTCATTACAGCGAAACACGGGAGGAGCGTATCTGATGAATGGTTGGAATGAAGGCATTACCAATGCGATTGCATATATAGAAGCGCACTTGACTGAGGAGATTGATATGAATGCAGTGGCAGATCAAGCCTATGTGTCAAGTTTCTACTTTCAAAAAATATTCAGTGTGCTATGTGGCTTTACAGTGGGTGAATATATCAGGAAGCGTCGGTTGACACTTGCGGCGCAGGAACTTTGTGCGACGAGTATCAAGGTGATTGATGTTGCATTAAAATACGGTTATGATTCGCCAGATAGTTTTGCGAGAGCATTCACTAAGTTTCATGGAGTAAGTCCTTCCGTGGCAAGAGAAAAAGGGAGTAGGTTAAGCGCTTTTGCACCGCTGAAAATTAAATTGACACTGGAGGGTGGTACAATGTTAGAGTACAAGATTGTTGAAAAGGCACAGTTTACAGTAATGGGAAAATCACGTCGATTCAATACAGAGACAGCTTATAATGAAATCCCTAAGTTCTGGAAGGACCATATGGAAAGTGACGGGGGTAGCGTGGTGTGTGGCATGTATGGCATATGTATGGACGGCGATGGCAAGCACTTTGAGTATCTCATTGCTGATAACTATATTCCGGGAAATGAGCTGCCAGAGGGTTACGCAACAAAAGTCATTCCAGCAGGCACATGGGCTATTTTTCCTTGCCGTGGGGCATTACCAAAAGCATTGCAGGATGTCAACACAAAGATATGGAGTGAATGGCTACCGTCTTGTACGGCATATAAGCTAGCAGGAAACTACAATATTGAGATGTATACACCACTTGGTGAGAATCCAGAGGATGACTACAATGAGATTTGGATTCCGGTAGAAAAGATATAAGTAACGAATACAATGAAAAGCTGATCAATCTAGCAGTTGCTAGGGGGATCAGCTTTTTTGTTTGAATACGTTTAAATTATAGGATAGACTTATAGCAAACTAAGAAGACTGAATCTATACAATGAACTAGAATGGAGAAAGCAGCATGTGCTATTTATTGAAAATCAAACAAGATGAGAGAACTTATGATATAGGTGTTTTTAAGAGTGAAGAGACAATCAATCAATTTGTCGAAGGTATTCCTTTTGTAAAAAAAGAAATGATCCACGACTCCTATCCAGATTATTATATGAAGTTTGAAGATGTGCCCGATTATTATGAAGTAAATTATAATAATTATCTCTATGTGATTTCGAAGTTTTCCTTTATACCAAGCGAAGATGAGATCTATTTCACTTGGAGTAAGATCCATCTTTGGGATCAGCAAATAGCGAAGGAAAAAACTTTGATAGAGGGAGAAACCGTAGTGGATGCTTATGTTTTTGCCAACAACGAGGTTGAAGACTATATTACTAAAAGAGAGGCGTTGTATAGAGAAACAGAAAGCTA
>JBOFIR010000211.1:0-14993 GCA_051650265.1 Cellulosilyticaceae bacterium
CTTTCTAGCCATGCTTTGCAATGTGGGCAGCGATAGCCTCGCCAATCGAGTAGAAAAGCACATCCAAACAGTAGCCCGCCGATTATGTAATGTGATGCTGCAAAAAATATCGTCCCGATAATGAGTAAAATGATGTTGATGCACCCTAAAAATTTCAATCTTACTAGATAGTTCTTATGGCTCATATGGTCACCCCAATCTCTTTTAGACAAACTTTTTTGGTTCTAGCCCACTCTTATTCTCTTTCTATTTTATTATATTCTTCTTATAAACAAAAGTATTATCTGCACACAACCTAAAAAAATAGAAGGAGGGCCCTTAGCTCTCCTTCATTCGCATTTATTTCGTTTCGTTTTGTACTTCCATTTGTTTTTTGATTTCACGTTTTCTCTTGGTCATAAGCCCACCGATACGCCCTGTTTCTTTAGGTGTGAGATTTTTCCAACCACCGTCTTGTACTTTTTCAAGTAGGCCTAACTCTTCTGCAATCTCAAGCTTCATTTTATCATCAGAAGAAAGGGCATCAAATAACTTTTCTTTTGTATTTTCATTATTTTTCATAGGTATAACCTCTTTTCATAAATAGTTTCTATGTAGAGTATGAGCGTTTTTTTTAGAAGTTATACACCCTCTCCCTATATTTGTTCCATATTTTGAGAATAACTTTAATCTTCTTCTAATATTATAAATATCTTAAATATTTTGTTGACTTTATAATATTTAAGTGATATGATTTTAAAAAAATAACTGATTCATCAAGTAGAGGTGCAACACTTAAGAGTATAGCGTTTGATTCTTGCAAGAGAAATTGATAACGTTAGAAAGGATGGGTTGCCGAAGAGAAGTTTGTCTTGCAATAGACTTTTCTGGGGGTGCAGTGAACAACTGTACAACTGTCACCTTTTCATGTACAATAAGGTGGAGTGCTACTGTGTATTGAATTTTATCCATTCGGGCATTGATCACACTGCAATCTGCCCCTTTGTGGTAATTTTGTTTTCACAGCCAGCTAATCCTTTAGCTGGCTTTTATTATGAAATTTATTTAGGGAGGAACTATAATGAAAAAAATTAATTTAGCAGTAGTTGGTGCAACAGGAATGGTAGGCCGTACTTTCCTACAAGTACTTGAAGAAAAAAACTTACCGATCGCAAACTTCTATGTATTTGCTTCAGCACGTTCAGCTGGCTCAAAAATCACATTTAAAGGACAGGAATATACTGTACTAGAACTCAATGAGAATAGCTTTAAAGAGCATCAAATCGATATTGCACTCTTCTCAGCTGGTGGTGGCACAAGTCTTAAGTTTGCACCTATTGCAGCTCAAAGTGGTTGTATCGTAATTGATAATAGTTCTGCTTGGCGTATGGACCCTGAAGTGCCACTTGTTGTACCTGAAGTGAACCCAGAAGATATCAGAAATCATAAAGGGATCATTGCAAACCCTAACTGCTCTACTATTCAAGCTGTAGTTGCACTTAAACCATTACATGAATATTATACTATCAAACGTATCGTTTATACGACGTTCCAAGCTGTTTCTGGTGCTGGCATGGGGGGATGGCATGACCTTGAAGAAGGACTTAAAGGCAATGCACCTCAGAAATTCCCACACCAAATCGCAAACAACTGTTTACCTCATATAGATGTCTTTTTAGACAATGGCTATACTAAAGAAGAAATGAAAATGGTTGAAGAAACACGTAAGATTCTTCACACACCAGAACTTGCTATCACTTCTACAACAGTTCGTGTACCTGTTTTCAATAGCCATAGCGAAAGTATTAACATTGAATTTGATAAATCATTTGAATTAGATGCACTCAGATCTGTTCTTGAACAGGCACCTGGTGTAATCGTTCAAGATGATGTGGCTAATAATGTCTATCCACTTGCAATCACTGCAACCGGACATGATGAAGTATTCGTCGGACGTATCCGCCGCGATGAAAGTATTGCAAACGGCGTGAACCTTTGGGTTGTTGCAGATAATATCCGAAAAGGTGCTGCATCAAACGCTGTACAAATCGCTGAGTGGATTATTGAAAATATGTAATAAACCCAAACTAGGAGGATATTAATATGGCAATTTTTGAAGGTGCTGGTGTTGCAATTATTACACCATTCCATGCTGATGGTTCTGTGAACTACGGCAAACTTGAACAATTAATTGATTTTCAAATTGAAAATCAAACAGATGCTATCATAATTTGTGGGACAACAGGAGAGGCTTCTACTATGTGTGATGACGAACATCTTGAATGTATTCGTATTGCTGTAGAGCGCACACGTGGTCGTATCCCTGTGATCGCTGGTACAGGAAGCAATGACACTGTCCACGGGATCAGCCTCACAAAACGTGCGAAAGCGCTTGGGGTAGATGCTACATTACAAGTAACCCCTTACTACAATAAAACATCACAAAAAGGACTCATTGAACACTTCAAAGCAATTGCTGCTGCAAGTGACCTTCCAATGATTTTATATAACGTACCAAGCCGTACGGGCATGAACATCACTGCCCAAACAGCTTATGAGCTATCAAAATTTGACTGGGCTATCGGGATCAAAGAAGCCAGTGGTAATATGTCACAAGTGGCACAAATCGCTGCCCTTTGTGGCGACACACTTCCAATCTACTCTGGTAATGATGATCAAATCATTCCGGTTCTTTCTCTTGGAGGGAAAGGTGTGATCTCTGTCCTTTCTAACGTTTTACCACGTGAGACACATGATATGGTAAGACTTTACCTTGATGGCCAAACAAATGAAGCTTTAAACCTTCAATTACAATACCTTGATGTTGCAAATAGTCTTTTCTGCGATGTGAATCCAATTCCAGTTAAAGAAGCACTTAACCTTATGGGCTTTGAAGTAGGTCCATGCAGAATGCCTCTCTATCCAATGGAAGAAGCTCACATCGACACACTCAGAACTGCACTTTTAAATGCCAACATGATTACAAAATAAATTGACGAAAGGGTGAGGCATATGACAAGAATTTTAATGCACGGTTGTAATGGTAAAATTGGGCAAGTAATTGCTCGTATCATCTCTGACCATCCTGAACTTGAACTTGTAGCTGGCGTAGATCCTAATTTTTCTATCCCAAATAAGTTCCCGGTATTTCCAAATATCAATGAATGCGACGTGGAGGTAGATGTCATCATAGACTTCTCTACTGCACGCGCAGTAGTTCCTCTACTAGAGCAAGCAATGACAAAGAAAATTCCTGTAGTTGTTTGTACGACAGGTCTTTCCGATGAAGAGATTGCTTTCCTCGAAAAAGCAAGTGAGACAATTCCTGTGTTCTTCTCAGCTAACATGTCTTTAGGTGTCAATCTCTTGATTGCACTTGCGAAACGTGCAACAGAAGTACTTGGAGACAGTGGCTTTGATATTGAAATTATAGAGAAACACCACAACCAAAAGATTGATGCGCCAAGTGGTACAGCATTAGCCATCGCTCATGCCATTACCGATACACTAGACGATGCCTACGCCCTACGTTTTGACCGTTCTACTGTACGTGAAAAGAGACCAAAACATGAGATTGGTATCCATGCCGTACGTGGTGGCACAATTGTTGGCGATCATGATATTATCTTCGCTGGTAATGATGAAGTCATTACACTTTCACACTCTGCCGCTTCTAAAGAAGTGTTTGCAGTTGGTGCACTCAAAGCTGCGAAATTCCTGGCACACAAATTACCAGGATTATATGATATGCAACATTTACTCAGTTAATCAGAAACAAAAAAAACGGCCAATGGCCGTTTTTTTGTTTCTATGATAGGATCTGTTCTTTTGACAGAGTCATTTCTCTAGATGTATGATTGCCTATAAATACAAGCAGACCTGGTAACAACATGAGGAGTATACTAACAACAATCCCATATTGGCTGATAAATTCAGCTTTTTCACCTAACGCTGTCGCAAGTGCTTTGCCTATTACCCCAAAGAATGATTGCGCAACCGGCAACACATATACCTCATAGCGCCCACTTGGGTAGATGAGTAGTAAAGATGCGATATACATTCCTACAGCTGTAAGTGTGACACTTAGGTATGACATCACTTGCAACCACCCATGTTCAAGATTCTTACTATACTTACCAATTACAAAATAAACAATAAAAATGACAAGCGTTACAATTCCACCTGAGATCATACGAAGTTTATTGTCCATCTGCAACTGAGGATTTTGTAATACTAATTGCCCAAGTAATGCCATCATATAAAAATGTACGCCCCACACAAGCACATTATTATAAATAAGTTTTTTATTTGTTGTCTCTGCAGTTTTTACCCACATCCCAAATCTTACAGCACCATAGGTCAATGTTGCTACCATGAGAAGCGTTACCACCACTAATACATCTCTTTGAATCATTCCAAAAGTTATTTGATTCATCAAATCGATTTGGGCATATACAGCAGGTACAATAGTACGATACACCTTGATCAAATCACCATTTTGCAAGAGTCGTGCACAGCCATAACACACCATTCCCAAAACATAAGGAATCCCTACAAAAAGTATATCTAACCATTTTTTACTCTCTTTACTCACCCCATAACCCATAATCATCGCACTTGTCAGTAGACCAAACAAAAGGACCATTGGCATATATTGCACAAGCACTCCTGCTGCTACATTTGCCACTAAGGTAAATACAAGATAGCCGCCTAATAAAATCACTGCATTCCCCACCGCTGGCTTTTTCATCTTTTGCAACCCCCTTCATTCTTAACAAAACTCTATTTTTTAGTACTCAATCCCCTTACGTGCCATAATACCTTTGTTGATTGGGTGTTTCACTGCATCGATTCGGCTGATGTAATCTGCTTTTGCAGCGATATCATCTGGTACATCTCTCCCCGTCAGTACAAGTTCCACCTCATCAGAACACTCCTCTATAATCTGACACACCTGCTCACTTGATACTAGCCCTGAACTAATCGCACCCAAAATTTCATCTAGAATAAGAATGTCACATTCTGCTGTATCCGTTACTTTCTTTGCAAACTTGAGCGCCATCTGCATCTCTACTTTTAATTCATTTTTTTCTTCCTCAGTCAAAGTCCATGTAAATCCTCTATTTTTTTCAAAATGGAATACTTTAAATTGGGGCTCTAGTGTCTTGAGAAACTGGCACTCTCCAGTATTTCCGTGCTTGAGAAACTGGATCATGATAACTTTAAGACCGTTGCCTAGCGCCCTCATACCGAGCCCTATGGCAGCCGTAGTTTTTCCTTTTCCATGACCACAATAAACCTGTACAAGTCCTTTTTCCATCTTTTCACCTCTCGCTTTAAAAATGATAGTATTTGCCTTGAAGCTTTAATATATTTTGATAACTTTTATACTGGGGCATGATTGCCTCAATGGCCTTCCAAAACTGTTTGCCATGATTAAAATGCATCAGATGCATCACTTCATGCAATGCAACATATTCAATACAGCGTCTTGGTGCACAGATCAGCCGACTATTAAAGGATAGATTACCCTTTGAAGAACAACTTCCCCAACGTGTACGCTGCTTTCGAATATATATTTTATTATAGTCACATCCTAATAATTTGCAATACTTATCTGATAGTTCAGTCACTAGCACCCTAAAGTTTTCCGTTAACCATTTCTCCATAAGTTGCTCTGCCTTTGGTTGATCACTAGGATCAACCAGTGTTAGAATCAATTGATCCTCTATAAGCTTTACACTTTCTTTTTCTCCATGTCTCAACACAATCACATGCACTTCACCTAGATACAGAAGCTGTTTTCGTTGCCACCAATCTTGCAATTCAAGCGTACTTCTCTTATTGGCAATGGCCCGTGCAATCCATTCTTTATGTTTCTCTACAAACTCATCCACATAATGCCCGGGTACATGATGGGGCGCTTTAACGATAATTTGTAAGTTTTCATCAATTCCTATACTGATTGTTTTTCTTTTTTGCTTCACTAATTTGTACATAGCATCATCCTTTATCTTTATTATACCAAATCATATGTTACAAACCTATAGTCTTTTGTAGACGCAAAAAAGAAGTTCCAAGTAACCCTAGAACTTCTTACTCTTGATTATTCGTCTTGCTTTTCTGGTGCATCCTCTATTGGTTGCTCGCCACTCTTATTGCCTTCTTCACTAATTTCCATCTTAGAAATAGAGACTTCATATGCAACCTTTGTAGCTACTTCACCCGTCTCCATTTTTTTCTGATACTCTCTACTTTGGATACGGCCCCATACTTCTACATGCGCTCCTGTTTTTAGCCCTTGTGCATAACGTGCATTGCGTCCCCACGTAATACAAGGAATATAATCTGACTTATGATAAGAACGGTTGACTGCAAGTAAAATGTCTGTAATTTCACGTCCAAATGGTGTTGTACGGTACACAGGTTCCTTGCAGATGTATCCGTTTAAGTAAATAGCATTTTTGTTTTTATGAATTTCACTTTCTGGCACCTCTTTAACTTCTAACGCAAAAATCGTTAGAATCAAACGGTTCTTACCTTCTTCGTATTGGTTATAGGACCTAAACTGACCTACTATATCTAAAGTCTTGCCCTGGATATGCCCCAGTGTTGGTAGTAATCTTTCTGACACTGTAACAGGTAGTATATCCGCTGAATCGCTTAATCTTGGTACTGCAAGATCAAAACTATAAAAACCTTCGCCATATACCTTATGACTGAAACTAATGTCACTTACAGCTTTTCCTATAATGAGTACCTCGTTATTTTCTAGTATGTGCTCCACCATATTCACACCTCTCCCTTATCCTCTTTTTGTTCTTTAACAGCTTCATCTGTCAATACTATATATATTAACTTTTGTACAAGTTTATTACATTTTTATATTTTATTTATTGTCCAACTGGAATACCATATAACAACAGTGTTGCAATGCCCGCTAAGGTACTTTCTACGTTTTGCTTTTTACACTCGATCCCAAACTCTTTTGGAATATAGATTTCACCGCTTAGACTTTGAATTGTATTTTGAATACAGCATTGCATCTCTAGATTACCTTCAATATTGGTTTGTGCACTTGATGCTGAAAGATCGGCTTCTTTCCCCCAGCCATAGGTAATTCCACTTTTTTTGCCTTTGCGACATGTTTCTGGCATCACATAGTAGCGGGAAGTAATCCGTTTTGCAAGACGCTCACGTGGTCGTTCCTCACCAACTACACAAATATGAAACTCTACCTGCTCATGTAAACACCGATCTAGTGCATCCTTACTCAGTTCCACCAACAAGATGTCCACATTTTCCTCTGCTTCCATCCATCTAATGTACTCCTTAAAAACAAGCTTCTGATGATTTTTATAGGTAAATCTATGATTAGGGCTAATCCACTTTGTATGAATATGATTTTGATCAGCTATTTCTTGAATAAACTCTAATATAGGTCTACTTTTTTCTCTGACGTTTGTAACCGCAACTGTAATCATATGACCTCCTATGTATTTGCATCAATTTTTTGAAGCTATTACTGGTATTTTGGGCATCTTCAAGGCTTTTTATGTTGTTGAAAGACTGGAAATAAGTATATCACATATGTTATTCACTTTTTGCACACATACTATATATTGTACTTTTCATGTTTATTTTGCGCTTGTATTTTATTTTGAAATATGATAAGTTTAGTTATTATAAGAGAATGTTTTTCCAAAACATATTATCCGTACATAGGAGGTATCATTATGCATTTAGATCAGTTGCTCACTAGGCACTACACTCACAGTCTTGATGGCACGGAGAAAACCGTTTATGACCTTTTTGACTGGCAAACTGTGGATGTGATCATTAAAGACTATACGACAGGCAAATCAATCATTGAGATGCTAGGGCTTGAATTTCCTGCACACTTTTCACAGACTGCCTGTGATATTATTGCTAGTAAATATTTAAGAAAAAGTGGGGTGCCCTCTCCAACTGGCGGTGAAACATCATTCCGCCAACTTGTTCATCGTATGGTAAGCTTCTGGGTAGAAGCAGCAGCAGATGAAAAACTTATTGATGATATGCAAAAAGTAATCGTTTATGATGAACTTGCATATATGCTTATGGCTCAGATGTGGGCGCCAAATAGCCCTCAGTGGTTCAATACAGGACTCAAATTAGCCTATGGCATTGAAGGCCAAACACAAGGACATTATTACTACGACGAAGCTCTGCAGCGTCCTCTGCTTTCTCCTGATGCCTATACGCGTACACAAGGTTCTGCATGTTTTATTCTCAGTGTTGGCGATGCCTTATTGGGGGATAAATCCCTTACAGATCAACTCACTACAGAAACACGCCTTTTTAAATATGGGTCTGGCGTAGGTTCTAACTGGTCGAGCATCCGTGCACGTGGTGAACTGCTCTCTGGTGGCGGTAAATCATCAGGCCTTATGAGTTTTCTCAAAGTATTTGACCGTAATGCTGGTGCAATTAAGTCTGGTGGTACCACACGTCGCGCCGCTAAAATGAATGTCCTCAATATCGATCATCCCGAAATTGAAGACTTCATCACTTGGAAAGCTCATGAAGAAGATAAGGTCATTGCGCTTGGTAAGATGGGCTACAATACACACTTTGATGGTGAGGCTTACGAAACTGTCTCTGGACAAAATGCCAATAACTCTGTACGTGTCACTGATGCCTTTATGAAGATAACCGAAGATCCTGCTGCACAAATGGATTTGATAAACCGTCTGGATCAGACAATTGCTGGCAAAATATCCCCATACGTACTCTATGACCAGATTGCAACAGCCGCTTGGCGCTGTGGTGATCCCGGCATTCAATTTGATGATACAATCAACAGTTGGCACACATGCCCTGTCGGTGAAAACGGTGATCTCACAGATCCAGCCAATCGCATCAATGCAAGTAATCCTTGTTCTGAGTATATGTTCTTAGATGATACGGCATGTAATCTAGCAAGTATCAATATCCTTAAATTCTATGACTGTGAGACAAAAACTTTTGATATAGATGGGTACCTTCACTGTATTAAAATGGTCCAAATCGTACTGGAAGCGACAATCCATCACGGTCAATTCCCAACACCTGATATTGCACGCAAATCTTATCATTTCCGTACAACAGGGCTAGGTCTTACGAATATGGGTGCACTCTTTATGGTGATGGGCCTTCCTTATGATAGTGATGCTTCTCGTACAATTGGTGCTTCACTTATGAGTTTATTGACAGGCTACTCTTACTATACCTCTGCACTTTTTGCAGAAAAAGTTGGACCATTCACTTACTTTGAAAGCAATAAGCCTTATATGATGAATGTCATGCGCAACCACAGCCGTTGTAGTGGGCACAACCCAGATCACTCAGGTTTTAGTGGGCTCGCTTATGAACCTATGGTCATTTCTCAGGAAATACTCTCTACTCTTGGCTATGAGTCACTGGCTACAACCCTTCAAGACATCTGGAAAGATGTGCTTGAAGCTGGAGATACCTATGGTTTTAGAAATGCTCAAGTCTCTGTACTTGCGCCAACAGGAACAATCGCCTTTGCCATGGACTGTGCAACCACTTCTTCTGAGCCATTCTTTAGCCATGTAGTGTATAAAAAGCTCGTAGGTGGTGGTACAATGGAGATGGTTAATCCACTGATTGCTTCTACATTGACTCAGCTGGGCTATAAAAATGAACAAATTAGTGACATTCTCGCCTATATTTTACGCAAAGAACAAAAAGAAGGCTATGCGCAACTTGTTGATGGCAAAATTGAAGGTGCCCCTCATCTTAAACCAGAACACTATAGCATATTCGATACAGCTAACCAGTGTGGTACAGGCACGCGTTATATCCATCCAAGTGGCCATGTGAAGATGATGGCTGCACTCACACCGCATGTATCAGGTGCCATCTCCAAGACTGTCAACCTACCTAACCATGCTACAGTTGAAGAGATTAAAGCGATCTATCACGAGGCCTGGGCTCTAGGTGTCAAAGCGATCGCCCTCTACCGTGATGGTTGTAAAGCTTCTCAGCCCCTCACAACCCGCATCAGCGAAGTAAGTTCAACCGAACTTGAGCACCTTTCTTACGATGCACTCCTTACTTATGCAAGGGAAAAAACCGTACCTACTGCACCTATTCGCTTCAAACCCATCGGGATTCGCAACGCCCATGTTCATGAAGCAGAACTTGGTGGGCTGCGCCTCTATATCACAGTTTCTTTCTATGAAGATGGACGTGTCGGTGAAGTCTATGTATCTGCTGGTAGACAAGGTTCTCTCGTAAAAGGATTACTCGATAGCATTTCAACAACAATCTCAGAGATGCTCCAGTACGGTGTACCGGCTAGAGATATTGCTAAGATGTATCGTGGCCAGAAGTTTGAACCAAGTGGCTTTGTAAATGGGCATCCTTACATCAAAATGGCTGATTCCATTTCAGACTTGATTAGTAAAATTATTGATATCGAACTTGCCGATTTTACTTATTGTCAAGTTAAACCAACTCCAGAAGAGCAAACAGCCTTTGTAGCAATTCATCCGATCAAAGAAGCCCATGGTACATCAGAAGTCCTCTATGGCGAAACATGTAGCGTCTGCAAAAGTACACGCCTTGTACGCAACGGCACTTGCAAAGTATGCCAAGAATGTGGTACAACAACAGGTTGTAGTTAAGTGTAACCATTTTTTACCAAGTGCATATGATATAGTAGGCACTCATAGAAACATCTGGTTGCATCTTATATACAAAGTGGGGCGACTAAAGGATGGAATTTTATTCAAATATTCAAACGATTACACAGATGAAAAAGGCTCTTTCAGAAGCTATTGTTTATCATGATTATAATCTCATTTGCGATGAAGTCATTGAGCTGAGTCAAGCGCTTGATCACATGATGGTTCCCGTCTTCCAATCTCAGCTTGATTTATATAACCAAATAACAACCAAGATGAATTATTATTCTTTTTAAAGTTTCCTTATAAAAAAACCTGGATCTTGTTTTTGCTTACAAGATCCAGGTTTTTTCAATTATGAGAGAGGATACTGTCTCCCCGTATGGTCAATCTGATACTGCTCTTTGAGAATGAGCTCTGAAAGAGGTACAATACTATACCCTTTTGCTTTAAGCCCTAATAAAATTTCCTCTAAGGCATCTTTGGTATACTTTGTAGAGTTGTGCATCAGTATAATCGATCCAGGTCCTAAATTTTTATGTTTGAGTACTTTATCAACTAAGGCTTGTCTACCATATTCTTTCCAGTCCAATGAATCTACATCCCATTGGACTGTATAATACCCACATTCTCTTGCTGCATCTAACACGATATCATTGTACTCACCATAAGGTCCTCTGTAGAGCCATGCATCTTTTCCAGTGAGATCTTTGATAGTATTGTGTGCCATACGGATATCTTTCTTAATATCCTCTTTAGACAGCTTATTGACATGTGGGTGCTTATCTGAGTGATTACCCAGGTCATGCCCACGTTGGCTAATGGCTTTAACCGCCTCAGGATATTTACGCATCCAATCTCCTACCATAAAAAATGCTGCTTTAACTTGCTGACGGTCTAGAATATCTAAAATTTCACCAATATCCTCCGCCCCCCATGCACAATCAAAAGTGATTGCCACAACCTTTTCTTGTTTGTAAACAGAATAGATTGGGAGTTTTCTTGCTTCATAGCCATATATGTTGATGCTCATTGCAAAGATGACTAAGTAGAGTAATAACTGTTTTCTAACCGATTTTTGTTTTTTCATCAATTGCCGCTCTCCTTATCTTTTTCTTATTAGTGTGCACCATTTACGCCGTTTTATAAGTTCCAAAAAAGCACTTAAGCAAAATTGCTTAAGTGCTTACCTATTTTTTATAATACACGCTTATAACCAATGAATGGTGGCATCCCTCTCAGTTCTAGTGGATCAACAACCACCCCACGAACACCTGTACTTGCATGAATAATTTCACCATCACCTATGTAAATTGCTACGTGAGAAACACTACCATTATAACCATAGAAAACGAGATCTCCTGGCTCTAACTCACTTTTTGCAACTTTAACTCCATTTGAAGTATATTGATCTCTTGAACTACGCTTTAGGTTGATTCCAAATTTCTTGAATACTTGACTCGTGAAACCTGAACAGTCCACACCTTTTGTTAAGCTATTACCCCCAGGCACATATTTTGTACCAAGAAATTGTTTGGCATAATCTATAATTTCATCACTTGTCTCTTCAGCTTTAGCTTCTTCTTTAGGGGCATCTACTAAGACGTCATCTTTAGCCAGCTCAACAATATAGTTATTCTCTAAAAGCACAACTTGATAAGTATTACCGCGTTCTTCTAAGATTTCCACGCGTTCTCCCTCAGATACAGGAATCTCATTCACAGTACCATCTTGCAATACTTGTTTTGCATTACATTCTTTTGTAACAATTCCTTCATATTCTGCTGCAAACATTGGAATTGCTGTACATGCTACAACTGTTGCTATCATAATTGCTTGAATAACTGCTCTTATTTTCACTGTTTGCTCCCCCCAACTATACCTATGTACCTATAATTTGTACGAATTGATTACTATTTGTTACAAATTTATTATACAATATTTATTTTTGTATGTCAATTTAACTTTTTCATTTTATTAAATAACACGTTTGATTCCGATAATTGGTTTACCATATTCTAGTTTACTCATCTTGATTCCTGTCTTCGGTGAACTTGCGTGTATAACCTCTCCGCTACCTGCATAGATTGCCACATGATCGATATAACCATTATAACCATAAAATACAAGATCTCCCGGAAGAAGATCAGCCTTTTTCACCTTATAACCGTTACTTGCATATTGAGATCTTGAGCTTCTCTCAAGTTTGACATCAAAATGCTTATACACTTGGCTTGTGAACCCTGAACAGTCTACGCCATTTGTTAGGCTATTGCCACCATATACATAAGGATTACCTAAGAATTGCTTTGCATAAGTAACAACTTCTTCTCCTAAACTCACTTCTGGTGCTGCTTCTACAATTTGGTTTTCCTCTGTTCTTGTATAAGGAATGAGTGATAGGGCTGTTTCATCCACTTGTGTTTTATAGATATAGCCTTCTGCTTCGTTTGTTTTTACTTTATACCAGTTATCAATCATCTCAATTGCCACTACTTCTGCATCTTGTACTAAATAATTAGTTATATCTGCATCCTCAGATGGCTTATTACGTAATTTAGCTTCTTCTACAATGATTTTTGTCAGCGTCCCTTCAGCAAGTATTTCTTCTGACAAGCTACTTTCTGACTTGATCTCATCAATCACTTGCTTTACTTCTTCTTCACTGCCAACATATGGTGTTACCATCATTTCTAATCTATCTGTTAATAGAGTGGCGTCTTCTACTGGTGTCGCCATAATAGTTTGGCTCATAGCAGCTACTGCTAATACTGTCATTCCTATTAATTGGTTAAATTTCATATGGACCTCCTACTCAATGCTATCAAGTATGTATTTTAAATTTATTAAGTAATTATTACATACTTATTATACATTCCGTAATAAGGGATGTCAACCTTTTATTCACTCTCACCAATTCCAGAGAAAATCGCTTGCATTTTATATGTATTTTGCCAACTACTGGTAATCTATTTGTTTCCTGATTCGAGAAATAACTCCATCTAATCCCTCTATTTATAAGGACAGGCTTTTCATAACAAAAATAAAAGAGCATGTATTTAACAACATGCTCTTTATTACATATTTATTAATTTAATATCATTAAACTAATTTTTTAAGTTCAGCTGCAAGTAATTCAGCTTTTGTACCAATAATAACTTGTAAGTTTTTATTATTGGGACGCATCATACCTGCCGCACCAAGGGCTTTCATTTCTTTCTCATCAACAATTGTTGAATCTTTAAGGGTGAGACGTAGACGTGTAATACAAGAATCTACTTCTACAATATTCTCTTGACCACCTAATTTTTCAAGGTAAAGTGCTGCTAAATCAGCTAAGCTTTGATCACCTGATGTTTCACTTGTGCTTTCATCTGTATCATCTTCTCTACCTGGTGTTGAAATATTAAATTTCTTAATAAAGAATACAAAGAGTAGGAAGTAGATCACAAATACAATCAGACCAATCGGGATCAGCCATAAGCCTTTTGTTGATAGTCCCATATTGAGTACATAGTCAATAAGACCTGCTGAGAATGTAAAGCCGTGACGAATCCCTAGTAGACTCACAACAGCCATCGTAATCCCTGATAATACAGCATGGATTGCATAAAGCACTGGCGCTAAGAACATGAACATAAATTCAATAGGTTCTGTAATACCTGTTAAGAATGCTGTAAGTGCTACTGAGAATAAAGCCCCACCAATAGCTGCTTTATTTTTCTTTTTAGCACATACATACATTGCAAGTGCTGCTGCTGGAAGACCAAACATCATGATTGGGAAGAATCCAGCCATATACATCCCTGCTGTTGGATCCACAATACCTGCTGCAATATCTTGTGCAAAGTAACGGTTCAGGTCACCTGTTGCACCATTGAATTCACCTAAGTTAAACCAGAATAAGTTGTTAAATACATGGTGTAAGCCTGTAGGAAGTAAGATACGGTTTAAGAAACCAAATGTAAACTCCCCGATTCCACCACTATTAGCTGACCATTCACCTACAGCGTTAAGTACATTTTGAATAGGTGGCCATATATATCCGAGTGCCCCACCTACAGCTAAGGACGTGAGTCCTGTAACAATTGGTACAAAACGTTTGCCACCAAAGAATCCAAGGAAATCTGGTACTTTGATATTATTAAATTTATTGTAGAGGTTCCCTGCGATAATACCTGCAATAATCCCACCAAAAGCATTAAGCTTAATCTCTGGGTTAATTGTAACTGCCGTTGTATCCAGTATCAGATAACCAACAACCCCAGCTAGTGCTGCTGCACCATGATTTTCTTTTGCAAGTCCTACTGCAATACCTACTGCAAAAAGAAGTGGGAGGTT
>JBOFIR010000212.1:0-26609 GCA_051650265.1 Cellulosilyticaceae bacterium
GTCACTCATCCAGCAATGTAAATCCAGTGGCTATTCTGATACCCATTGGTGCAGACTTAATGATATAGCAAGGCCAGGCTCTCAAAGGCAGATCGCCTAGCCTAGGGGGACAGTCCCTGCTCTACGTCAAGTAGGTCGAGTGACAGGAGATCGAGTAGATACGAGAGTTGCTTTCCATACCGCTCGCAGAATTGGACGTGCAGATTTGCCACATCCGGTTCCTCTAGCAAGGCGAGGCTCCCAAAGGCAGAGATCCTAGCCTAGTGGGACACTCCTTGCTCTACGTCAGGTCAATCAGCTCAAGGCCCCCACAGGTAATGTAAAATTATCAGTGGGGCTTTTTAATTTAATAAATACGTTGCAGTGTCTGACAGTAGGACATATAATAAAATTAAGATATGTGCTTAGGAAAGTATCTAAGTGGAGAAAATCATATTAAATAGAGGAGGTTTTAATGTGCTAACAATAAGTGAAATTAAAGAGGCAGTAGTGGATATTACACAACATTACCCTATTAAAAAACTAGCTATTTTTGGATCTTATGCAAATGGAACAGCAACGGAAGAAAGCGACATTGATATGATTGTAGAGTTTAACACCCCAAATGTTTCATTACTTACGCTCTCCGATATCCGATATGAGATGATGGATAGGCTTCATAAGGAAATTGATGTTATACATGGCCCCTTAGATAGTGGTGCAATGATACAAATTGATGGTATGGTTAGTATTTATGGATAATAGAGATATACAAATTATTAAAAAAATAGTATTAGAAATCAAGGTTATAGAGGAACTCATCGAAGGCTATAACTTAGAAAACTTTGTGAATGATGAGCGAACTAAAAGAGCGACATGCATGACACTTATTAATATAGGTGAGTTGGTTAAGAATCTTACTGATGAATTCAGGGAGGCTTATAAATATATACCATGGAGAGGGATAGCGGGTATGAGAGATATTACAGCTCATAAGTATCAAACACTCAAAATGGGTGACGTATGGATGACATTAGAGAACGATATTCCTGTATTCAAAGAACAATTGGTTGAGATTATAGATTAGCAAGGATGGACTACAAGAGTAGTCACCCAGCCTAGGGAGATAGCCTTGCTCTACGTCAAGTCAATCAAATCAAGGCCGCCACAGGTAAAGCAAAATTAGCAAGGCCAGGCTCTCAAAGGCAGATCGCCTAGCCTAGTGGGACACTCCTTGCTCTACGTCAGGTCAATCAGCTCAAGGCCCTCACAGGTAATGTGAAATTATCTGTGGGGGATGATTTATTGTTTACAATATGCTATATAAAGCATATAATGAATATATACAGAGGATAAGGAGAACGTTATGTACGAGATAGAATTTTACAGTACAGAGGCTGGAGATGAACCAGTTAAAGAATTTTTGGATGGATTAAATCCAAAGATGAGAGCTAAAGCTATCAGGGAACTTCTTATCTTACAGGATAAGGGAAATGAATTAAGAGAGCCTCATTCAAAGTATATGGGGGAGGGGCTATTTGAACTTAGAATTAAATTTGCTAGTGACATATCTAGGATATTTTACTTCTTCGTTATAGGAAACAAGATTATCCTAACAAATGGATTTATAAAAAAGCAGCAAAAGACCCCACAGAGAGAAATAGATAAGGCAGTAAAATATAAGAATGATTATGAGAGGAGAATGAAAACATGACCAATTTAAATGATTACCTAATGGAGCAGATGAAGTGTGAAGAGTTCAAAGAAGCATTTGAAGAGATTGGACCAGAATACGAAATAATTAGAGCAGTAATAGATGGTAGATCAGCTTTAAATTTAACTCAAAAAGAATTATCTGATAAAACAGGAATTCAACAGAGTCATATTAGTAGATTAGAAAATGGAAATTATAATCCTAGCATAAAATTTTTAAAGAGAATAGCAGAAGCATTGGGAAAAGAATTGCATATTGAGTTTAGATAGAAAGTAGCAAGGTCAGGCGCCCAAAAGGCAGATCGCCTAGCCTAGGGGGACAGACCCTTGCATACGTCAAGTCAATCATATCAAGGCCCCCACAGGTAATGCCAAATTATCTGTGGGGGCTATTTTATTTTGAGAAGTGCTTTTATCTCTTAATCAACTGGGTTATACTTAAAACATAAAATAAAGTATAAGAGAGAAGGAAGGTGTAGTATGGGAGCGATCAATCCGTTTACAGACTTTGGGTTTAAGAAGATATTTGGGGAAGAAGGAAGTAAAGAAATATTAATTGATTTTCTAAATGCAGTATTACAAAGAGAGAATGATATAATAGAAATTAAATTCCAAGATAAAGAAAAATATGGAGACCAGTATAGAGATAGAAAAGTAATCTATGATATTTATTGTACGGATAATAAGGGATCAAAGTTTATAGTAGAGATGCAAAATGCGAAACAAACCTATTTTAAAGACCGCACAATATTTTATTCAACTTTTCCGATTAGAGAGCAAGCAAAAAGAGGTGATTGGAACTTTGAATTACAACCAGTATATTGTATTGGATTATTAGGATTTGATATGGAGAAAGATGGAAATAAATATTATTATGAAGCACAGCTAAAAGATCAGGATAATAAAGTGTTTTATGATAAGCTAACATTTATCTATTTAGAGTTACCAAAGTTTAAGCTAGGAGAAGAAGAATTGGAAAGTAATGTTGAGAAGTGGTTATATTTCTTAAAACACTTAGAAGATTTCAATGAATTACCAGGCATTCTTAATCAACCTATTTTCCAAAAAGCATTTGAAAGAGCAAAAGAAGCGAATCTTACTAGAGAAGAGAAAAATGCTTATGAAGAAAGCTTAAAATCCTATAGAGATAATATCAATGTGATTGACACAGCTAGAAAAGAAGGAAGAGAAGAAGAAAAGAGACAAATTGCTAAAGCATTATTGGATGTATTAGATGATGAAATGATAGCTATAAAGACGGGATTATCCATAGAAGAAGTAGCTAGGTTGAGACAGTAGCACGGCAATGGATAGGTAGAAAGGCTGAAGGCTAGCGCCCCAGCATAAGGTAGCAAGGCAGGGCTCTAAGGGCACTCGCCCAGCCTAGGGGGACAGACTTTAGAATACGTTAAGTTGAAAAAATGGATTTAAGAAGTAGCTAAAATATGACCATACTCTAAAAAAATTAGAGGAGGATCATATGAATCAAGTAACCATAATGGCAACAAGGATAGTGAAACGGAGTTCTTTGATATTGTTGTTTTCAATCAGAAGGCAAAGGTATTGAGTGAGCATATGAGTAAGGGGCAGAATAAATACAAGAAAGAAGAGCCAAGATTGGCTCTTTTTTCTTGGGCAGATTTGAGAGGGATTGGCAAGAATTCAGCCTCTATCAGAGTGTGTAATCCGCCAGAGTTGGTGGTGGTAACACTAGTGTGCGGGGCAGAGTGATGTCTATAAAAATTCCTATATCATCCAAAAGTAATATGATATACTACAACTAGTTACCGTGCAGCGGGTGGCACGGGGGTTGTATGTTTCCTCCCTGGCGGCTATGAAGTAGACAAGTCTACGTCATAACCATATAGGGGGTGTTATGAATGGAATATGTACTAATGATGATAGGAGTAGTTTTAATAGTCTACTTAGTTAGAGGAGATATTTTTGTCTCTAGAATCACATTTAAAGCCAGTCCAAAAGGGCTAGAGCTTGAAATAAGTGCAAAAGAAAAGAACGACCCACCCGACAAAGATGATCGTTCTAATCATAAGAAATAATTATTAAATGTTTCTTTTATTCATAGCCCCAAATATAAAACATTCAGGGAGACTTAGTGTTAGCGCACTAGGTCTTTCTTTAATTGTATTATATCACGATAGTGTATAAAGTAAACATGGTTTTATTTAATTTAATACAAAATGAGGTAGGGAATAACACTGTAGAGTGTATTTACAAGATATAGATGATGCGATCCATCCTAGGCAGGTGCATCACCTATAGGAAAGGTCATTGTGTCCCCCTAGCACATAGACTTTTCTAACATACTTCTAAGGATAGGATGGGTAGCGACTTAGAAGTGTGAGTAATGTCAGAACACATCCATTCCAAAGCATATAGTAGTGGACCAGAAGCAAAGCAGGATCCAAAAGGTACTCGAGAGCAAGGTGCATAGGCACTGATTGTACAAGATGGCCAAGCGGATTGGTGCGATATAGATGGGAGCTGGCTGTAGGTAAGTAGAAGGAAATGTTTGAACGAGAAGCTACCAGGTAAAAGCCGACCTATTACATACTTTTTAGGGGGAAGTAGGTGATAGGTTGGCTTTTTGCGTGTAGAAAGGCCAGGTACTCAAAGGCAGATCGCCTAGCCTAGGGGGACAGTCCCTGCTCTACGTCAAGTCAATCATATCAAGCTCCCTGTAGGTAATGAAAAATTATCTGTGGGAGATATAGAAAGAATAAGAGATTAAGGTTAAGATTGTCATGCATGATTCTAGGTTGTATAATAAAACAAGGTAATATACACTTTAGGAGAAGATGAGCATGAAGGAAAAACAGGATAGGCTTTTTGAGGTAGGAAGATATAAGAAAGAATTTAATGATATATTGAACACAGAATTACCTTGTAAAGAAATCTATCAGTCAATAGGATTGGTGAACCATGTGGAACGAAGACATCTTAACTGTGTAAAGTATATGGAGAGTATAGCTGAAATAATAGATTGTCCAGATTATATAGGGGTAAACCCAAAGGAACTTAATAGTATTGAATTAATAAAAAGATATGAGGACAATGTTCTGGTAGCAATAAAATTAGATATACAAGATGAATATTTATATATAGCTAGTGTATATGATATAAAAGAAGTAAAGATAGCAAGGCGTTTACATAGCGGTAGAATTAAAGAGTTTAAACTTGACAATTAATAATATATATAGTAGTCTTAGAATATAATAATCATATAAGATTGTTGAGGTAGAAAATGGTTCTCTACACACTTAGTTTTACTAAGTACCTGAGATGTGGGATACACCGCCCCACCAATAATCTTATGTGATTATTTTTATGAGTGGTGGGATAGTTAATTAGATTAATTAACTATCCCACCACTTTTTTAGCAAGTCCAGACTTCTATAGCAAGGTTAGGCACCCAAAGGCAGGTCGCCTAGCCTAGTGGGACAGTCCCTGCTCTACGTCAAGTCAATCAGATCAAGGCCACCATGGGTAATGAAAAATTATCTGTGGAGAAAATTTTAGAGTAGATGCACATTGACGTACGCTATTACGTATGATAATGTTGAAGAGAGGTGATGAGAAATGAATACGATTACTGTAACAAATGCAAGGCAGAATTTATATCAGTTAGTTAATGAAGCAAATTTATCACACACTCCTATTCAAATTATGGGCAAGCAAAGCAGTGCTGTATTATTATCATATGATGATTGGAAAGCTATAGAAGAAACTTTATTCTTAGCTAATATTCCAGGGATGGTAGAGAGTATTAAGTTAGGAAGAGAAGCAAGTATAGAAGAATGTATAAGTGTAGATGAGGTAGAGTGGTAAGATGTATAAGGCTGTTCTAACAAAACAAGCATTAAAAGACTTAGAGAAATTGAAGTCTACTCATTTATCACAAGAAGCAAAAGGATTGGTGGATGTTATTAAAGAAAATCCGTATCAGAAGCCCCCTGCATATGAAAAGTTAGTGGGAAATTTGGATGGGTGCTACTCAAGAAGAATTAATATACAGCATCGTCTTGTCTATGAAGTATTAGAAGAAGAAAAAGTAATAAAGATACTAAGAATGTGGACACATTATGAATAGCAAGGCCAGGCTCTTGAAGGCAGGTCGCCTAGCCTAGGGGGACAGACCCTTGCATACGTCAAGTCAATGAAATCAAGGCCGCCACAGGTAATAAGATATTACCTGTGGCGGCTTTTTTATTTTTAGCCACTTCTATCTCTTAATCATTTAGGTTATACTTAAAATATAAGATAACGTATAAAAGAGTAGGAGGATGATATAGTGAGAAAAGGATTATTGGACCCGAAGGTAGATTTTGTCTTTAAAAATATTTTTGGTTCAGAAAAACACCCAGAAATACTAATTTCATTTCTCAATGCCATACTCAAGCCCTTAGAGCCGATAGTAGGGGTAGAAATCAAGGGCACTGATATTGCTAAACATTTTATAGAGGATAAGTATTCTAGATTGGATATTAAGGCAGTGACGAGTCAACATGAGATTATTAATATAGAAATTCAGCTTAAAAATGAACATAATATGGTTAAAAGAAGTCTCTATTATTTAAGTAAGATGTATGAGGAACAACTTGGAGAAGGGGGTGATTATGCTGCTTTAAAAAGAACAATATGCATCAATATCCTTAATTTTAAATATCTAAAGACAGAAATTTTTCATACAGGGTATCGTCTAAAGGAGATACAGACAAATGAGGAACTGACGGATATCATAGAAATGCATTTTATAGAAATACCGAAGTTACCGGTAGAAAGTGACGAGACAGATATGCTTGTGGCTTGGACAGAGTTTCTAAGAGATCCAGAGAGTGAGAAAGTAAGAAATCTTGAACTTACTATTCAGGAAGTGAGAGAAGCTAAAAATGAACTCATAAGGATGAGTAACAATGAAGAACAACGAGCAATGTATGAGATGCGTGAAAAAGTATTAAAAGATAAAGTAAGTGCTCTCAATAAGGCGAGAGAAGAAGGAGAAGTACTTGGAATAGAGAAAGTGGCTAGAGCGCTGTTAGACATACTAGATGATGAAACGATAGCTATAAAGACCGGATTGTCTATACAAGAAGTAGCAAGGTTAAGGCAGTAGAAAGGCCAGGCACTCAAAGGCAGAGCACCTAGCCTGGGGGGCAGATCTTGCATACGTCAAGTCAATAATTAGCCTGGGGGGGACAATCCCTGTTCTATGTCAAGCGGGTCATATCAAGGCGTCCGCAGGTAATGCAAAAATGAGTAACGATAAAGCGCAACGTGCCATGTATCAGGACAATAGATAGGCATTTGGAGGAATAAAAGATGAGTAAAGAGGAATTGATAAAAGTCACACAAATACACTATGATGTACAATATGCTAAGTATAGAGAGCAAGGGCATAGTAGAGATATGGCAAGTGTTTTTGCTTGTGCATTTTTAGAGGGATTTTTGGAGAGCTACACAAAAAAATCTTTAGAGGAGCTTTCAGAAGAAGAGATACCGGGGTTCTTAGCGATGGTAGATGAAGTAGAGAGAAAAGTGGGCCTATGGGGTTAAGGATCCTGGCCTAGGAGACAGACTCTTGTATACATCAAGTTAAAAAATAGATTTAAGACGCGCTAAAATATGTATAAAACAAACAAAATATGACCACACTCTAAAAAAATCAGAGGAGGATCATATGAATCAAGTAACTTTAATGGGAAATCTAACAAGTGACTTAGAACTTAAAACTGCCAAGGAGAGCAATATCGTGTATACACAGTTTACCTTAGCGGTTAACCATAATGGCAACAAGGATAGTGAGACGGAGTTTTTTGATATTGTCGCTTTCAATCAGAAGGCAAAGGTTTTGAGTGAACATATGAGTAAGGGAAGAAAGCTGCTGGTAGTAGGGAGTCTTAAGAGTAGTAACTACACAAGTACTGATGGCCAGAAGCGTAAGAGCATGCAGATTATCTTAGAGGATTTTGAATTTGCAGGCTACAAGAAAGCGTCAGCGGAATAGATGCAAAAAAGAAGAGCCAAGATTGGCTCTTTTTTCATGGGCAAATTTGTGAGGGATCAAGATGCACGAGACCACCAAGTTGATAAATACGGCCCTCTAATTCGAGAGAGAGGAGATATTCAGTGAGCTGTGAGAGATCCATATTGAGCACATGGCAGAGTGCATCAGGTGTATAGGGCTTTTGGGCGAGTAGCGCAAAGAGTTGGACATGCTCACTCTGATCAGGTACGGACCTAGGTTCGGGCGCGTGGGATATTTTTGGAAGCAGGGCAGGGAGATAGATAGATGCGCCGCTAGCGATCAGCAAGTTGCTACCTTCACTGAGCGGATCGTAGATGCTACCAGGTAGAGCAAAGACAGTTTTGTCCAGTGAGAGGCCGAATTGAGCCGTATAAAGTGCCCCACTATTCTTGCTTGCTTCCATCACATAGATCGCATCAGAGAGCATTGCAATTACTTCGTTGCGCCTGAGAAAGTTTTGTTTGTGCACATCGGTAAAGGGTGGAAACTCAGAGATCACAGCACCTGTTTCAACGATTTTTTCCATAAGGGAGAGGTGTTCGCTGGGGTAGCAGCGATCAAGGCCAGTACCGACCACGGCAATAGTAGACCCTTGAGTTTTGAGGGTGCTGGTATGGGCGTGGCTATCCGTGCCTTTTGCAAGGCCGCTAATAATCACAGTAGACTGTGTACTAAGATGTGTAGCAAGCTGATGCGTAGCATCTTTGCCATAGCTAGAGCACCGCCTAGCACCTACAATTGCTGCAGTATCGGGTGAATTCAGAAGCGTGAGATCACCTTTGACATAGAGTAAGGTAGGGGACTTGGCATAGCTTAGAAGACGGGCTGGATACTGCGGATCTTGGTAAGAGATCAGGTGGATCTTTTCAGCCAGGCAGTAGTCAAGGGTCTTCTGAGCCTTAGTCAGATCATGGGTTTCGTAGATGAGCCCAGCCAGTTTTTTGCCAATGCCAGGGACCTTTAGCAGTGCATCAGGAGATGCCTCATAAATCGCCTGAGGTGAGTCAAATGTTGCTAAGAGATTACGGATAAGGTAAGGACCTATACCGGGTATCAGATGAAGCCAAAGAAGATAGTTTAAATTTTCCATATCAGGTACCTCACACAGTATGAAGAAGTGATTGTTCTTTTTCGAGTTCACGGCACATGAGTGCTTTGATCACATGGGATTTCAAGATCGCATCGGAGGCTTCCATATCTGCAAAGGTCCGTGCGAGCTTGAGAAATTTATGATAAGTTCTGGCGCTATAGTTAAATTTATCGTAGGCTTGCCGCATCAGGAGATTGCTAGAATCATCGAGTTGACAGTAAGTTTCAATGAGGTCAGGTGTCATTTGTGCATTGCAATTGATGCCTTCAAACTTTTCATAGCGGTGCTTTTGGATGAGGCGTGCGTCTTCAACTTTGCGCCGCAAATCTTTGCTAGAAGGACCGGGCTTATGTGTCTGTAGGTCTAGAATATTGAGCGCCCTAAAATTCTTCTGTATGTCGATCCGGTCCATGATGGGGCCAGAGAGTTTGGCGCGGTACTTGGATACTTCGTAGTCTGTACAGTGACATCTAGGGTCACCAAAGTAGCCACAGGGGCAAGGGTTCATGGCAGCAACCAACATGAAATGAGCAGGGAAACGATGAGAGTACTGCACTCTGGAAATGGTGACATAGCCATCTTCGATAGGCTGCCTAAGTGCATCTAGCGTACGTTTGTTGAATTCAGCGATTTCATCAAGAAAGAGAATACCAGTGTGGGCAAGGGAGATTTCACCAGGCATAGCAAAGGTGCCACCGCCGATCAGTGCGTTGAGTGATGCGTTGTGATGGGGTGCACGGAAGGGTCTTTGGGTGATCAGTTTGCCTTTGTTTTTGAGTAAACCTGAGACGCTGTAGATCTTAGTGATCTCCAGTGCTTCCTCTTCTGTGAGTGTGGGCAATATACCAGGAATACGCTTGGCAATCATGGACTTGCCACATCCGGGAGTGCCGGACATGAGGAGATTGTGTCCGCCTGCAGCGGCAATACAGATCGCATCAATGGCAGCATCCTGACCTCTCACATCACTAAAGTCAGCGATGTAGTGGCTAGCGTCTAGGTCAAAGTGAGGCTGCGGTGCGATGGGGGTGTAAGCATCTGTCATTTGCAGAAAGTTGGTAACGGCCAGGAGATCTTCGAAGGCAAAGATATTTATATCACGTACCAGACGTGCTTCTTCTAGATTATCTAGAGGAACGATGATGTTTTTGATGCCATGGGATTTGGCCTCAATCACCATTGGGAGTATGCCGGAGCAGGCCCTGAGTTTGCCATTAAGGGAGAGTTCACCCATAATAGCGTACTTTTCGATGTCATCTACTGTGATTTGATTAGACTGAATGAGTAGGCCAATGGCCATGCCAAGGTCAAAGTGTGAGCCGCGTTTCTTAAGATCACTAGGTGAGAGATTGACGAGAATTTTCATCTTGGGAAATTCAAATTTGCAGTGGATAATAGCTGCTTCTAGCCGCTCCCTGGCTTCTTTCACAGCCTGATCAGCGAGTCCGACAATAGAGAGTGAGGGCTGACCGTACAAAGTATCCACTTCGATGCCGACTAGATGTGCTTTGATTCCTAATATAGAAAAGCTATGAATAACAGTTGCCATCAGTGGCCTCCTTTCTTAAGTTGAGTTTACTTTCTACAAATTCCTGATACAGTGTAGTGGCCCGGTCCTCAGGGAAGTAGCGCCAAATATAAGAGGGATTGATGCAACTTGTATCGGCTACGCCAATCAGATAGGGGTAGCTAGACCAGGGATAATCCTGAGGAAGTGGCACCATCTGCGCGCGAACAGGATTCAGATGGATATAGCGGCTGGTCTCAAGGAGCTGGGTATCTGTTGCAATCAGTTCGGAGAAGAAGCGATCCTGAAAGAGGTGACCGATATAGTTATATTTCTTATTGAAGTAAATGGCATAGTTCATATTAAGGCGCTTCATGAAGAGCCCAATGTGTCTGGTGGTCGTTTGAATCAATAGATGGACATGATTATCCATCAGGCAGTAGGAAACCAGATGAAAAGGGGTGTCTTTAAAGTGCTTAAGTACATCTCCTAATAGGATAAGATACATCCCAAAGTCACTCTCATCCCGAAAAAGGTCATTCCGATGGTTGCCACGACAGGTAATATGATAGCATGCATGTTCATGCCACTCCCGAGCTTTTCTAGGCATAGCAATCCTCCTTATATCAGCTTTTTTTGGAGTATTGCCAAAGTCATGCCAGCCTAAACGGGGACAGTCCCTTACATATGTCAGGTAAATGTCGAATAAACTTGAAAATTTGATATATTAACGTTAGTATAATAAGTAGAGCAAATTGCGTATGGGAAAGATAACTACAGGGGGGATTGTTAATGCTAGATGAAGCATGCTTGAAAAGTAGAATACTGGATACGATACCGGGTACATATTTCTATGGGCGTATCATTCATGCAGAAGAAGGGCTAGACTTAGAGGTACTACAGAGTAATGGCGCCAAGGCGCTTTGGCAGGGACAGTGTGTGAGCCGTATGGCTTGTCTCAATACGGTGCAGATCCTATGGGATGCGTGCCTGCAGGAGACACTTACCAAGGGCACCTATCATAACACGCAGCTGCGAATCAGTAGGTTATCATCTGATGAGTGTGTGATCTGGATAGATAGTGTGGTGCAGATGGAGCTCCTTGAGGCGAAGGATGCCCTAGAGACGCAGCAGTACTTACTGGAGCTCTTCATCGATGCAATCCCAGACGTGGTGTTCTATAAGGATCCACAGGGGGTATACATCACATGTAACAAGGCACTGGAGCAGCTTATAGGTCAGGAAAAGAAGGCCATTATTGGGCGGAAGGATTCGGAAGTGGCGATCTTGCAGACCCAGTCGCATCTGTGCGAGACCTTTGATCAAAAGGTGGTTGCGTCCAAGACAGGGATCACTGTAGAGGAGAAGGTATTCTTGCCAACGGGAGAAGTACGGATCATGGAGTCGATGAAAGCACCTTTTTGGGGGCCACAGGAGGATCTATTAGGAATCATCGGTATCTGTAGAGATGTGACGGAGAGGCGGCGCGCAGAGGAGCTTCTAGCGCAAAGTGAGTACCGCTTCCGAAAGGTATTTGAGAATATCTCAGAGGGAATGGTGATGACCCATGCAGGGAGCATCCTAGAGGTCAATGAGGCTTATGAGAAGATCTATGGTGAAGGCAGACATAGGATACCCAAAGAGGCGGGGATCCAGTACATCTTGGATAAGTTTGACCCAGAGAGTCTAGAGGAGGCGCTGCCATCAGATATCACAGCACCTTTTGCCGTAAATGGACGCATCATCAGATGTGATGGTGATGAACGCTATATCGGTATGAAGCATGAGATCATCGGTGGGCGTAGAGGTGTGATCTTGATCAGTGATATTACAGCGCAGATCCAAAAGGATAGGGAGCTGGAGCATCTGAGGCAGGAGTTCTTTGCCAATCTCTCCCATGAGTTCAAGACCCCAATCAATCTGATCCATAGTGCACTGCAGCTGATGAAGCTGAGGCTACAGGATGAGCAGATCGAAATGACCAGCTATGACAAGTGCTTTAGCATCTGCAATCAGAATATCTCAAGGCTGCTCAAGCTGATCTCCAACTTGATTGATTCCACGAAGATTGACGCAGGCTACTTCAAGTACAATCCTAAGAATTATGATATCGTACAGGTGGTAGAAAGTATTGTGATGTCTGTGGTGACCCATTGTGAACAAAATGGTCTGGCTATCATCTTTGATACAGAAGTGGAAGAGAAGGTCGTCGCCTTTGACCTAGAACTGATGGAGCGTATGGTGCTCAATCTCTTGTCCAATGCCATCAAGTATAGCAAGGGTCAGCTGATCTTGGTGTATCTGAGATGTGAGGATGGCAATATAAAAATAGAAGTTAATGATGATGGGATCGGGATTCCTGGAGAGCGGCTAGAAAATATCTTTGAGAAATTTACGCAGATCAACAACCGCTTTACCAAGGTGGGAGAAGGCAGTGGGCTTGGCCTCTATCTCGTCAAATCCTTTGCGGCGATGCATAATGGCACCGTACTTGTGGAGAGTGAATTGGGGATTGGGACCCGCTTTACTGTCTGCATTCCAGATGTACAGGCACCAGATGGCGACGTTTCACAGCTACTTCTTGATAAGATCGAGTATGTGGAGCGTACCAAGTTTGAATTTTCAGACTTATAGGGGACAGTCCCTTACATAGGTCATGTATTTACAGTGTCAGACTAAAAAGTTATAATGAACAAGAAACCAAAAACTAGGGATTAGTGGAAAGAGGAAGGAAGAGAGACTATGAATATACTTGTAACAGGTGGTTTAGGATTTATCGGAAGTCACACAGTAATCGAATTACTTAAGAACAATCACACAGTAGTGATTGCAGACAATCTCATCAATTCGAAGATTGAGGTGTTAGACAAGCTTGAGCAGATCTCAGGGGTAAGACCAGCATTCTATCAGATTGATGTGACAGACGAAGCGGCACTAGAGGAAGTATTTGGCGCACATACATTAGATGGTGTCATCCACTTTGCAGGACTCAAGGCGGTAGGGGAGTCTGTATCTCTGCCAGTGGCATACTATTACAACAACCTTGTATCAACTATGGTACTGAGCAAACTCTGTGTAAAGCATGGGATTGGCAAATTTGTATTTAGCTCATCAGCAACAGTATATGGGGACCAACCTTCACCACTCAGAGAAGATATGCAGCTTGGTGAGACAACGAATCCATATGGTGAGACAAAAGCGATGAGTGAGCGTATCCTCAAAGATGTATCTTTTGCCAACCCAGCATTTGCAGTAAGTTTACTCAGATACTTCAATCCAGTAGGTGCCCACGAGAGTGCACTTCTTGGAGAAGATCCAAATGGGATTCCAAACAACCTGATGCCATTCGTAACAAAAGTAGCTAAAGGTAAGCTTCCAAAACTCAGCGTATTTGGTGATGACTATGACACAGTAGATGGTACAGGTGTAAGAGATTATATCCACGTACTTGACTTAGCAGAAGGTCATGTGAAAGCGATTGAGAATCTGGGTGAAGGTGTGAATATCTACAACTTAGGAACTGGAAGAGGGACTTCTGTACTTGAGTTAGTCAATGCCTTTGTAAAGGTGAATGGGATCGATGTACCTTATGCGATCGTAGAAAGACGCCCAGGGGATATCGCGACATGCTACGCAGATCCAGCCAAAGCAGAGCGCGAGCTTGGATGGCGTGCAACACGTGGTGTAGATGAGATGGTAAGAGATGCATGGCGTTTTGAAGTAAATAACCAATAATTGGGGGACAGTCCCTTGCATATGTCAAGTGAAATGAAATATGTACCTATGTATACAAAATAGGTAGATTGGTCATACTCTGATTAGGGGGTGACCGGCATGAAATATGTGATGATAATGATCGAATGTGTGGACTGGTGGAAGATCTTAGGGATCCTGATAGTGATGGCGCCTTGGGCCGTGATCTATACGGTTTATAGACTGCTATGCCACTAAGTCAAAAAATGATCAATACTGTATAAGTCAGGTGTATGGATGGATCCATATGCCTGGCTTTTTTGCGATTTAAATTTTGATATAAGAATGCATATAAAAAATAGCCTGTCCTTGAGGGTGCTATATGGATGGCTAGGCTGACAAATTTAAATATTCAGATAAAATGAAAGAGTTAAGATTAATTAGTATCTAAAAAGGGGAAAAAATTATGAGAAAAGATTTTGTAAAGGTTGTAGCAGGAACGTTAAGTGTAGGGCTATTTTTAGGGGCACTTCCTATTCAGGGGTACGGAAGTGAAAATGGAAAGATAGGGTATGAAAGTATAAAACAGGATGAAGTTGCACAAATACCAATTGAAAATACTACAACGTCATCTGCTATAGGGATTATCAATAATAATACATATTCTAAAACTTTTTTTGAAGGCGATTTTTTCTATGAGGTAATTTCTGAAGAAGATAAAATAGTGACACTCAAAGACTATGAACCACGTGATATTGCAACTAATCAATTAGATATTCCAAGCAATGTTAAATATAATGAAGAAATATATACCATAGCAAGTATAGGGGATGGGGCCTTTGATGGGCATAGTGAATTAATAGGGGATTTAATTATCCCAAAGGGAATAACACAGATAGGAAAAGCAGCTTTTTATGGGTGCAGTGGATTAAATGGTAACCTAATTATTCCGGATGGCGTGACAAGTATAGGGGATAGTGCTTTTGCTTATTGTAGTGGTGTCACGGGGGATTTAGCAATCCCAAGCAGTGTAATAAATATTGGGTATGGTGCATTTCAGGATTGTAGGGGGTTAAATGGTAATGTAAAGATAGGAGACAATGTTACAAGTATTGGACCTGTTGCCTTTTATAATTGTAGTGGATTAATTGGAGATTTAATGATCCCGGATAGTGTTACTAGTATAGGATATAATGCATTTGGCAAATGTAGTGGATTGGATGGTATATTAAAATTATCTGAGAATATTGTGAGTATAGAAAATAATACATTTAACGGATGTAGTAGTCTTGCCGGAGACTTAACAATCCCTAGCGGTGTAATAAATATAGGAGAATTTGCCTTTTATAAATGCAGTAGACTGATGGGTGAAATAATATTACCTAATACCACAACAAGTATAGGAAAAAGTGCATTTGAGGGTTGTGATGGATTAACTGGAAGTTTAATTATACCAGATGCTGTTGAGTCCATAGGGGAAAGAGCTTTTGCGCTATGTAGTGGATTCGATGGCGAATTAATTTTGCCTAGTGGAATTGAGTTAATAGGTGGTGGGGCTTTCTTTGGGTGTAGTGGATTGATAGGAAGTTTAGTTATTCCAGAAAGTATTATTAGAATAGAAGGAACTACTTTTTATGGGTGTAAGGGATTAAGTGGCGATTTAGTTATTCCAGAGAGTATTATTAGTATAGGGAACAGTGCGTTCACTGGGTGTAGTGGGTTAACCGGAGAGTTAGTCATACCTAATAGTGTTGCTAATATACATGATAGTGCATTTGCTCGTGTAGGTAATTTGAGCAGAATAGGTATAAATTATGGCAATGAGAATATTGAAAATAAAGGTTATAATGAGTGGAAAAAATTTGTTGGCGAAAGATTAAATATGGATGAAAGTAGGATAAAATCTGGATACATATTTAATAAGGTAGGAAGAAAGGCAGTAAAAGGGGAAGGTATAGAAACTCCGGATGTAGAAGCGCCAGTGCTTAATTATACAGGACCAACAACTATAACAATAGATACTGGCTCAAACTTCACACCACCTGAAGTAACAGCAACAGATAATAAGGATGGGTCTGTAGGAGTCACATATGTTATTAGAAATAGTAATAATGAAATGATTACAGCTATCGATACAAGAGCAGCAGGAACATATACTATTACATACAGTGCAGAAGATGCCGCAGGAAATGAAGCAACACCATTAGTGATTACAGTGGTCGTAAAAGAAGCACTACCAGTAATTGAATTTAAAGACACTAACTTTAAGCAGGCGCTAATAGATGAAGGACTTGATAGGGATAATGATGGTGAAATTACTATCCAAGAGATGGAACAGATCACAGAATTATGGATTCAAGGAAAGCAAATTAAGGATATTTCAGAAATAAAATATGCAAAGAATCTAGAGAAACTATATGTTGCAGAGAATCAAATAGCAGATATCAGTATGCTAATACATTTACCTTCGCTTCAGACATTGCAAGCACCATGGAATCAAATAACAGATATTAGTATGTTACCACAAATTAAAACGCTCACAGATATTAACTTAAGTGGAAATAACATCGGCAATATAGACGTTTTTGAAAATATGCCATGGATAAAATTATTAGGTCTATACACTTGTGGCATTCAAGATATAGGTGTTTTGAGACAATTGCCTGAAATAGAGGAATTATTTATAGGGAATAATGCTATAGATGAAATGGAAATAATTGGGGAACTGAATTCGCTTAAAGCATTAAGTTTACCATCGAGTGATATTGAAGATTTTGATTTTATTAGTAAGTTGATTAAATTAGAAGAATTATATTTAAGTGATAATAAAATCAAACATTTAGAGGGGATTGAAAATCTAAAGAACCTAGAATTCTTGAGTTTAGAGAACAATCTTATTAATAATCTTAGCTTGTTACCAATAAAAAAATATAAGCATTTAAATGTAGCTAATAACTATTTAAATATTAATGAAAATAGTTCTACCATGCAAATACTTAAACAGATTGAAGAATTTGGTGGTGAAATTAGATATACACCGCAGAAGTCGGTAGACGCAGAAGCACCAGTATTAAAGTATACAGGCGACACAAAAATTATCATTAAAAATGGTTCAGAGTTTGTAGTGCCGAAGGTAGTAGCAACAGATAATGAGGATGAGTCTGTAGTAGTAAATCATGTGATTAAAGATAGTACCAGTAAAATCATTACAGTAATCGATACAAAAATAGCAGGAACATACACTGTTACTTATACTGCGGCAGACCAAGCAGGAAATGAAGCGAATCCATTGGTGATTACAGTAGTAGTTGAGGATGTATCAGGTGGAAACAGTAGTGGAGCAGGCGGTGGTGGCGGTACATCAGTTAAGCCTCCTACAACAGAAGAAAGCATTGATAAACTCAATTCAGATGAAAAACACTCTATTATTAATAACTTTAAAGAAGATATGCCTTATACAAGTTTAAATACACAATTAACACTGGATCAGTTAAAACAACTAACAAATAATAAGTTTACAGACAAACAGCTTCAAGAAATGTTAGATAGACCGGAGCTTATTGAGAAATTAGGTATAGATCAATCTCTATTAAGTAGTTGTGTTGTGTTAAATTTAGCTGAAAATGTTACATTTACAGATGTGCCAGAAACACATTGGGCAAATGATTCCATTAAGTTAGCGGCTGAATTAGGATTAGTGTCAGGTAGGCCAGATGGCACCTTTGAACCAAGTGCGTCATTACAGGTAGCGGATACATTTACATTCTTAGATAGAGTATTATTGCTTAATGGTATAACAGAAATGAAATTGCCAAGAAGTATTGTTGAAAAGTATATTAGTAATAAGGAGCATTGGGCATTTGCAAGTATGGCGTCTATAGGGTCTAAGCTCAGCGAAACGACCTTGAAAGTGGTAAGTGAACTTGGTGAAGAGGATCTTTCAAGGGAATTATTGGCACAAGTCATCTATGAGGTTACAAATGGGAAATTAGAAATGATTAAAGAAGAAATAATATTTGAAGATATAGCTGACTCACCCTATAAAGAAGCTGTTGACTACTGTACAAGAGTGGGAATTTTAAATGGTATAGATCCTAATCGTATGGCACCACAGAAAGTACTTACTAGAGCAGAACTTATGTCAGTGCTAACAAGGTTAGTGCAAGTAATGGGGGGACAGTCCCTTACATAAGTCAACAGAGAAAAATCCAGTAGCCCTGTAAAAGTGTCTACTGGATTTTTTGTATTGGCTTCGGAATTGTAAAAGTGCATCAGACAGTGTATAATGGAAGTAATGCGAATTTTAGAGGTTTAACCAAGGTATAGGAGGACAAGTATGGAAGACAACAATGAAATCACGTTACAGGAGATCTTTATGATCCTGTGGCAAAAACTATGGGTAATTGCCCTGTGTGTCGTAATAGGGGGCGGAGCGAGTTTTGGATTTACCAAATTCATGATTGATCCGCAGTACACATCAAAGGTAACAATGTTTGTAAGTAGCAATGGGAATAGCAACAATGCAAGTATGGTAGCGGACTTAAATGCAATTAATACGTCTCAAAAATTAGTCAATACATATGTAGAGATTCTCAAGAGTGAAACGGTACTAAGAGAAGTTGTAGAAAAATCAGGACTTAATTACACAACACAAGATATTCGTAATATGATGAGTGCATCTTCAGTAAATGGGACAGAGATCTTTGAAGTAAAGATTGTATCAGGGAGTGCAGAAGATAGTGCACTGATCGCCAATACGATCGCCAAGGTAGCACCAGAAGAGATCATTCGTGTGGTGAAGGCAGGTAGTGTAGAACTCATCGATGAGGCAGTGCCAGCATCAGCGCCATCTTCTCCAAATACATTACTTAATACAATCATCGGGATCATGCTTGGCGGGGTACTTGCAGTGCTTGGTGTACTTGTAGCAGCAATGGTTGACACACGTATCAAATCAGAAGAAGATCTAGAAAAGAACTATGAGATCCCAGTACTTGGTGTGATTCCAGACATCGAGACGACAGGTCAAGTGACAAAATAGAAAGGGGGATATGACAGATGGTATTTAAGAAAAAACAACAAGCGCAAACAGCTTATGAAAATAAGAGTATTCTAAATGACACGACGCCATTTAATATAAAAGAAGCGTATAAAGTTGCACGAACAAACATCATGTTTTCACTACCGGGGGAAGGCTGCAAACGTATTGTAATCAGTAGTTCTTATCCGGGAGAAGGCAAGACAACGACAACAATTAACTTAGCGATTACTTTTGCACAAACAGGTGCGCGCGTATTGGTGATCGACTGTGATATGCGTAAGCCGCGGATCAGTGGTGTGATGGATCTTGGCATGAGTCTTGGACTATCCAATGTACTTGGGGGATTCAATCCACTTGAAGAAGTGCTTGTTTCGGCAGCGTATGAAAATCTTGACGTGATCGGTGCAGGGCAGATCCCTCCAAATCCAGCGGAGCTGCTGGCATCACGTACGATGCAAGAACTTCTCGATTATTTGAGTGGTCAGTATGACTATATCTTCCTAGACACACCGCCAATCAATATGGTGACAGATACAACTGTACTGACAGCATGTACAGACGGTGTGGTGATGGTGACAAGACAGAACTATACACATCACAAAGATATACAAGATGCCCTAGGCAAGCTTGAACTTGCAGGTGCAAAAGTACTTGGAAGTATGCTCAGCGGTGTGAAGCAACCAAAAGGCTTAGGATACAAAAAATATGGGAAGTACGGTAAGTACAATAATTATGACTATACCTATGGTTATGGAGAGTCTGTATGATAGACTTTCATACACATGTACTCCCTGGAATAGATGATGGGAGCAAGACCAAAGAGCAGTCTTTGGTGATGTTGCAACATTTGAGAAAGCAGGGGTGTAGCCAATTGGTGGCTACACCTCATTTTTATCCCGATCAGGAGATAGAGGTATTCTTGGAGCAGCGCCAAGCGGCGTATGATGGGCTACTAGCCTTTGCTGCGGAGAAGGAAGCGCTAGATCTACCGGAGATCATCCTTGGGGCAGAAGTGTTAGTGGGTGCGGAGCTCGCCAAGTGTGAGCATCTAGATCAGCTGTGTATAGGTGGTACCCGGTACATGCTCCTAGAGATGCCTTATGGCATCTGGCCCAAGTGGGTGTTCCAGGTAGTGGATGAGTTGATCCTACGCGGGATTACACCAATCATTGCGCATCTAGAGCGCTATGAGGCCATTGTAGGTCTGCGTGTGATGCAGGAACTACTTGAGCGTGAAGTAATCGGGCAGATGAATGCCTATGCTGTAAGAGGGCGAGAGACAAAGGGGCTGGCTAGAAAGCTTCTTGCTAAGGGACATATCCAGCTTCTAGGATCAGATGTTCATAGGGTACGCCAACTAGAAAGGCATGGGCAAAGCTATGACTGGCTTGCACAAAAGCATCCGGAGCAACTGAGCAAAATACAGCGTGATGGGGAAGCGGTGCTAGGTGGCGCGTATATCACCAGAGCATCGCTGCAGCCGATTCGTAAGATCTGGCGGTTTTATTTCTAACAAGATATAAAGAAGAGGGGCGCAACCTGTAGGTTGCGCCCCTCTTCTTTATATCTTGGCTTAAGCCATTTGATCAAGTGCATCATCTTCATCGAGGATCGTTGGATCATCCAGGTATGCACGGTCAATCTTGTAGGTCTCAACAATCTGTGCCAGTACTTGTTTAGTACGGTCCTGATTGTTCAAGCAGTGCTCAAGCATATTGAGTTTAGCAGTCAGCTCATTGTAGTCGAGATACAGTGGCTGTGCCACAAAGATCTTTTCAGAATTTGTTTTGGCAAGGCCTTCTTCTGACATGAGTAGTTCTTCATAGAGTTTCTCACCGGGTCTAAGTCCTGTGAAGGTGATCTCGATATCTTCGCCTTCTTTGAATCCAGATAGACGAATGAAGTTCTTGGCAAGATCAAGGATCTTGACTGGTTTGCCCATATCAAGGACGAAGATTTCGCCACCAGTCGCCATGGTGCTGGCTTGGAGTACCAAGCGTACCGCTTCAGGAATGGTCATGAAGTAACGGATGATATCTGGGTGGGTGACTGTAAGCGGACCACCGGCTTCTAGCTGACGCTTGAAAAGTGGAATCACGCTACCGTTGCTCCCAAGTACGTTGCCAAATCGCACAGCTACATACTCTGTATGAGGTGCGATGCTATTGACAGACTGGATGATCATCTCACAGATACGCTTAGTCGCACCCATAACGTTAGTTGGGTTAACAGCCTTATCAGTGGAGATGAGTACAAAGCGTTCTACACCATATTCTTTGGCAAGAAGCGCTGTGTTGAGTGTTCCAAAGACGTTGTTCTTCACAGCTTCTTCAGGTGCATTTTCCATGAGTGGCACATGCTTGTGGGCAGCTGCATGGAAGACGATATTTGGACGGTATTTCTTGAAGATATCACGGAGCTTACGCTTGTCGCGGACAGATCCGATGAGGACAGAGAGCTTAGTAGGATCAAAACCATTGCGAAGCAGTTCGTTTTGAAGATCATAAGCATTGTTCTCATAGATATCAAGGATGATCAGGCGCTCAGGAGAGAGGGCACTGATCTGACGGCAGAGCTCAGAACCGATGGAGCCACCACCACCTGTCACAAGGACAGTCTTATCTTGTATGAATGAAAGAAGACTTTTGTTGTCTAGGACGATCTCGTCACGGCCTAGTAAGTCTTCGATATGTACGTTACGAATCTTGCTACTACCAGGTTTTTGATCGAGTGTTTTGTCAATCCCTTTAAAGAGTTTGAGCTTACACTCAGTGGTCTTACAGATATCAAGTATTTCTGAGATACGTCTCTTGGATGCAGAAGGCATAGTCAGAATAATCTCGGTGATCTGATGGGCCTCTACAAGTGATGGAATCTCAGCTGTGGTGCCAGTGATGGGTACACCCCCGAGTGTAGCCCCAAGTTTTTTGGTGTCATCATCCGCAATGGCCACGATGGCACGCTTGGAATCTGTGGATGAACGGAGATCCTGAATGATAATAGAAGCTGCTTCCCCACCCCCTACTAACATTGTACGAATCGGTTTGATCTCTTCCTCACTCTTACGTTGAAGCATTGCGAACTGGATGCGGCGTACCAATCTGTGATAGATACGGTAGAAGAATCGGCTTCCAATCGTTGCCCCGCCTAATACAAATCCGAAGATAATGTAGAAGGTAATTGGAAGTGATGACTTACCCCATAGATCGTAGAGCATCACACTCATCAAACTCACGCAGACGCAGAGTGATAGATAAATGAGTTCTTTGAGTCCGGCATAGCGCCATAACCTGCGATAGACACCGCATAAGCCAAATACGAGAAGGTGACAGATGTTCAGAAAAAGAAAGAATCTGAGATCTCCAAGATACAGGGCTAGTGGTTCAAAAGACTCGAACTTGAGAATGATGGCAAGTAGAAAGGCGCCATTGATAATCGCCAAATCACCCAATGCCATAAGAATGACTTTATTCAATTTGTGTTGCATGATTTCCCCCTAGGTTAAATAGAATTAAACTTTTACCAAATTTTCCATACAAAATTATAACATATGTACGAAGGCATGACCATAGGTAGAGTGAATATCTATGGTAAATTTAAAGAAAAGCCAAAATAGGACAATAAAATGGCTAAAATGAATCTCGTGTTGTATAATAGTTACTGGAATAAAATGGTCAACAAAGAGGGGGAATCACGTATGAAAAAGAGAGCAAAGCGTATCATGGCGTGTGTGCTAGGACTGCTGGTACTCACAGGGGGCGGTATACTTTTTTGGCAAAAGGAAAATGTGCTCGCAGCATGGGAAGCTGTACGATACTCAGAAGAAGAAATAGGGGCGCAAATCACAAATAGCAAAATGCAAGTGGAAGATGCGCTTAAGACATATCAGTTGGCGGGGATTCGTGACTTTACATTAGAAGAGGAAGAAGCCATTCGTAAGGGTGAACTGAGTGTGGCGGATGCTGTAGCGCGTATTATGGCCCCAGCGCAGGTAGCCGCTTTAAGTGAAGCAGTAGAAGAGGGGGTCGATGGGAATATCCCAGAGGCAAAGCCATCAGCTGATGAGGTGCTAGCAAAGCATGAAGCTGACCCAAAGCCAATACAAACCGCTCAGGCAGATCCACAAGCAAAGGTAGATCAAGTAGTGGCAGATGCTGTAGCTAGGATGTATGCCCTTAAGGGAAAGTATCTTGGACTACTAGGTGGCGTGGAGAGCCGTGCCAAGGGCGCATTCTTTGCATTGCCACAAAGTGAGAGGAATATCAAAGGGCTTCAAAAGATTGGTACACCTTTTATCAAAGAAGCCATGAGCCTAGAAAGCCAGTGCAATGGTGAAGTAGAAGCAGTGCTAGGGCAGCTCAGAACCCAGCTCAAGTCATTAGATGCAGATACAGCTATCGTAGGGACGATGCAGCAAAGCTATGACACAGAAAAACGTCTCAAGAAGGCGTATTATCTTTCAGCATTTAAATAATAGAGAAAACACAAAAGGACTAGGTGTGTCACCTAGTCCTTTTGTGTTTTCTCTAAAAATGTAGGGCGAGCAAAGGTCAGTGATACAGTCTTTGCACGCAGATGGCGATGAAGCCATGTACCTGTAGTTACTAGTAGAAGGGCAATCAAATACCCCAGCATATCTTTACACACGTCAATCCATTCAAAGGCACGGCCTGGTACGGGGACCTGCACGTTCTCATCGATCAGTGCACATGCCAGGACGAAAAGTAACGTGCCAAGGATGCGCCATACCGTGCGCCAGCGCAGTTGCATGGCAAAGAGGAGAGTCACAAAGCTGAGTACAAAGTACTCAAACACATGGGCGCAGTCCCTGATGGTATTGTTGAGCCTAGCGATCACCTGGTCCCTATTAGGAACATGGGCTGGTACCAAGAGTTGTGTAAAGGATTTGCTTGTATGATTGGATCGGCCTGCGGGTTGCAGGGAGAATCCAATGATGAGACAAAGGGTGATGAGCATACAAGTAACCAGTAGCCATTTTTTCATAGTGGTTCCTCCGAATTGAAATAACCTTTCCTTATTATAAGGTTGATTTAAGGTTTATTTGGTCTCTCAATTAAGTATAGTCCAAAAAAATAAGGGCGTATACTAATTTGTACAAAAAATATACTACAAAACCGTACAGTTAAAAACAGGTAATCTATAATAAAGAACATTTTTTTACATAAATATGTCTTAAATGTTACAAGGTGAAAAGTGAAGAAGTTGGGAAATAATAGGAAGTGCAAAAGGGCCTAACCCTTGAGGCGCAATAAAATATGGATTCTAAAGGGTGCGATTTGTATTACAGCAACGTTACAAAGACAATAAAGCTATTGAAAAGTGTAGGGTAGTCTAGTATACTTCTAAGTGTCCCCAAGAGGGGGCAACACAAAAAAGTTAAAATGTTTTAGGGAAATACTTTATTACATATTTATTAAATATGTGAACAAACACATGAGAACATTACACACCTTTTCCTAAAACTTTAATAAATGACATCTTAAGGGAGGCTTAATATTATGAAATTAAGACAAAAATTAGCAGCAGTATTAGCAGCAACTATGGTAGTAACAGCAGTACCAGTTGTAACTATGGCGGCATCAACAAACAGAATCACAAAAACAGAAACAGTAGCTAAAGATGAGCAATTCTCAACAGAATTAGTAATCAAAGCTGAAGATACATTAACATCAGGTTCTGTATTCTTCTTAGAAATCGCTGGTGGAGACTTCGATAAACTTGAAGTTAAAGGCGGAAACGTAGCAGTAGATTACAAAGCGGGTTCAACAACAGCAACAGTAACAGCTACAGATGAAAACGCAAACAACGAAATCAGAATTGCAATCGAAGGTACAGCAAAAGACGCTGAAACAGTACTTTCATTATTAGAAGAAAACACAACTTTAACAGGTGGAAAATTCGTAGTAGCTAGAACAACAGACGCTAAAGGTGTTGTAACAGCTGGAGATGCGAAAAACCTTTACACTCAAGGAACAATCGCTGATATCAAAATCGAAGAATCAGTAGCTGGATCATTCAAAGCTGGTGATGAATTCACAATCACTCTTGAAAACGATGAGTACAAATTCGTAAACGAAAGCAAAATCGTTGAAGCTGTAAGCAAAGGTTTTCTTGCTAACGGAACAGTAGTAGACGTAAAAATTACAGATGAAGACCAAATCACTGTAACAATCAAAGAATTAAACAACACAACAGCTCGTGGTATGATCACAATCTCTGGGATCGAAGTTAAGAGCACAGTAAAAGCACCTGAAACTGGTGAATTAAAAGTAACTGTAGATGGTAAAAAAGTAAATGCTACAACTGTAAAAGTTGCAAACGTAGCAGCATACGGAAGCTCATTAACAGTTAAAGATGATAAAGTAGTAGAATTCGTAGCTGGTAACAAAAAAGAAGTTAAATTCACATTAGAAGAAAACGTAGACGATTCAATCGTAGACGGAAGAACTGTAGAATTCAAACTTGAAGATGGTTACTTCGCAACTGGTTCATCAATCACTGTAAACGGTACAGCTGTAGATGCATCAAACTTCATCAAAGAAAAAATCGACGGTGTTGAAAGAGTTGTTGGTTTCGACTACGTAGTTAAAGCTGATGCAAACGTAATCGACAAATACGAAATCGTTGCAACAGTTGATGCAGCAGTAGATTTCGCTGGAACAATCTCAATCAAAGCTGATGGTCGTGCAATCGGTGATGAATTAACTGCAGAACTTGCTACAGTAAAAGCACCATTCGCAGTAAAAGCTGAAACAGCTACAGTAAAAGTTGGTCTTAAAGATCAAAAAGCTGGTAAAATCGAGATCACTGAAACTGAAAAAGGTATGCTTAACAAAGGAAATATCGTAATCGAACTTGAAGACGAAAAAGGTATGGAATTCACAAAAGCACCTAAAGTAGAAACTAAAGGCGACATCAAAGTTGGTGAAGCTAAGATCGAGAAAAAAGATGGTAAAGTACTTGTAACTGTACCAGTAACTCGTACATCAAAAGAAGCTTCAACAATCACAATCTCTGAGTTCGGTATGGACGTAGACCGTACAGTAGCAGAAGGTAAATTTGATGCTAAAATCGGTGGATCTGCAATCGCTTCTAACGGAACAAAAGTAGCAGTTGATGGTTTTGTAAACGTTGGTACACCAAACACTGAAGATGTAACAAACGGAATGAAAAAAGGAACAGCTTCATTCACAATCGGAGCTAAAACTTACACAGTAAACGGAACAGAAAAAGAAATGGATGCTGCTGCATACGTAACTGCTTCTGGTCGTACAATGCTTCCAATCAGATACGTATCTGAAGCATTCGGTATCGATGGAAACAACATCATCTTCACAAAAGCTGATGGTACAATCACAATCCTTGCTGGTACAAGAACACTTCAAATGAAAAACGGAAGCAACATCGCTGTACTTAATGGCGCATCTATCAAAATGGATGAAAAAGTTGTAATCAAAGATGGTAGAACTTACGTTCCAGTAGGTGAAATCGGTAGATTACTTGGAATCTCTGTATCATTCGA
>JBOFIR010000213.1:0-6071 GCA_051650265.1 Cellulosilyticaceae bacterium
GGTGTGAGAAGTTCATTGCATTCACCAAAAGCACTTTATGCAGGAACGTTTGGTGAGACCAAACAGGTGGCGACATTTACAGAAGTATCTGTAGCAGCGGACCTGATTCATCTTCAGCTTGAACCAAAAGCTTCATCAAGACTTGATGTCGTGATGACCTACTGCTTCGAAGATGAGGATATGGAAGTGGCTATTGCAGGGGTACCAAACCCAGAGGCTATTGATGCCATTGAAGAAGCCATCATTGCAGAGGAAACAGGCCGCCAAGAAGGGCTTAAAGCAACATTTGGCAAGCGCATGGGTGGTGAGATCAAAGAGGAAGTGCTCAATGCATTTTTTGAACATCTCAAAAAGCAAGTTGAATTCTGCTCAGTCATCAAAGGCTATATCCAGCTTTCAAGCTTCTCCCTCATTGGTATTCGTGATGTTTACCAAGCGTTAGAAGGTCTGATCTTCTGGCAACCAGAGGTAGCAAGAGAAAAAATGCTAGAAGGGCTTAACTTTATCCAACCAGATGGACGTTGCCCGAGACAGTATTCACTTCCAAGATTTGAAGGGGATACACCAAACATGGACCTTAGACCGTTTATTGATCAAGGGGTATGGGTGATTTCAACTATTGCAACTTATCTACGTTTCACACAAGACTTTGACTTCCTCAAAGAAACTTGTGGCTACTATGACTTCTATAATGCCAAAGCGCACCTTGCGAAGAAGCTTGACCAAGAAAGTTCTGTACTTCAGCATATGTTTGAGATTATGGATTACTTACTTACAAATCGTGACCATGAATTCACAAAATGTGTGTGTGCACTTTACGGTGACTGGAATGATGCACTGGATGGTCTTGGTGTAAGTAAGCGTAAAGATAGAGAGTACGGTACGGGCGTATCTGTTATGGCATCACTCCAAGTGTATCAAAACTGTGAGGAGATGATCGAGCTCCTTACATTACTTGATGAGGCGGGCTACGCAGAAAAAATTGGTGCGTACAAACAAGCAATGACAGAGATTGAAGAAGGTCTTCGTCAATACGCGATTATTGCCAATGAAACAGGTGAAAAGCGTATTGTACATGGCTGGGGAGATGAGAGAAGCTACCTTGTAGGAAGCTTCGATGACCCGGATCATATCTCACGTGACGGGATCACTTCGAATGCTTTCTGGGTACTCGCAGGACTGTATGACAAAGATATGGGCATTAAAGACACGATATTAGGTGCGTATGATCGTCTCACTTCAAAATATGGTCTCAAAACATTTGAGCCACACTTTGACAAGGGAACACCAGGTGTAGGACGTATTCCAAACTTACCAAAAGGTACAGCTGAGAACGGTGCAGCATATATTCATGCAAGTACATTTGGGATCATGTCACTCTTTAGAATGGGTGAAACAGCAAGAGCTTGGGATGAGTTTGCAAAGAGCTTACCATTTACACATGAGAGCGTGTCTGTATCACCATATGTCATGCCAAACTCATATGGCTTCAATGAGGAGAAACAAATTGATGGGGAGTCTATGCAAGATTGGCAAACAGGTAGCTCAAACGTCGCACTCAAGACACTCATTCGCTTTGTATTTGGAATCGAGCCACAATACGAGGGGATCTGGGTACAACCATCACGTAATATCCCATTTGAGACAATGAACTTCGAAATGATGATTCGTGGCACAAAAGTGAAGGTAAATTACACAAATAATCAAAATGAAGTGCGCCAATTTGCATTAAATGGTGAAAAAGTTGAAGGCGTATATGATGATGTCATGAAACTTGAAAAATTATGGCTCGATAATGAAACACTTGCACAAAATGAAGAAATTGTCATTGAAATCATTGACTAATTTCGAGGTTCAGAGTAAAACTATAATGTACCCTATTGAATAGATGTCGTAACCAGACATCTATTCTTTATGAAAAGGAGGCAACGTTATGAAATGTATCTATAATGGTAAAATTCTGCTAAATGGTGAAGTTTTAGAAGGTAAAGCAATTCTTTTTGACGAAACCATTCAAGGGATTGTTGATGAAAAAGAAGGGTTAGCACAAGCTGACGAAGCAATAGATGCAAATGGGCGTTATGTAGGACCAGGTTTTATTGATATACATATTCATGGTTATGATGGTGTGGATACAATGGATGGTACAACTGAAGCGATCGCAAAAATTGCTAAAGGTGTGGCTGAAAATGGTGTGACTTCGTTCTTGCCAACAACGATGACAATGAGTAAAGAAAGTATTATCAGAGCGCTAGAAGCTGCGAGAGTTGTCAAAGCAGAAGCGAAAACAGGTGCACAGATTCTTGGTGTACATATGGAAGGGCCATACTTCAATATTGCATTCAAGGGTGCTCAAAACCCAGAATACCTTGTAAATCCAGGACAAGCTGAGATTGACTTTGTAAAGAGTTACCAAGATATTATCAAGGTAGTCAGTATTGCGCCTGAGATTGAAGGTGCAAAAGAATTTATCAAAGTGATCTCTGAAGAGACGGATATTACATTATCAATGGGACATACTGCGGCAACTTTTGAGGAAGCGATGGAAGGGATTGCGTGTGGTATTAGCCATACAACACATCTTTTCAATGCGATGACACCACTGCACCATAGAAATCCAGGTGTAGTAGGGGCAGCACTTGCTTCTGATGTGAGCTGCGAAGCGATCTGTGATACGATTCATATCAATCCAGGTTTATTCCCACTTATCGAGAAAACAAAAGCGGCATCAAACAAATTTGTACTTGTGACAGATTGTATGTGTGCTGGCGGTTGTCCACAAGGGGAATATGCCTTAGGTGGACAAAAAGTAATCGTAAATGAAAACAGTGCAAGACTTGAAGATGGTACATTAGCAGGTAGCATCTTAAGACTAAATCAAGCTGTTAAAAATGTTGTTGCACATACTGATACATGTATTGCAAAAGCAATTGAATATGCATCACTTAACCCAGCAAAAGTTATTGGAGTTGATGGCTTCAAAGGGACACTTGATGCAGGTAAAGATGCCGATCTGATCATCTTTGACCAAGACATGACAATCCATCGCACAATTGGAAAGGGGAAAACAATCTATGAAAACAATTAAATTAAACAACATGACAATCTACGTAACAGAAAACTACGATGCAATGAGTGCACAAGGTGCACAAATTGTTTCTGAAGTACTCAAAAACAAAGCAAATCCAGTTTTAGGTCTTGCTACAGGTGGTACACCAGTAGGGATGTACCAAGAACTCATCAAAATGAACAAAGCTGGAGAAATCAGCTTCAAAAGCGTTCATTCATACAACTTGGATGAATATTTCCCAATCGAAAAAACAAATGACCAAAGCTATGATTACTTCATGAAAGATAACTTATTCAATCATGTAGATATCAATCTAGAGAACACACATATTCCAAATGGTATGGCAAAAGATAGCGAAAAAGAAGGCCAAGCTTATGATGCACAAGTAAGAGCTATTGGTGGTGTAGATGTACAAGTACTTGGAATTGGATCAAACGGTCACATCGGTTTCAATGAGCCAAGTGATGTATTTGAGCCAATCACACACCGTGTACAGCTAGATGAGCGTACAATCGCAGACAATGCAAGGTTCTTTAATTCAATTGAAGAAGTACCTACAGAAGCAATCACTATGGGTATTGGTACAATCATGTGTGCAAAATCAATCCTTTTACTTGCTAGCGGTAAAGGTAAAGCACCAATCATTAGAGAGATGATTACAGGAAAAGTAACACCACGTGTACAAGCGTCTGTTTTACAATTCCACCCAAATGTAATCGTTGTTCTTGATGAGGAAGCTGCTGAAGAGCTATTAAGTGAACTTGCATAGTTTCTGATAACAAAAAAAAGAATAGCTTACTATTATTGACAAATAGGAACATACTAGATTATAATTATAGTACAATATATATCAAAAATGCTTAATTAACTTGATGAATATGAATACTGTAATTTAATACCAACAGGTGTGTTACTGATTAGATCAGGCATAAACTATCTTTTGAGTTTCGTGAAAGCGAAATGAAAAGATGTTTATGCCTTTTTTGATTTGTCAGTCAAATCTAGTCAAATGTAATCAAAAATGGTCGCAAAACATCAAAAGTGATCAGAAATGAGCATTTTGTAATATGGTGTAGTTGGTGTGAAAATACTAGTAATATTTCAAGGAAAATAAGCCAACATATAATTATAGAAAATAATTGATAATCTTAGGAGGATATTATTATGACAACATTAACAGCAGTGATCGCAGGCGAAGCAGGATTACACGCAAGACCAGCAAGTGCAGTAGTAAAAAAAGCAGGTGAATTCGGTTGTACAATCACTTTAGAGTGCAATGGTAAATCAGCAGATGCTAAAAGATTATTAGCAGTTCTTTCTCTTGGCGCAAAACAAGGCGATGAAGTAAAAGTAACAGCAGAAGATGCAGCAGCAGTAGAGGCAATTAAAGCATTAATCGAAACTAAATAATAGTCAGGAGTTGAATCAATGGTACTCAGTGGAATCGGAGCGTCAAAAGGTGTAGCAATAGCAAAGGTATTTATTAAGGAGACTCCAACACAAGAAATTGGTCGTCAAATTGTAAGTGATACAGCACTAGAGATTGAAAGATTTGAAAATGCAAAGGTTGAAGCAGATCATGTTTTGACTGGCTTATATGAAAAAGCATTAAAAGAAGTAGGCGAAGAGCATGCAGGAATCTTTGAAGTACATAAAATGCTTGTACAAGATTTAGACTTCCATGATCAAGTTGTCTACTTCATTGAAAATGATAAAGTGAATGCAGAATATGCTGTTTCTGAAGCAAGTGTTGTGATTGCAGGGATTTTTGAGTCAATGGATGATCCATACATGAGAGAGCGTTCAGCAGACATCAAAGATATCTCAAAAAGAATCATGAATATTTTAAGTGGACAAGAAGAAAAATCAATTGCAGACATTTGTGAACCAACAATTGTCATTGCAAAAGATTTATTCCCTTCAGACACAATCCAAATGGATAAAAAATACGTACAAGGTTTCATCACAGAAGATGGTGGGAAAATGTCTCACTCTGCAATCCTAGCAAGAACAATGCAAATTCCTGCAGTAGTAGGTGTGGCAAATGCTATGACGGATATCAACGATGGCGATATGGTCATTCTTGATGGACAAAGTGGTAACCTATACATCAATCCAAGTGACGAATTAATTGCAGAATGGACAGCTAAAAAAGAAGCTTATGAAGCATACAGAAGAGAACTTCAAGCACTGATTGGTACAAAAAACATCACAAAAGACGGTAAAGAAATTGAAATCTGTGCAAACATTGGTAGCCCAGAAGATGTGACTGCTGTTCTTGAAAATGATGGAACAGGCGTTGGGCTATTTAGAAGTGAATTCCTTTATATGGACGGCGATCAGCTTCCAACAGAAGAAGAACAATTTGTAGCTTATAAAAAAGCATTGGAATCTATGAGTGACCGTGTAATCATCAGAACACTCGATGTAGGCGGCGACAAAGAGATTCCATATCTTAATATTCCAAAAGAAGAAAATCCTTTCTTAGGATACCGTGCAATTAGAGTTTGTCTTGATCAACCAGAGCTTTTCAAAACACAGCTTCGTGCACTTCTTCGTGCAAGTGTATATGGTAAGCTTGGTATCATGTTCCCTATGATTGCAACAGTAGCAGAGATTAAAAAAGCAAAGGCAATTCTTGAAGAAGTAAAAGCTGAACTTGTAGCAGAAGGCATCGCTGTAAGTGACGATATTGAAGTAGGGATGATGATTGAAACGCCAGCAGCTGCTTTAGTATCAGATCTTCTTGCAAAAGAAGTTGATTTCTTCAGTATCGGGACAAATGACCTGACACAATATACATTAGCTGTAGACCGTATGAATGCAAAAATTGCAGATTTATATGATACACATAACTTAGCTATTTTAAGAAGTATCAAGATGGTAGCAGATAATGCACATGCTGAGGGAATCTGGGTAGGTATTTGTGGTGAATCAGCTGCAGATACAGAACTTACAGAAACTTATTTAGCAATTGGTATTGATGAATTATCAGTAAGTG
>JBOFIR010000214.1:0-5807 GCA_051650265.1 Cellulosilyticaceae bacterium
TTGTACTCTCTCTTGCACCAAAGAATACTTACTACAATCCAGTGCCAGCTACAGCACTTGATGCTCAGCGTCAAAAGGTCAAACTCGTCCTTGCTGATGATTCCAAGACTGTACGTGCCATGCTTGAGAATGCACTTCACGGTTCAGGCTATGATAACCTGACATTCTTCAATGATGGCGCTGCAGCGCTCAATTACTTTATGGAGCTAAAGAGCCAGTATGGTACGCACTTTGAGGAGCATGCCACACTCCTTATCACAGATATTGAGATGCCAAAGCTTGATGGCTATACTCTCACGAGACAGCTCAAAGAAGATCCTATACTGTGTACATTGCCAGTTATCATCTTCTCCTCACTGATCACTGATGAACTCTACCATAAAGGTAAACAAGTAGGTGCTGAAGCACAGATTAGCAAGCCTTCTCTCAAGAAGCTTGTACACATTATTGATGAAATCATCGATATTGAAAGTTTGTAAAATAAAGAGACCTAAGGTAGGCCAATACCTTAGGTCTTTTTTGTTATTATTTGATGTTGACCGGTTGGTCCACATTCAGCACTTTGAGATCGATCAGTTGCTTATCCCCTTTATTGGTTTGTAGTAATAAATAACGACCTTCTACCACTTCAAAGTAGCCTACACGCTTTGCAAGGCTTTTCTGATTGCCATCATACTTATAGAGTTTAAGATTACCCATAGGATTCTTGTAGACAATCCCATAATAAGACATGGCATAGATCACTACATCTTCAAGAATAGGTTCAAGAATACGCGTCGTTTCATAAATCTTCTTATCTTCATCATAGATATAGACTGCATCCCCACATCTACTGATTGCCACGATTTTGCGATCATGAACGTGATACACATCCTTGTGTCCATCTTTGATAGTACAAGCATTGATCGTCTTTCTATCTTCATCAATTACATAGATCCTGTCCTGATGTGCAATTACCTGCCCTGATGTCTGAGGCATCTCATTACTCGTTGGTTTGATTGCTTCTATTTTACCAGTCCCTTTCTGCACACGTCCAAGCTGCTCTGTCATCTGCTCAAGTACATTCTTACCTTCTTCATGTTGCACATGAAGCTGTTTTTCCATACGGCCAAGTCTTGTATCTAGCTGACGAACACTTTTGGTCGCCTGATCAATGGTTCCTGCCTCAACCACACGTTCAATGTTGCCTATAAGGCGTTCGAAAGACTGATGAAAACCTTCCAGTACGCCTGTTAGTTCCTGCGTTTTTTCTTCATTTTCTCTAATTTTCTTGATCACATAATCCATCTGTAGATCTTCCACGGATCATCCCCTCCATTCTTTCATTCAATGTCTGCATCCTCATCGTCAGGCTCTGTACTTCTTCTATTTCAAATTCTTTATAAGGTGTTACTTCACCGAGTTTTTTACCATAAGCCACAAGGCATACTTCTGCCATCTTTGCCTGCAATACCCCTGTTTCAATAAAAGGCTTGATACCCTGTTCATAGTCTATTGCAGGGTTTGCCACCACTTCTTTGAGGAAGGTTCTTGGCATGTGACTCAGCATCAATTGATACTGCCGTCTGGTCTCCCCTCCTAGTTTGTAACAGCGTATCGCCTCTCGGTGGGCACTAATCGCTTCATAAAGCGCCGCCGCCTCAAGGTGAGCCCCTTGCCGTCTAAGAAGTGCCGCCTGACAGCGTTTAATACCCACCTGTGCTTCAGGAAGTGCTAAGGCTTCGTACTCCTTCATCGCCGCCTCAAAGTTCTCCATCTCTTCAAGTTTGTAGGCATAGCGATAAAAGTCTTCTTCACTAGAAGCCTTCTCAAACTGAAAGACTACTGGGTCAAACGTATCACAGATCATCTTTTGCTTAAGGAACAATTCATAGAAACCCATTGGGACATTATCATCCACGAAGCATACATATTCCTTGGCTCTTGTCATAGCCACGTAAATCATATTGAAGAGATACTTGTACAAGCTACTCTCTTTTACCCGTTCCTCTTGGGTCACTTTCTCCCACTTTTCTTTGTAGGCAGTGAATAGATTCACACAGATGATCTGTTCATTCTCAATCCCTTTGACCTCTGCTACTGTAAAGATCCTAGAGTCTACACCTAGCTCTTCCATGAGTTTTTGCTTCTCTAGTTCATTGGGTACCACCACATAGACATAGGCTTTAGTAAGTGCCTCACGAAGTAGGCGAAGCTTTTCTTTAGGGTTGTTACTCAGTACATAGATCTGCCCCTCTTCTTCTCTCATGGCCACTTCGTGCCCTAAGTCATTACGCCTATCTTTACCAAAGAGACTTTGTCTGTAATCCGCTAGTTTATTGGCTGCCTCGACAATCTGCCTCGGATTACGATAGTTCATCGTCAGCTGAGGATACTGCTCATAGCGTTCACCTGATAGCTCAAGTAATGTACTCATTCTTCGTGTATCAAAGAAGGTCGGATTGATCGTCTGATAGAAGTCACCACTTACCAGCACATTTTCTTTATCCCACACCATACTATACATCAGATAAATTTCAAGTTCTGTGAGATCTTGCACCTCATCGATCACGATCCAATCATACTCAGGAAGCTGATCCTGCTGTGCAAGTAACTTGCGGCAAAGGTCATTCTCATCCACCTTACCTTCCTTCTCTAGCCAATCTTGGTACCGCTGCGCGATCTCATACATCATCTCTTTATCTTCACCTTCAAGTGAAGTGTATAGGGCTTTTAATCCCCTATACTGCGATGCCTCGATGAGTGGCTGAGCCACCTGTGGGCTCCAGTCCATCCCTGCAAATCCCTTGATCAGTCCCCTGATCTCACGCCACGCATCAAAAGCATCTACGCTACGCACAAATTTCTTATATTTAGGCTGAGATAGTAGCCCCCTATAAAACACTCTAAAGCTACTGAGCTCAACCATCTGTGATGCCTTGGTATGATCTATTAGGAAGTCCCTGATATTATAAAAGTCTAGTCCATCTGCTTGAAGCTTTTCCTCGGAAATAATTTCATTCTCAACCACTGTATTAAAGATCTTTCTAGCTGTTTCAAGCAGATGATTAGAGTAGGTAAAATAACCGATTCTCAGATCAGGATACTGCTTAAGAAGTGCAAAGACCTTATAGATTCCGATCGTCGTCTTCCCACTGCCTGCACTCCCAAAGAGCATGAGTGGCCTGAGCTGTTCATTAACAAAATGGCGCTGGTCTTTGTTGAGATAATAAATACCTGTCAAATCCTCACTATGTACCAAAGTGGTAATATCAATATGCTTAAAAACACGTGTAATATTTTTTTCTGGTTCATACTCTAGTTCTCTTGCTACTTCATCTACATAGTCTTCAATATCTGTGATTTCTCCAGTCCACCCCATGCTTCTTGCACGTCTGATCTGTGCATCATGATCACAAAACTCCAGGAAAACCAAAGCATCTTGGTATGCATACGTATCCCATTCAATATCTTTTCCTTTGATAAAAAGTACACGTTCACCTTTACTTACTTTGAACTTCCAGACTTCTTTGAGCTTAGCGCATCCCTCTACTTTATCAATTCCATATTTGAGAAGTCTCTCTTTTTGATTTTTATATTGAAAATAATCCTTTGCAAAATTTGATACTTTTTCTAACAACTCTTCTTGCCGCTCCTTGGGTAAACTCTTTTCAAAACGGCTGTCTAAGAGCACCGCTGCTTGCTCCATATTTTTCACCTCCTTAGATCCTTCTACTCATTAATCTTAGTATATCACAATTTTATAATTTCTATAGCTTATGCCTGGTTGTATCATCTCATGTCCATTTGAACGCTACATGTAGACTTTTGAAATGAAATTTGAATTTATTTTTGGCAAAGTGGAACCTTTCCTAAATATTCCTCGTCTATAAAGTATCAAACAACAAATAATTGGAGGTATTCCACATGAAAAAGAATTTATCAAACAAAGCAAAAGCACTTATGGTTGCAGGTGTAGTAGGCGTTTTAGGTTTCTCAGTAGTTGCTGCACCAGTGATCGAAGAAGTTAAAGCACAATTAAAATATAACTTATCATACTCACTCAATGGCGAAAGCATCTTAGAAGATAAAGGCGGACTTGTTTACAAAGATCAAGTTTACTTACCACTTAGAGACGTAGCAAACGCTTTAGGCGTAGCTGTAGAGTACAAAGATGGTCACGTAATCCTTGGCGAAGCAGCTCCTGCTGGCGCAAAAGCTATCAAAGAAGATCAAGCACCAGCTGTTGCTGAGACAATGACAATCAAAAAAGCAACAATCGTTGAAGTAGATGTAGAGAACAAAATGGTAACTGTATTACCAGAAGGTCTTAAAGACGAAGTAATCAATTACATCGTACTTAATGTAGATGAAACAGAAACATCTATCGGTCACTTCAAAAACAAAATGCGTTATGCTTTAGCAGACCTTGAAGTAGGTATGGAAGTATCAGCTATTCACAAATCAATGATGACAATGTCTATTCCTGCACAAACACCAGCGATCAGCATCACAATCTTAGGTGAGTCTAATGGTACAATCGATACAAAAGAAATCGAGACTCCTGAAGTAAAAGCAATCAAAGGCAAAATCTTAGAAATCAACAAAGAAACAAAGACTATTACAATCGGTGAATCTGCAGATCCAAACACACAAACAATCGTTCACACAGATAAAGATACTTTCATTCATCATAGAATCAACAGACGTGTTTACCGCTTTGAAGACCTTGAAGTAGGCCAAAACGTAAGCGTTACACCAGGTCCTGTGATGACAGCTTCAATGCCACCACAAGTAACAGCTGTAGAAGTTGTATTACAAGACTAATAAAACTCCCCCCTTATTATAATGAAGAGGCTAGCCACTGATGTGACTAGCCTCTCTTTGTATTTAAACTATACGCTTTGCAACGACAACAAGCCGTCCATCTTCTACGTGATAAGAACAGGTACTAAGCGTAAGCAGCTCATCCCCATACGATGCAGTTACCCCTGTATCCACGACCGAGAGTTCTTTGATCGTGTTATAGAAAGTCTCGAATGCCTCTGGTGTATCAGCTTCTACAAACTGATAATATTTGAAGCAGGTATCAGACTTACTATATACCTGCGAAAGAAAGACAGCCACCACCTGATACTCACGCTTTTCATACAGTGTATCAAGTTGTATGCGCTCATGTAATTTGGCATAGTCTGCGTCCATATACTTTTCTAGATCGCCAAACATCTCCCCTGAGCGCATATGATGCCCATGTATGATCAGATTTGTACTAGGTGATCCCTCTGGACCACCCATCTGACAAGATGTATCTAGGATCAAAGAACCATTACTATTTTTCTCCCCATCAAATCCCTTGTCTAAATAATAGTCTTCATCCTCAAGCGTCTGCATCACAGGATAATCAATACGTGTATCCTCTATCTTGAGCCACCCAACCAAATCCTGATTCATTTCATAGAGCCGCAGATATTCAGGCAAGATCTGCGGCTCTATTTCACTTATCTTTTCTTCTTTCACTATCGGATCGATCACCTGTGCCTGCCTAGCAGACGACTCCTTCTCATCCTTAAGCTGAGCTGTCACCTCATGAAGTTTTTGCTTATCCTCATGACTTTGCCACACTCTTATGCCTAAGATAATGAGACATACACTCGCCATCGCTATAAAGCTCATTCTAAGCACCTGTTTTCTCATCGTCTAATCCTCTTTTTTGCGCTTAGAGACCACTGTCACTGCACCTACTGAGAACAACAAACCAGCGCCTAACAGACCATCTACTGCACGACTCTCCCCTGTTTTGGGTACTTGATCCTTATCCTTGCTATTGA
>JBOFIR010000215.1:0-10490 GCA_051650265.1 Cellulosilyticaceae bacterium
AACGACGAGCTGAGCCTGCACCGCTTTGTGCACGACCATCACCTCGACAATGAGACCCTGCTGCCGGAGGCCGGTTTCTGGAACGCCGCCCAAGCCAAACTTAATACCAGAATGACGCTGGCACTGATGAGGCTGTAAAGATAGGTCTGACGAACACGTGCAAAGTTTTTCGCCCCATAGTTGTAGCCAATAATTGGCTGTGCCCCTTGGTTGAGCCCAAAGATTGGCATGATAAAGATTGTAGAGATTGAAGTGATGATTGCCATAGCCCCAATGGCAAGGTCACCGCCGTAAGTCATAAGTGATTTGTTGGCAATGACAGAGACCACACTACTTGCAAGCTGCATGCAGAATGGTGCAAGTCCGATGACTAAGATATTTTTCATAATCTGAGCATCTAGTTTCATATCACTCGGAATGAGCTTGATAGAAGACTTACTACTCTTAGTAAAGTAGAAGAGTACCCAGCACCCTGCTGCAAACTGAGAAATGACAGTTGCATAAGCGGCACCTTGAATGCCAAGCCCGAGCCCAAAGATGAAGATAGGATCTAGGACGATATTGATGAGTGCCCCAATAAGCATCGTGAACATACTGAGTTTGGGATTACCATCTGAGCGAATCGAGTTATTCAAACTAAAGGTAAAGAGGTTACAGATTGTTCCCCAGAAAAGAGGACGTATGTAAGCAAGAGCGTAAGGCAGTGTCTGTTCGCTTGCACCAAATAAGGTGAGAATCTGTGTTGCAAAGAGGTTACCAAGTAGTGCAACGAGGATACTGATGATTACAATACCTGTAAAACCGTTGCCAAGATAACGCTGCGCTTCATCACGTTTTTGTTTACCAAATGAAATGGAGATGCTAGTACATGTACCGATGCCTACAAGCATCCCGAAGCCTGTGATGATTTGGGTTACAGGCATGGTGATGCCCACACCAGTGATTGCAAGACCACCTACTTCGGGGATGTTGCCAATGAAGATACGGTCTACTACGTTGTAGAGCATATTGACAACCATACCAATAATGGCAGGGATAGAGAATTTAATCAGGAGTTTGATAATGCTTTCTGAACCGAGTTCTTGTTGCGTTTTTTCTGTCGACATAAAATAAATCCTTTCTTTCTATAATGTTGCATAGACAATGAATTTATTTTAACATTATTTAGTTGCAAACGCAATAAAAAAGCCCCTCTTAAGCCTTTGGATACAAGGACTAGAAGGGGACTTTGTGTGCTATTCATTTTGAGAAGTTTCTTCGGCTTCAAAAAAGTAGCCTGGGTTATGGCGTGCCATCTTGCGTAAAAGTGTGAAAAGGGTGTCTAGCTCCTCTTGGGAGAGACTACCTACAAGCTGATGATTCCACTTCTTGGAGACCTCCATAATTTCCTCACAGATCTCCTGTGCTTTGGTGGTGAGGAAGATGTGGTATTTTCGTTTGTCTTGTTGATTGACAACAGTGGTAACGTAGCCAGCTTCTTCTAATTTTTTGATTGCACGTGTTGTTGTTCCTTTATCTACAGAAACTTTTTCAGTGAGTTCATCATGACTAATACCATCTTGGAGATAGAGTTGGATGAGAAATTGATATTGCCCTGAACCAATATGGTATTTCTCATATTCTTTTGCCAAGAAGGCTGCACCAAGACGATGAAAATGGCTGATGTAGCGGCCAATGGACTCTGTCTCGTATCGTTTCATATATACACAACCTTTTCTTAAGTATCATTTTGAACATAGTGTATCACAAATGAGTGAATTTGACTACTTATTGCAGATTTGAGCGAGAAAGAAAAAACACATAAAAATTAGTAAAAAAATATTGTTTTTAGTAAAAATTTCTCCTAAAATAAAGAGGAGTTTCTTAAATAGCATCAATAAAGGAGCAATGACATGAATCAAAGCAATGTATTTACTTATGAAATACAAGAAAACGAATATTGGTATGGACCGATTATCAATGATGGTGGGCAGTACCCATTACATAAAGCATCTTACTATGAGGCAAAGTTGGCACTTCACACAAGTCCAAATCAAGCGAATCCTTTTTTGGTCTCAACAAAAGGACGCTACATCTGGTGTGAAAGTGGTTTCGATATTTTAGTAAAAGACGGGATTATCACACTTACTGCAGTCAAAGCACAACCACAGATTGGCAAAGTAGAAGGTGGGCTTAGAGAAGCCTTTAGTGCAGCAAGTGCCAAGTTCTTCCCAGCAAATGGCATCATGCCCCCAAAGGACTTCTTCGTCAAGCCGCAATACAATACATGGATCGAGCTGATCTATGATCAGACACAAGAAGGGGTACTCACTTATGCACGTAGTGTGGCCGCACAAGGGATGCCTGTAGGAATCATGATGATTGATGATGGTTGGAATGAGTATTATGGTAAGTGGGAATTTAATCGTGCCAAGTTCCCAGATCCAAAGGCTATGGTAGAGACGCTCCATGAGATGGGCTTTAAGGTGATGCTTTGGACATGTCCATTTGTAAGTCCAGATAGCCTTGAGTTTAGGCAACTAAAGGCCAAAGGTTATTTGGTGAAGAATCAAGATGGTTCGGTTGCGATCAAGGAGTGGTGGAATGGTCACTCAGCAGTGCTTGACCTCACACATCCAGAAGCTGTAGCTTGGTACCACACGCAAAATCATAGATTGATGGCGGACTATGGTATCGATGGCTTCAAGTTTGATGCAGGGGATGCACAGTTTTATAGTGATCATGATGTGACGTATGCACCAATTGATGCCAATACACACAGTGAACTTTGGGCAAAGATTGGCTTAGATTATGAATACAATGAATACCGCGCATGCTTCAAGGCGGCAGGACTTCACCTTGTACAACGCTTAGCAGACAAAGCACATAGCTGGTGTGGTGCAGGTGTGGCGTCACTTGTACCAAATCAACTTGCTCAAGGGATCATGGGATATGCCTATACATGTCCAGATATGATCGGTGGTGGGGAGTATATGAATTTCCTTGCCAATAGTGATCATCTTGACCAAGAATTATTTGTACGCTATGCACAGTGTGCGGCGATGATGCCTATGATGCAGTTTTCAGCGGCGCCTTGGCGTGTGCTGGATGAGACGCATTTTGGGTACTGCAAAGATGCAGCGTGGATTCACGTGAAATATGCAGATTATATTGAGGAACTTGCAAAGAGATCAAGTCAGACGGGCGAACCGATTGTTCGTTATATGGCGTATGAGTTCCCAGAAGAAGGCTTAGAGCTGACCAAGGATCAATTCATGCTAGGAGATCGTTATCTTGTGGCACCAGTGCTGACAAAAGATATGCGCATGCGCACTGTGAAATTCCCGACAGGTCAGTGGCGTGGCGATGATGGTAGCGTAGTAGCAGGGCCAACCGTACGCGCAATAGAGGTGCCGTTAGGGCGTCTGCCAATCTACGAGCGTACAAAGTAAGAAGGCACACATTAAATTAAGAAATATTCCCTGAAAAATAGATATCAAAATAGTCAGTAGGTAAAAAAGAAACCTGCTGACTATTTTTTTTTATGTTTAAGTAAAAAATATGGTAAAATAATAGAAAGTTTTTACTACAGGAGGATAATGATGATTCATACATGTATTAAACTAGAGACAGTATTTGAAGGATTAAGAGGAAGTGAGGCGACACTCACCACTTATGTGATTGATAATAGCCCAGAGATTGATAGCAATCGCAAACGCGCAAGTGTTGTGATTTGTCCTGGGGGTGGCTATGGCTATGTGTCTGATCGAGAGGCAGAGCCTATTGTACTTAAGTTTATGGCAGCAGGTTACAATGCATTTGTGCTTCACTATAGTGGTGCCCCTAAGCGCTACCCGCAGCAACTTCTGGAGCTAGCGGCAGCAGTTGCCCATGTACGCGGGATGGCTGATGCGTGGCATGTGGAAGCCGATCAAATCGCAGTATGTGGGTTTTCCGCAGGTGGGCATCTTGCAGGAAGCTTAGGAAATTTCTGGGTTGATCCACTCATCAGTGAGACTTTGGGCATCGATGGGGAGGCTTGTAAGCCAAACAAACAAATCTTAGCGTATCCAGTCATTAGTGGTGGCGAATTTGCCCATAAAGGTTCTTTTGATAACCTACTAGGGGAAGAGGCATCTGAGCAGTTACGTGCACAGTTTTCACTCGAGCTGTGCGTGGGGGCACATACACCACCAACATTTTTGTGGCACACAGTGGAAGATGCTGCTGTGCCGGTTGAGAATAGCTTGCTTATGGCATGTGCACTTCGCCAAAAAGGGATTTCATTTGAAATGCATATCTATCCACATGGATGCCATGGACTTAGTACATGCGAGGCGCTTTCATCAGCACCAGGTGCACCTTATCTGATCCAGCCACATGTAGGAACATGGCTAGAACTTGTGATGGCGTGGTTAGAAAAATAAGAGAGTGAATGAAAAGGGTTATAAACTGGAAAACTATAGGTAAATCAAAACCATATAGATTGGAAAGGGAATAATCATGAGTCGGTTAAAATGGTATCAAATTCTCAACAAAAAGAGAATTAAAGATTATAAAGTGACGCGCAAAGCGTCAGACTTACGAGATGAGTTTGAAAATGACTATGATCGTATTTTATTTAGTGCATCTTTTAGAAGGTTGCAAGACAAGGCACAAGTCTTCCCACTAGAGCAGTTGGATTTTGTGAGAACGAGGCTGACCCATTCACTAGAGGTGTCCTCTATCGCAAAGTCACTAGGAAGGACGATTGGTGCGCAGCTTATGCAGAGACCTATGTCAGATGGGGAAGTATTTACCAATGAGTATGTGGATGATATGTGTAATATACTTGCTTGTGCAGGACTCATTCATGACCTTGGTAATCCTCCTTTTGGGCATTTTGGGGAGGTAGCGATCAGAGAGTGGTTCGGGCAGCACCTGAGGGAACAAGAAGATGGCGGCTATGACTTTATCTTTGATGGGTACGAGGAAAGGCTTGAGCGACAAGAGGCGCTAGATCTTCTGAGCTTTGAAGGAAATGCGCAGGCATTAAGGATCTTGACGAAGCTGCATTTTGTGATTGACCGTTATGGCATGAATCTTACACTAGGCGTACTCAGTTCCATTATCAAGTATCCAAGCTCGTCTCTAGAAGTTGGCCAAGGCGGTAAACTAAGTAAGAAAATAGGATACTATAAGTCAGAATCCCATGAATTTGAAGAAATTATGGAAGTTACTGAGCTTGGTGGCGTACGCAATCCATTGGTATATATATTAGAAGCAGCGGATGACATCGCTTATTTGCTGGGAGATCTGGAGGATGCTTTTAGCAAAGGGATTGTTTCGCACGATGTGTTCAAGATGCGCTATGAAGCATTTCTTGAAGCTGAGGGCTATGAGGAGAAGAGCTTTGAAGAGAGTCTTGATTTCTATTGGAACAAGAACTATGACAAGGCGAAGGAAACTTATGGCTATGAGGATCCTGGTGAGTATGCGATGAAGTCCTTTATTATCAAATTAGGAAAGTACCTCAGATCCAGTGTGGTGGAGGAGTTTTTGGTATCTTATGATGCGATCATGGAGGGAAATTATGAGGGGGAACTTATTGGGAACTCCAAAGCTAAGAAGATTATGCTTTTCCTAAGACAACTCTCCAAAGACTATGTATATAACAATGAAGCAGTCGTTAAAAGTGAAGTAGTAGGGTACAATATTATCCACAAACTTTTAGATACCTTTGTGAGTGCGGTACTCAATAAAGAAGTGCAGCCTTATGTAGGGTACGATGGCAAAGTCTACGCCATGATTTCTAAGAACTACCGCTTGGTTTGCAAAAACAGTATTGCACGGGGGGAAGGAAGTGAGGCTTATTATCGCCTTCTTCTTGTAACCGATTTCATATGTGGGATGACAGACTCTTATGCAGCCAAAGTCTACAAGGAAGTCATGGGGATGACTATATAGTGACATACCAAAGAAAGGGTATAAGCCAAAGTGCTTATACCCTTTCTTTGGTAGTGCTGGAGCATAGTAAGTACATGGCCGAGTTTTTCTTGAGGTAAAGGTGAAGCATCCATAGCGGACTCCTTTCAAAGAGAGGGAGAGTAGGTTCGATACAGTATATGTCCTAATAAAGCGAGATGTGATAGTAATAATATGTTGATATTTTACTAAAAACAAGTTAAAATATAATAAAAATACTTAATGTTTTACAAAATAATACATTATGGGGGTCATTATGAATTCAGCGGAGAAAGTACTAAAAGAGGGCTATATCCAAAGCGCAGAACCATGGAACTACGTGGTTAATAGGCGCGAAACATTTGAGGTGTTAGCGCCACAAAAAGATTGTATTTTATTTATTGGGGATTCTATTACACAACGTAATGAATGGGCTGAAATGTTCGAGAATCCTAAGATTCTTAATAGAGGGATTGATAGCGATCGAATCTCATGGCTACAAATGCGTATGCCAAATATTCTTTCAAACACACCAACTAAAATCTTTATCAAAATCGGAATCAATGACATCATGGATGGTAAGCCAGCTGCTCAGATGATTGAGGAATATGAAGAGCTACTACAACAATTTAAGACATTAGAGGGGACACAAGTATTTGTACAAAGCTGTCTACCTGTCAATAACAGTGTGTATGCACATCCAATCAACAATGAGCGTGTACAAGCTTTCAATGCAGCGCTTAAGGAACTTGTTACAGCATATGACTATACATTTGTGAATCTATATGATCACTTTGTGACACAAAATAATGAGTTAGAGAGTGAGTATACACGTGATGGGGTACACCTTAATGGTGCAGGTTACTTAGTATGGAAGAAACAAATTGAGGATTTAGTAAAATAGTAGTAAAAAAAGGCGATCTGCTTTGCAGATCGCCTTTTTATTTACGAAGTTTCGGAAAAGGATTGAATTCGTGCAGGTGCACAGGAAGCACGCTCAATGAGATATGCGCTGTAGCGTGTGTGTGTTTTCTCACCTTTATTTTCGGCTTTAATAAGGTCAAAAAGGACACGTATACTTTCGAGGCCGATTTCACGTATCGGCTGTGCAATGGTGGTAAGTGGTGGGTTACAGTACTCGGAAAGTTCGATACCATCAAAGCCAATGACAGAATAGTCATAGGGGATATTGTAGCCTTTTTCAAAAATTGCGCGGCTAGCTCCGATAGCGAGTATATCGGAGAGGGCAAAGAGGGCAGTAAAGTGAGCACCACTTTCTAAGAGTTCTTTAGTACAGAGATAGCCGTTTTGTAGCGAGTATTCTTCAAGTTCGGGATGAAAATAGCGAATGAGCTCAGGATTGAGATGAATACCATGATCAAGGAGCGCTTGCGTATAACCATCAAAGCGGCTTCGTCCGATACTTTCGTCACGTGCAGGCATCAAAATGGCGATCTCTCTATGACCGAGGGCGCATAGATAAGCCACTGCTTTGTAACTTTCCTTAAAGTCGTCAATACAGACAGAAGAGTAGGTATTGCTATGGGCACTTGCTGCAGAAGAGGTACACATCACAAAGGGCACATCGAGGCGTGAGAGCTTCTCACTTTGATGGGTGAATTTTCCCCCCACAAAGATAATGCCTACCAGATTTTTTTCCTTGATGAGTTCAAGTGCTGTATCCACTTCATCTGCATCAGGATCAACCTGATGCAGAAGCATGGAATGCTTGCGGCTGTGCAGCTCCCGTTCAAGTACTTTAAGAAGCGGTGAGAAGAAGGGATTGGCAATCCCTTTGACCAGTACAGCGATGGTATTAGTATTGAGGCGTCGTAGATTACGCGCACTATTATTGGGTACATAGTTTTGTTCTTTGATCACTTGGAGAATACGTGCGCGTGTATCGGCATTGACTTCAGGATGGCCATTGATGGCGCGTGATACAGTACTGACGCCAACGCCACAAAGTTTAGCAATATCCTTGATATTTGGTGAAGACATCTCAAACTCCCCCTTATTGATAACTTGTACGATAACATACATATTTGTTTCATTTTACTACCAATAACGTTACCGAACAATATAAAATTGTAAAATTCACTATTAAATAAAATATTTTAAATATTAAATAAAAAACTATTGTATAAATTTAACAAATATGTTAGATTGAAGTTAGGAATCGGAAACGTTACCAAAACAACCTATCAAGTCCTATTTGATGAATAAGGGAGAGGATTAGCTATGAAAATCAAAAAAATAGTAGGTTCATTTTTAAGTCTTACAATGGTCTTTTCATTAGCTGCATGTGGTACAAAACAAGAGGCAAAAGAAATCTATTTCTTGAATTTCAAACCAGAAATCGCAGAGGTCTATCAAAAAATTTCTGATGAGTATTACAAAGAGACTGGTGTACGTGTCAAAGTGGTGACCGCTGCTAGTGGTACATATGAGACAACACTCAAAGCAGAGATGGCAAAGTCAGATGCACCAACCATCTTCCAAATCAATGGGCCTGTAGGTTACCAGTCATGGAAAGATTATTGCGTAGATCTTAAAGATTCCAAACTTTATAGCTACCTCACAGATAAGAGTCTTGCAGTTACAAGTGGTGATGGGGTCTATGGTATTCCATACGTTGTAGAAGGTTATGGGATTATCTACAATGATGCGATTATGCAAAAGTACTTTGCACTCCCAGACAAATCAGTCAGCATCGGTTCTACTCAGGAAATCAACAATTTCCAAACGTTATCTGATGTGGTCACTGATATGACCAAACACAAAGATGACCTTGGGATTAAAGGGGTATTTGCATCCACATCACTTGGTGCAGGCGAGCAGTGGCGCTGGCAAACACACTTAGCCAACGTGCCATTTTACTATGAATTTGCTGAGAACAAAGACTATGACAATAGTATCTTAGCAGGGCTTAACTCAAAAACAATCGATTTTAAATACAATAAAAATTATCAAAACATCTTTGATTTGTATAGCAATAATTCAGTAACAGAGAAAGGTCTTCTTGGAGGCAAATCTGTGGATGACTCTATGGCTGAGTTTGCACTTGGTCAAGCAGCAATGGTTCAGAATGGTAACTGGGCATGGTCACAAATCAAAGGGGTATCAGGTAACGTTGTTGGTGAAAATGACATCAAATACTTACCAATCTATACAGGTATGCCTGGTGAAGAATCACAAGGCTTATGTGTGGGAACAGAAAACTACTTTGCAATCAATAGTAAAGTCTCTAAAGATAAACAAGATATGTCAGTGGCTTTTCTTGAGTGGCTCTTCTCTAGTGACACCGGCAAAGGCTATGTGACAAACGATCTTGGCTTCATCGCACCATTTAATACATTTAAAGACAATGAAAAACCAGCTGATCCACTTGCAAGAGAAGTACTTGCTTGGATGGAAAAAGATGTGAAGTCTGTGCCATGGACATTTGCAGCATTCCCAAGTGAAAACTTCAAAAATGACTTTGGTAGTGCACTTCTTGAGTATGCACAAGGTCAGAAGAGCTGGGATGATGTGGTAAAAGTTGTTAAAGATTCTTGGGAAAGAGAAAGTGCAGCAAAAGCACAATAACCTAAAGTATTGAAGAAGAGAGTGAGTCAAGGCTTAGGGGTGACTCACTCTTTTTGACTCAAAAAAGATGGAGGAGAAAGTTATGGAAAAAACATTAAAGAAGTATTTCCCTTTATTTGTACTTCCAACGCTTATTGCGTTTACAATTGCCTTTCTCATTCCTTTTGTGATGGGGGTAGGCTTGTCCTTTACAGAATTTACAACGGTTACAGATGCTAAGTGGGTAGGGTTTGATAACTATATCAAGGCGTTCTCAAATCCAGACTTCCTGAATGCACTTTGGTTTACTGTGAAGTTTGCAGTGGTAGCAGTTGTGACAATTAATGTATTTGCCTTTGCTTTAGCACTTTTACTCACAAGGGGAATGAGAGGAACCAATTATTTTAGAACCATATTCTTTATGCCAAACCTGATTGGTGGGATCGTATTAGGTTATATTTGGCAGCTTATTATCAACGGTGTCTTATACAAATTTGGGGTGACCCTCACGTTCAAGCCAGAGTATGGCTTCTGGGGGTTGGTGATCCTCATGAACTGGCAACTTATTGGGTATATGATGATTATTTATATTGCTGGTATACAGAGTATACCAGACACTTTGATCGAGGCGGCCAAGATTGATGGGGCAACCCCTTTCAAGATCTTACGAAGTATCACCATCCCGTTGGTGATGCCATCGATCACCATTTGTCTTTTCTTAACGGTATCCAATGCTTTCAAGCTCTTTGACCAGAACTTGGCACTGACGGCAGGGGCACCTTCCAACAAGACTGCCATGCTTGCATTAGATATCTATAATACATTCTATGGCAAAGTTGGCTGGGAAGGTGTAGGTCAGGCTAAAGCGGTGATTTTCTTTGTGATTGTGGCACTGATCACCATTCCACAACTTATTTTCACAAGACGTAAGGAGGTTGAGCACTGATGGCAAAAGAGAAGACATATGAACCAAAGGCCAAAGATTCACCACTTAATAGCGT
>JBOFIR010000216.1:0-11329 GCA_051650265.1 Cellulosilyticaceae bacterium
AAACAATCAAACACTACCGCATCGTAAACTGTGGTCACCCAGAAGCAAGAGAGTCAAGAATGTGGAATACAAAAGAAGTACAGATTCTTGCAAGCTTAGATGGTGAAAACTTCGAGTTAGTCGATCATGTCATTGATAACAAAGAAGATGAAATCGATCGTATCTTATTCAACCCAGTAACAGCAAGATACATCCGTCTTCAAATCGTTGAACCAGCGCAAATCAGCATCAATGGTGGTGGGCACACACGTATCAATTCAGTAGAGCTTTACGAAGAAAGCTACCCAGATCAATCACGCAAAGTCCTTACATCAGAGATTACAGTAGAACCTACTGGCAAAGTAACTGTTCAAAATGTGAAAAAAGGTGAAGTTGTTTCACTTTATCATACATTAGAAGGTCAAGAACCTGTGATGGTTTCAGAAGAAGCAGTGGAAGGTCAAGAAACTATTGTATTTGACAATGTAGACTTATCAGTAGAGCGTCTCTTTGTTGAAAGAACATCAAGAAACTACTTACCAAGTGTAAGAACATCAAAAGGGATTCAAAAATAAGAAAATAAACGTTAATACGGATAAACACTTATCTCATATGTAGATAGGTGTTTATTTTTTTGTTTGAAGACGTTGACAACACAACTTAACTAGTGTACTATCGTGGTAGTACACTAGTTAAGTTTAAAGGTGGTGAAAGAAAATGCAGTGGGATCAAATTGAATTTGATAGCAATGAGCCCATTTATCTACAGATTGTGGCATTGATTAGAAGAGGGATTGCACTTGGAGAGATTCATCCAGGAGATAAGCTCCCTTCGGTCAGGGAGATGTCGACCAGGCTAGGCGTCAATCCCAATACGATGCAGCGTGCCTATGGCGAACTAGAGCGCCTAGAGATTACGTATACAAAGCGTGGGATGGGTTCTTTTGTAAGTGAGATGCAGCAGGCACCAGATCGGATGCAAGAAGATATGGGTCGCCAACTCGCGCAGAAGTTCCTAGGTGATATGAAGGCAATAGGAATTGGAAAAAAGGAAGCAATGGGTATTCTTGAAGAAATAGAAGCGTAAGACATGGAGGGGTCAAAATGATAAGGTTAATAGATGTGAATAAACGTTATAAAAATAAAGTGATCTTAGATAATCTCAAATTAGAAATTCCGCGAGGTGAGATCATTGGGCTACTTGCACCCAATGGCGAGGGGAAGAGTACACTTCTTAAAATCCTAGGGGGTCAGATTAGCTACGATCATGGAACTTATGAATTTGAAGGGGAAGCTTTTAGGGCAGCCCACAAAGGAAAGATTGGCTATATGTGTGATCAGGCACTGATGCCAGGTGGATGGCTGATCAAAGACTGTGTTAGCTACTATGTACAGTATTTTGAGCGCTTTAACCCAATCAAATGCGCGGAGATTCTTCAAAAGTTTGGCCTAGAACAAGGGATGAAAGTCAAGACACTCTCTAAAGGGGAAAATGAAAAGCTCCATCTTGCACTTGCATTAGGTGTGGAAGGCAGTGTCTATATTCTAGATGAGCCGCTAGCTGCAGTCGATCTTCTTGCAAGGGAAGCGATCATCAAGATGATTCTCGAACACTTTGATCCAGAGAGTACCATGATCCTGTCTAGTCATCTCGTAGCAGATATTGAGATGATGCTGGACCGTGTGCTCCTACTCAAGGATGGAAAGATTGTACGCAATGAAATGGTAGAGGAACTGCGTATGGAAGGTAAATCAGTAGTGAAGTTATACAAGGAGGTATATGGCAATGCAGTGGTTTAAGAAAGATTGGTTATATGATACAAAGGTTACGATGCTACTCATTTTGGCGATTGCAACAATGGTAGGCATAGGATGTGTGCTGGTAGGCTGGATCGTACCAGAGGTAAAGGAAGTAGCCGTGCAAATGTTTGATAAGATTTATATTATATGTGCAGCCATGCTTGGGATGTATCCGATGTTTGTCCTAAAAGGGATTTGCCCACAGCTTGGTTCAGACAAAGTGTATCTTCCTACGATGAATCTACCTTATACCAAGAAACAACTTCTTTGGGAAGGGCTCAAACCTTGGGGTAAACTTTTGGTAGTATATAGCCTTGGTGGATGCGCCTTATATATGCTTCTGACTTGGCCACACGCGCATTTTGAGACAGCGGTGCTGATCACGCTGGCTAAGCCTGTGGCAATGGTGATCTTTATGGCAATTATCTGGCTACAGATCTTTGCAGGGGTTGTGGTGACTCTGGCGAAGCAGCTTAAAGGTGGCGTAGTGATTGGTGGACTGGTTGTGATCAATACGGTACTGATTCTGGCAAGTCTTATGATTGGCTACCTAGGCGGAGAGGCGTTTATGAGTAGCAATGGCTTTAGTGCACTGCTGGTAGGTAATCTCTTGATATGGAGTATTGTATCAGGGGGATATGCCTTCATGCATATCGAAGAAGTTTATCAATAATAGAGTTTATACGGATAGGTGAAGGGGGAGATGAGATGATGAAACGGAAATATTTAAGAAAATATAGTAAGGTTGTCATGATAGCAGCTTTGGCGGTAAATCTTAAAATGCCTGTTGTATTTGCAGAAGAACGAAGCACAACACAATTTGAACAGATGCAGGTTGTAACATCTGAGGACAAGGTCAAAGCATTTATGGAGGCCTATGGGCAAGGACTTGGGATTACGAGTTTGCAGTATGCGGTGATGGACCAAGGGCAGATCGTGGTGTCGGGGCAAGAAGGTGTCTATAGCAAAGAAGAGAAGACCCAGCTGACACCTGCCCACATGTATAGCATTGGGTCAGTAAGTAAGACTTACACGGCAACGGCAATGATGAAGTTAGTCGACCAAGGTAAGGTAGATCTTGATGCGCCTGTTACAACCTATTTGAAAGACTTTAAGATGGCAGATTCCCGTTATACAGAAATCACAGTACGTATGCTGTTGGACCATTCATCAGGGCTGAGTGGTTCTTCATTCCATAATGCCATGTTGATGGGGGACCAAGATACGGTCAATCATGATACCTTTCTTAAGAGCCTTGAGAAGCAAAGATTAAATTTTGCGCCAGGTACATACTCTGTCTATTGTAACGATGGCTTCACTGTTGCTGAACTGATCATAGAAGCTGTAAGTGGCAAGTCATTCACGCAGTTTTTACATGATGAGATCACGGCGCCTATTGGTGCTAAGCATACTAAGACGGCACAAGATGGCTTCAATCGTAAAGCATTAGTACATACTTACATACCAGGACATGAAGGAAAACTACCAGCCGAAGCATTGGGGTTTATTGGCGCAGGTGGAATGTACAGTAGTGCGGAAGATCTTTGCCGATTTGGCAATATATTTACAACAAATGGGACAAGTATTCTCTCATCAGAAGCTGTAGCGGAGATGATGGCGCCATCCTATGTGAAAGAGACCTGGCTTCCAAGAGAAGATGCGGTCTTTGAGTATGGATTGGGATTTGATGAGACGGAGATGGATGACTTCGCAATTGGTGGGATCAAAGCTGTAGCAAAAGGTGGCGATACGGTGACGGGGCATGCCAGCCTGATCGTACTTCCAGAGGAGAATATCAGTATTGCCGTTGTTTCGGCAGGTGGAACAAGTGGGTACAATCAGATGCTTGCGACCATGATTGGACGGGATTACTTAGGATTACAGGCACCACCCACACAGGTAGTGCCAATCATACCAATCCCAGAGCAAATGCCGAAAGAGATGCTTGACTATACAGGGGTATATGGCTCTTATGCCATGCCACAAACTATTCAGATTACAGAAGCGGGCAAGCTCCTGTTGCCGATGCCAATGCTACCTGAGCCACTAGAGTTTGTCTATGTTGGAGAGCGTACATTTGCACACGAAGAGGGTAAGGTGAAGATTAGCTTTGAGACAAAAGCAGATGGGAAGATGTATGCCATTCAAGAAAGTATTGGTGAACTACCAGGCGTTGGAGAGTCTAAGACGGTAATCTATATGGGACAGAAGCTTCCTGAATACCAAGTGGACCCAAAGAGTTGGCAGGCTTGGGAACAAAGAAGTGGGAATGTGTATTTTCTTGTGAATGAAAAGTATACCTCTCAAATGTATCTCAGCCCGATGATGCCGCTGATGGCTGATCCCAATCTTCCTGGATATGTGATGGGTAATCAGGTAATCAGTGAAGATGTTGCTATACCTGTGGTGACTTGTGCCCAGGTGGCAGGGCGCGATCTCAGAGAGCTCCGTATGATCAAACATGGCGGGGTGGAATACCTTGAAGCATCAGACATGCTCTTTGTAGATGGAAGAACATTAACTCCGCTTACGATGGCGGAAAACTTCAATGTGAAAATTGGTTCAGACGGTTATACCAAATGGTTCACCTTAGATCCGGCATCTAAAGATCAGACACTAGAGGTGGCTATCAAAGGCAAAGGAACGATGATCGTCTATGATGCAATGGGACAACTGATATGGAGTGCCTATTGTGAGGATAGTGACACGGTGACTTTACCTGAAGGGGGCTATATTGCCTTTGCTGGCAATGCAGGAACAATATTTACTTTAAATCAATAAAGTATATATGAAAAAGAGTGATTGCAACTTAGGGGCAATCACTCTTTTGTTTCAATGTCAATACAGCACTAGAAGAAATGGATGGATAGTCTATTATTAAAGACTCAACCAACCAGAGAATGGTTATTCAAAGAACACTTGATTGTTCAAGGTCTTGAATCAAGATATAATTCACTTGTAGCTACGAAAAAATACTAAAGGGGTATTGAGATGAAAATCGGTAAAAAAATCAAGGAATTAAGAAAAGAAAAAGGCATTACACAAGAGCAGCTAGGAAGTCATCTAAAGGTAAGTTATCAGGCGATCTCAAAGTGGGAAAATGGGGACTCTATGCCTGATATAGGATTACTTGTAGATATAGCAAACTATTTTTCCGTAACGACAGATGAGCTGCTTGATTCTATTCCTAATAGAGATTATTCAGGGTATGAAAGACGAGTAGATGAATTATTAACTATATATGAATGTGGTGGGAGTGAAGAAGATTTTCAGCGTGCAATTACAGCCTATAATGAAATCTTTTTACATGGTACGCCTATGGCAAAAGATTATGCAGAGTATGCGTATATTTATGATATCCATGCTAAGAGATCTGTAGATAAAGCGATTCAATATTATCAAAAAGCAATTGAGAAAGGGAAAGATCAGCTAGATGATGACTGGTACAAAGCCCATAATCACCTCAATCTCTTACTTATCAGGAGTAATAGAAGTGAGGAGGCTATCCGAAATGTATTAGCTTGGTTAGAGAAAGAGCCGGATAAGGGGGGAGTATATATATCAGCAGCTATAGTTTATCGAAAATGTGGTGATGTAAATACAGCATATAAGTATATAAAAGAAGCTGAGAAAATTAGTCCAAATGATTCAGGATGTTTATGTATTGTAGGAGATCTTTGCAAAGATCTTGGAAAATATGATGAAGCAATAGCATACTGGGATAAAGGGTATGCGGTAGAACCACAATATTGTTCGTGTTTATATTCAAAAGTATTTCTTTTCGAAGAGTTGGGAGATAAAGAGAAGGCGTTAGAAGTTTGGAAAGAAATTTTAGAGTTTTATACTCGAGAAGGATGTAGTCTTAGAGAGGTGCTAAAGCCGGTTAAAGATAAGATAGCAATGCTTAGTAGCGAAATCCTCTAAACTTAGGTATTCATTGAAGGCATTAAAGGCTACCATATTTTTTCTAAGTTGCAGTGTTTTTAACAAGTTGACCACAATAAGAAGGTGCCGCAAAACTAGGTGATTAGTTTTGTGGCACCTCCTTTTGGGTTAAAAGCCAAATTCTTGGTAAATTTGATCGAGATAGGTCTTGAAAGAAGTTGGTTCCAAAGCATAGTAGAATTTGTTTTGCTCCTTCTCACATTTTAAAATTTCTAATTGAAGAAGGACATTCATGTGATGGGAAACGGTTGCATTAGTGAGACCAAGTTTCTCGGCAAGTTGGCTTGCATAGAGGCGTTCATCTTTTATGAGCTTCAGGATTTGAAGCTTAGTTGGATCAGCAAGTGCCTTGAGGAAACTGGCTATTTCTTTCTCACTATGTTGACATTCTTTTTTGAGTGAGATGAAAGGAAGTACATAAATACCAAAGAAAATATTAAAATGCTCCAAAGTAGCTTTCGTATTTGAGAAAGTAAGGCTTAGGGGAGCAGACACACAAGGGTAAAAAGAAAAATGACTATTTGCCCCAAGATTGATATTGAAGAGTTCAGTAAAGTAGCCAATACCTTGTGTGCTTAAAGAATCATTCATGCTTAGGATTAACTGTTCAACATCCTTTTGAAAAGGTTCGAGCAGTGGTGCTATGATAGGGATTGTCTGTAAGATAAATGATACGAATTCCTCTAAGAGTACTTCGTAATGATAATAGATATAGAAAATATCATATTTCTCACTCTCTGATAATTCTTTATGCTTGAAGATCTGTTCAAAAAGAGCAGATTCATGGGGAAGTAGGGTGTCAATTTCACTCATGGTTTCAGGTGTATGTGCTAACATACTGAGCATAATATAGCGGATATGATTAAAGCGCTCAGAGGCATCAAAAGCTTTAACTTTTTCTACAAAAGTCGCCAGATCTGCCTCAGCCAAGCAGTTCTGTAAGAAAAGTGCACCCTTAGAATCAAGGCTAGATGTAGGTGACGCTTCCTTGAAAAGAAAGTCAAGGCGATCCTGGGGTAAATGCAATTGATCCTCTACTTGGTCGAGATACGCGATGACATGTGAAAGAAGCGCGCGGTTAGGTGAAGATGCAGGTAAGTTGGCAAAGGTATGTCTTATATGTGATTCATGATTAGGATTAGCGAGCTGTGATAAAGTAAAGAAGCTCTCTAAGATGAGATTGGCTTCTGTATGGATAATGTTATGCAAGTGATTCACCTCTTATAAGTTTTTCAATGCACGACTAAGATACATTGGGATACATATAAGCATACCACCAATTGCGGTAAAGAAAAAGATTTGATTGATACTCATAAAGGTTGCAGCACCTGCAAAAATAAAGGAAGCAAGGGGTGTAGCAGCCATGACTAAGGCATTGAATATGCTACCTGCACGTGCAAGGTAACTTTCTTCTACATGTTCCATAAAAGCTACGTTCACTGAAATGGTGATCAGAGATACGAGTGAACCACACAAGAAGAATATGATGATGAGGAGTAGCCAGATGAGTAATGGATTGAACGTATGTGTAAGGAAAGAGAGTGCAAAGTATGTAAGCATAGCGCCTATCCATCCTATAATAAATAAGCTATAACGAGACCACCGTTTGTTTAAAATAGGGAAGATATAAGAACCTATAGCTAAGCCAAGAAGTAAGGCGATACTTGAGACAGACAGAGCAGTGGCATCAAGTCCAAGACTTTCACTAATATAAGCTACTTGAAAAGTATTGAGGGGAACAAGGATCACACCCATTAGTATACCGATGAGTGAAACTGCAAAAATTACTGTACGGCTCTTGAGGTAGATGAAGCCTTCTTTAAGTTCCGAGGTATAGGTTGCCCAAGAAAAAGAAGAAGTAGACCGAAGTGGTTTGGCAAGGTGGAGTGTACTTAAGATGATTCCCGAAGCAAAGAAGGTAAGTGCATCAATCATAATGGCACCACTAGTACCAATTCTTGCGATGATTATGCCCGCCAATCCCATACCAATAAGCTGGCAAATTTGAGAAGTAGATTGGCTGAGTGAGGTAGCCAACGTATACTTTTCTTTTGAAATAATTTCTGGATAAGCTGCAAGGCCTGCAGGTATTCGAAATGATTCGAAGGTTGAATTCATAAAAGTAAAGATAAGCAGGAGCCAAGGGGTAAGGTATCCAAAGCAGAGTAGGAGTGCAGTGGCGAAGACGACGGCACCTCTACCAAAATCTGTCCAGACCATAAGCGCTTTCTTAGACATACGTTCTACGAGTACACCTGCAAAAGGTTGAAAAATAATAGAGGGAAGTGCATTCACCCCCATGATGAGTGCAAGCCAAGTAGCAGAACCAGTTAATTCGTAAGCCATCCAACTGAAGGCAATGGCATCGATAGAGTCCCCGAAACGGCTGATGCAGGAGGCCACAAAAAGTTTCCAGTATCGGTGCTCCGCTTTAAGATTGCTGTAAGTATGTAAGATGTTCATTTGAAATCTCCTTTCGATGAGTATCTAAATATAAAATGAGTATAATATGAAATTAGATTATGGTCAAATATTATTTTAGTTAATCATCTAAATAGGTGCATTTTGGGATGGAAGTAGTAAAAAGGATGTTAAGACACGGCATTTTAGTATACAATCAAAGGAGCGGACAGCCTGTCTGTGAGTATGACAACAAGTACAAGGAGAACACACATGGAATTACTGAATTATTATGAGACTTATACAGCAATCACAAAAGATTATGATAGACTCTTACAAGAACTGGTAGACCAAGAAAACCTTCAGAAGGAAGATGGGATCTATGAGAGACTTGCACAGGCAAAAGACAAGCTTGAACAATTAATGCAGTCCCTTGCTGAACTTGAAGTAGATGAAGCACAGCAACACAATCTAGGGGATCTCAAATACCTTGTAACAGACCTCTTTTTCTTGGCGATGGATTGTGTACATTTCTATGGGCATGAAGAGATGGGACGCTTTAAGATGCGTGCGATCAATTACTTGAACAAGAAGCGTCGTGCGGAGATATTTGGATAAATAAGGGAAGGATTGATTAAGGTATCTCAGTAATCAATCCTGTCAAAAACTTTGCTATTCAAAAAGTTTGAATAGCAAAATATTATTTTTTGTTTACTATTTCTGCGGAGTCTGCTATAATCCAAACTGACAAAAGTCAATAAAGGAGAAATTCTTATGAAGACAACAAAAAAAGTTTATCTTGCGGTAGTGAGTATCGTATTGGCCGTAGCGGCAGTGATTGGTTGGGGAAGTCTCAATCCATCGACGCCAAATGAAACGGATCAGACACGATTCAACGTAACGAATGCTTTCGGGCATATCAAGGAAATTGCAAAAGAACCACATAGTATTTTTGATAAAGAAGCACATACAGCAGTAAGGGAGTATTTGTTAGAAGAGTTAGAAGCACTGGGCGCAAATCCTCAGGTTTATACATATGAAGATGTATTTGTAGAGCGTAGCCAGACAAATGAGACGGTGAAGAATATCTACGGACAAATCGATGGGAAAAACGATTCTTACATTATGCTCGTTACCCATTATGATACATCAAGAGCAAAGACAGAGCGTTATGCAGAAGTAGATGGCTCTTGTGGTGCTGCTGATGCAGGGTATGGATTAGCAACGATTCTAGAGACACTGAGATTAATCAAAGAAAACAATGTAGAGCTAGAAAATGGGATTAAGATTCTGATCACAGATGCAGAAGAGTATGGCCTTTTGGGGGCAAAGGAAGCAGTAAAGGAATCAGAGATCTTTGAGAATGTCAATTATTTAATCAACTTAGAAGCACGCGGGGTCAAAGGCCCGGCGATTATGTTTGAAACAAGCCTTGATAATCAAAGTGTTATGAACTTGTACAATAAATCACCAAAGGCTTTTTCTTATTCAGTAAATCCAGAAATTTATCGCCTTCTTCCAAATGGAACAGACTTTACGGTATTCCTAGAAGCGGGTATCAAAGGGATTAATATTGCCGTATTAGATAGCTTGGATTATTATCATACACCAGATGATAGTGTGGAGCATGTAAGCTTATCTTCACTACAACACTATGGGGATCAAGTGGTGCCTATTGTGACAGAATTTGTAAGCAATACAGCTTATAGCACAGCAGAAATGCTTGAGAGCGAAGAAGATTCGATTTTCTTTAGCCTCACAAAGGATCTCTTTATCAAGTATTCTCATGGGATGAACTATGTTCTTCTTGCGCTGATACTTGTTGGGATGATCTTCCTGATCAAACGTAACAACGTGACAGTGCTCAGTGTACTTAAGTATGTAGGGATCAACTTTGGACTATGTGTGCTCTTTGCAGCAGTAGGCTACGGCGTATCACGTGTGGTAGCGATGATGATGGGCAAACCGTTCAAGATCACTTACTTACCGTTAGTGCCATTTGAAAAAGGGATTCTCCTTGGGCTTTTTGCACTTGTATTTGCAGTATATTACTGGGTGATTTATAAAGTATCTAAAAAGCACAAAGAGACAGCTGCTTATGGCATTGGTGCAGTAGGCATCCTTTGGATTTTATCTATTGTGTTTACTATAGTACTTCCAGGAGGAAGTTATCTTACAGCATTTCCAGCGCTTGTAACTGTTATTGGACTGATTTTAACGAATCTACTGGGTGAGCACTTTGGAAAGGGCTGGGCATATATCATGCTCGTACCGATGGCACTTGTAGTAATCTTATTTGTACCAACAATCTACCTCTTCAACTGCGCGTTGACATTTGGTGGACTTGCAGCAAGTATGATCTTTGTATGTGTTGCCTATATGGCAATCCTAACAGGTCTTCTTGAGATGAAGAGACAACTTCAATAAATGCAAATGAACGTATCAAAAAAGCTGTGTAGGCACTATGCCCACACAGCTTTTTATTATTGATTATAGATGTCTTCATCTAATGCATTTTCAGACTTAGCAACTACAACTGCGGTAGCGGCATCTCCAACTACATTGAGCGCTGTTACAAGCATTTCAACTGGGCGGTTGATCGCCAAGATGAGTGAGTATGCAAGTAATACGGCATCGTTTTGGTACCCCATGCCTGTCAGTACAGTGAAGAGGATGATGGCCCCTGCACCAGGAGCCGCTGGTGTTCCAATCGAAGCAATCAGTGCAAGAAGGCCGATACCAAAGATGCTACCAAGTGTGATGTCATAGCCTGCACTTGAAGCGATGAAGACTGCTGCAATCACTTGCATGATTGCTGTACCATTCATGTTGATTGTCATCCCCAGTGGAAGGATGAATGATGCGATATCTTCTTTGACACCCAGCTCATTGACAGTTGTCTGTGTGTTGAGTGGTAATGTTGAAGCTGATGAAGAAGTTGAGAAACCAAATAACGCAACTTTTGCTGTTTTCTTGATGAACTGAATTGGGTTAAGCTTTGTAGCTATGTAGATAAAGATTGCATAACCAAATACTAAGAAGAGGAGTAAGGCAATCACTACGATCATCACATAAGCGAATGCTGGTTTAAGATGCTCTACCCCATAGATTGCAAATGTTCTTGTGATCAGTACGAAGATCGCAACAGGCCCAAACTTGGTGATCACAAAGCTTAGGAATACTGTGATGATCTTGTTGACTTCTTC
>JBOFIR010000217.1:0-2874 GCA_051650265.1 Cellulosilyticaceae bacterium
GATTATGATGCAGATTACAAACATGCTTATGAGGATGAAAAGTAAGCACTGTTTTGAGAGTGCCTTCCCAAAAGGGGGAAGGCACTTTTTGTTCTGTAAAAAAGTACAAGCAAAAAATTGATAGAGGTATTGACAATACAAGCACTAAATCATAATATATAAATATAGTTATATTAGAAGCCCAAAAGGGAGGTTGTTATATGAAAGTCGTTATAGTAGGTGGTGTTGCAGGTGGTGCATCTACGGCAACACGTCTTAGAAGATTAGATGAACAAGCAGAGATTGTGATGTTTGAAAAAGGGGAGTATGTTTCTTTTGCCAACTGTGGTTTGCCGTATCATATTGGTGGTTCAATCGAAGAGCGAAGTGCTTTGGTACTTCAAACACCAGCAAGCCTCAAGGCAAGGTTTAATATAGATGTGAGAAATCTGAGTGAAGTGGTAGCAGTTGATACACAGCGCAAGATTGTAAAAGTATACAATCGTAAGGATGGTGAACTTTATGAGGAGCACTACGATACACTTGTACTTTCACCAGGGGCCAAACCAATGACACCACCTATCGCGGGAATCAAGAGCAAGAAGATCTTCACACTACGTAATCTGCCAGATATGGATCGTATCCTAAACTTTATGTCAGAGCAAAAGGCACAGTATGTCACTGTAGTAGGTGGTGGGTTTATTGGGATTGAGATGGCAGAGAACTTACGTGAGCGTGGACTAGGGGTGAACCTTGTAGAGGCAGCGCCGCAGATTATAGCACCTGTAGACCCGGAGATGGCTTATATGGCGACTGAAGAACTTACACATCATGGCGTAAATGTGATCCTTGGTAATGGTGTAGCTGGTTTTGAAGAAGGGGAAAATGGGATTACAACAAAGCTAAATGATGGGATGGCGGTAACAAGTGACTTTATCGTGCTGGCGATTGGTGTCACACCAGATACAGAATTCCTCAAAGATTCGGGGATAGAGCTTGGCGCAAGAGGACATATCTTGGTAAATGAACACCTAGTGACGTCAGTAAAAGGTGTGTATGCACTAGGTGATGCGATTATGATCAAAGATTATGTTACGCAAGCAGATGCTTATGTACCACTAGCAGGTCCAGCTAATAGGCAAGGGCGTATTGTAGCAGACTACATCACAGGGAAGAACGTCAAGTACAAAGGGACTATGGGAACATCTATTCTCAAAGTGTTTGATTTGGTTGTGGCAAGCACAGGGAACAATGCAAAAGTACTTGAACAAAAAGGAAAAGTATACCGTACTATGTATCTTCATCCAAGTAGTCATGCAGGATATTATCCTGGTGCCAAGCCAATCAGTATCAAGGTACTTTACACACCAGATGGGCATCTACTAGGTGCACAGGCTGTAGGTTATGAAGATGTAGACAAGGTTATTGATGTCTTGGCCATGGCCATCCAGATGAATGCAACGGTATTTGATCTGGCTGAATCAGAACTTGCTTATGCACCACCATTCCTTTCAGCGAAGTCACCAGCCAATATGATCGGCTTTATTGGGGAGAATGATATCAATGGACTCTCTCCTATTGTAACACCTCAACTGATGACTGTGATGTCAGAAGTAGAAGACCTCACGTTGATTGATATACGTGAGCATCAAGAACTCATTGGGGGGCTGATTGAAGGTGCGATTCATATCCCACTCAATCAGCTCAGAGATCAAATTCCTACATTAGATAAGAGCAAGACTTATGTGGTCTACTGCGCAGTGGGGCAACGTGGGCATACAGCAGTACGTCTCATGAAAAACAATGGATTTAAGGTGTATAACCTTTCTGGGGGGTATAAGACTTACAAGTGGTTTGAAAAAGCACGAAATCATCGTAATGATAGGATGCAAGAGATGATGTGGCAAGAAGAAGTAGCATGCGCCACTGAGTCTGTAGCCTGTACGGCAGATACTGTGATGGAAGGCCATATCCATGTGGTTAAAACAGTAGATGCTACAGGGATGTGCTGCCCAGGTCCATTGATGCGTGTGAAACAAGAGATAGATCAGCTAGGTAGTGGCGAGAGTTTTACGATCAAAGCGTCTGATCCAGGATTTTATGAAGATATTCGTTCATGGTGTGACAAGACGCACAATCGCCTTGTGAGCCTAGAGCGTAGCAAAGGTGAAGTGGTAGCAACTATCGAGAAAGGTGAATCAGCATGGACAGATGCGACCATCAGCTGCAGTCAAGAAGTGCCCCGTGCTGATGGAAAGACGATTGTAGTCTTTAGTGGGGACCTTGATAAGGCAATTGCGTCTTTTATCATTGCTAACGGAGCAGCGGCTATGGGCAAAAAGGTGACGCTCTTCTTCACATTCTGGGGACTTAATATACTTCGTAAGCCAGAAAAAGTGGATACGATCAAAGGCTTTATGGAAAAAGGCTTTGAGATGATGATGCCTCGTGGTAGTAAAAAACTAGGGCTCTCTCGTATGAATATGGGTGGTATGGGAGCCAAGATGATCCGCAAGGTCATGAAAGATAAGAACGTCCAATCACTTGAGGAACTCATTCATGCAGCAATGGCAAGTGGTGTTGAGGTGGTTGCCTGCACTATGTCTATGGATGTGATGGGTATCCAAGCCGAAGAATTGATTGAGGGGGTTAAATTAGGCGGAGTTGGTTATTACTTAGGTGAGGCTGAAGATGCTAATGTAAATCTCTTTATTTAGAAGATAGATGAGCACGCTCTAAAAGATGGGACTAAGCCAATAAAAAAACGACGTTTGGAAAAAACGTCGTTTTTTATTGGCTATTTTTGAGAAGCTTTGTAGAAATCACTACTGAGTAGGACGATATCAATGCGTCTATTTTGTGCACGTCCAGCTGCAGTGTCATTGGAAGCAGTAG
>JBOFIR010000218.1:0-1517 GCA_051650265.1 Cellulosilyticaceae bacterium
AGATGGGATTGGGCCAGATATCGTGGCAGAGGCTGTTGGGGTGCTTGAGTGTGTGGGGAAAGTGTATGGGCATTCTTTTAGTTTTGAGGAGCATTTGATTGGTGATATTGCTTTAGCACAGACGAATTGTTCTTTGCCTAAGGAGTCTATTGTAGCTTGTAAGGCTGCGGATTCTATTTTGCTAGGTGCGGTAGGTGGACCTGTAGGGGAAAATAGATGGGCGAACCATCCAACGGGTGATAGACCGGAAAAAGGGTTACTTAAAATTAGAGAAGAGCTTGGCTTATTTTCTAACCTTAGACCAGCTATTCTTTATAAACAATTAAAAGAAGCTTCTCCTCTTAAACCAGAAGTGATAGGGGAAAGCTTAGATATCTTGATCGTTAGGGAACTGACGAGTGGGATTTATTTTGGCAAGAAGCAGAGAGTAGTGTGTGAAGATCATCAAGCAACGTATGCAACGGATGAGATGTACTATAATGTGCATGAAATAGAACGAGTGACACGTGTGGCTTTTGAATTAGCCATGAAGCGTGATAAGAAAGTAACGGTAGTAGATAAGGCGAATGTGTTAGAAACTTCTAGGCTTTGGAGAGAAGTTGTGAAAGAAGTAGCTGCAGATTATCCTGAGGTAAGTTATACTCATATGTATGTAGATAATGCTGCGATGCAGTTAGTGGTGAATCCTAAGCAGTTTGATGTGCTTGTGACGACGAATATGTTTGGTGATATCTTGTCAGATGAAGCGAGTATGATTACAGGTTCTATCGGGATGCTCCCATCAGCGAGTTTAGGTGAGGGGACTCTAGGACTTTATGAACCAAGTCATGGTAGTGCGCCAGATATAGCAGGGCAAGATAAGGCGAATCCTATTGCAACGATTTTATCAGCAGCCATGATGCTTGGATATTCATTTGGATTAGAAAAAGAAGCAGCTGCTATAGAAAAAGCGGTGGAAGCAGTACTGGATGAAGGCTATAGAACAGTCGATATTATGAGTGAAAACATGACTCAAGTAGGGACCAAACGTATGGGTCAATTAATTAGTGAGAGAATTCAATAAGCATAGAGAGAAGGAGACGAGCAAATGAGTGGAAGAATAATTTTTTTAGATGGTGAATTTGTACCAGAGAACGAGGCGAAAATTTCTGTATTTGACCATGGACTACTTTATGGAGATGGTGTATTTGAAGGGATTCGTGCGTACAATGGACGTATCTTCAAATGTGAAGAACATATCGAAAGACTTTTTGCAGCAGCGAAAGCAATTATGTTAGAAGTGCCAATGACAAAAGAAGAAATGACAGAAATCCTTCTTGAGACATGTAGAAGAAACAATGTAAAAGATGGCTACATAAGACTAGTTGTCACACGTGGCAAAGGTGATTTAGGACTCAATCCAATCAACTGTCCAAAAGCAACTGTTTTCTGTATAGCAGGAAGTATTCAACTTTACCCAGAAGAGATGTATACAAAAGGGATGCCAATTGTAACAGCGGCTCAAAGACGTAACAAAG
>JBOFIR010000219.1:0-32452 GCA_051650265.1 Cellulosilyticaceae bacterium
CGCACCTCCTTCATGAGTTTATTTGTAGTATAACACCTTTTTACTCGATATCCCATATTTCCTTACTATAATCCAGTATGGTTCTATCACTTGAAAATATACCTGTATTCGCAATATTCATCAAGCTCTTTTTAGCCCAGCCCAGTTCATCTTGATAATCCACTAAAAGCTGTTCATATTTGTTTTTGAAAGCAGCAAAGTCAGCCAACACATAGTAGGGGTCTGCACGCTGCCAATCCCGTCCATCCAGAAGACTTTCATAGATTTCGCGGAATTCTCCCGTTCCACCATCATCAAATGTCCCATCTACCAAGCTGTCCACCACACGCATAAGATCTGGATCCGCTTCATAGTAGCTTCGTGGATAATACCCTGGTGCCAAAAGCATCAGATCTTCTACTCTGAGCCCAAATATATAGTTATTCGCTTCCCCACTCTCACGTACAATCTCCACATTGGCACCATCATAGGTTCCAAAAGTTACCGCACCACTGAGCATCAGCTTCATATTACCAGTACCGGAGGCTTCCTTCCCCGCAGTAGATATCTGCTTGGAGACATCCGCCGCCGGCATCAATTTTTGTGCGGTACTTACGCCGTAGTTGGATACAAAAACGACTTTGAGCTTATCACCAATCTCTGGATCATTGTTAATCCGCTTAGCAACTTCCCCTATATAATGAATGATCCCCTTAGCCATTCGGTACCCTGGGAAGGCTTTAGCCCCGAAGATAAATACGACCTTCGGAATCTGTAGGTGTGGATTTTCTTTTAATCTATAGTAGAGATGCACGATATAAAAAGCATTGAGAAGTTGTCTTTTGTACTCATGCAGACGCTTCACCTGCACATCAAACACAGCGTCGGTCTGAATCTTGACCCCTTCTGTCTGCTCAATATAACGGGCAAGGGATTTTTTATTCTCTGTCTTGATCGCCATCAGTGTCCTCAGCACACCTTCATCCTCTTGATACTGTTCTAGCCGCTTCAGCTGACTGAGATCCTTTTTCCATGCCTCACCACCTAGTAGTGTAGTGATATAGTCGCTCAGCCCTGGATTGGCAAGACAGAGCCACCTTCTTGGAGTGATCCCATTGGTCTTATTTTGAAACTTGTGTGGATAGACCTGATACCACTGCGCCAGCTCCTGCGTCTTCAGTATCTCCGTATGGAGCTGTGCAACACCATTGATTGTATGACCGATATGAATAGCGAGATTTGCCATATGCACCCGTTCATCCTTGATGATGCGAAGTGGTTCTACTTGGTCTGCACTATATCCTTTAATATAAAGATCCCCTATCACTTGTACTTCAATTCCTCTGATAATCTCCAATATTCTAGGGAAGAGCTGATCAAAGGCATAGACCTCCCACTTTTCTAGTGCTTCCTGTAAGATCGTATGATTGGTATAAGCAAATACGCCTCTTGCAATCCCAACAGCCTGCTCAAAAGATTGATCATACTGATCAACTAGCAGCCTTACAAACTCTGGAATAGCTAAGACCGGATGCGTATCATTAAGCTGGATTTGATGCCACTTTGCAAAGTCATCAAAGTGTTCTCCATGTATTCTTATATGTTGTCTCATGAGATCCTGAAGTGATGCACTTACCAAAAAGTACTGCTGTTTGAGTCTCAGGATGCGCCCTGTCTCATGTTGATCATTTGGGTAGAGTACCTTAGAAAGATTCTCCGCAAGGGTACGTTCTCGCACTGCCCCTTCCACATCCCCACTATTGAAAAGATGAAAGTCAAAATCACTAACAGGCTCTGCTTGCCATAGTCGCAACGTGTTGACTTGATGGTTGCCATAACCTACAATAGGCACATCATAAGGTACTGCCTTGATACATCCTGACTGGAAGTGTACCTCTACAGAGAACTCCTCTTGCCTCATACTCCATAGATCCCCTTCCCTTAGCCAGCAGTCCGCTTCTTCCTGCTGCGCACCGTCTACTAGCTTCTGCCGGAAAAGTCCATGGCTATATCGTATCCCATATCCTCTGAGTGGCAGCCCCATAGTGGCTCCCGACTCCATAAAACAAGCTGCTAGTCGCCCCAGTCCCCCATTACCAAGTCCTGCATCTTCTTCCTCTTCTTCTAGCGCCTCAAGATCTACACCTAATGACCCTAGCATCTCCTGTACTTCCTTATAAATCCCCATATTGATGAGGTTGTTGCCTAGTGCACGCCCCATCAAATACTCTGCCGAGAAATAATAAGCCATCTTCCCCGCTTCTTGTCTTTTACTCGTCTCTATCCAATCTTCTATCCACAAAGCTTTCAACCCTTCTGCTACACAAACAAGTTTCTGCTTATTACTCGCCTCATGAAATTCTTTTCTATAAGTTATCTTGCAAATTTGCCTGATATTTTCAATCACTCGGTTTTGTTCCACTAGATATCACTACACCTTTCTCATACTTTATATTTTTACCATTTACCTCATTCAAAGAAGTACAATAGTTTAATTATATCCATTAGCATATTTTCTAATCTATTATGGTGGTGTATATCTATAGCATATGACTGGGACAAAAACGAGTTTACACGTCAAAAAGACCTATTACACTGAGTCCCCCGCTCATTGTAATAGGTCTTTTTGTGTTAGCCGCTCAATAAATTTATTTATCATTTATACCTTAAGCACTATCCCCTAAAATAGTTATACTACACACCACCCTTACTTTCCATAATTCTTGCACAATCTGTCATTTTTTTTGCTTATTCTGCACCTAGGATACTGCATCTTGCGGAATCGGAAACATGATTTTGACACAAAATGCATGTTCCGTATAAGAAATATTCATCTCACCCTCATACCGCGACACACAACTTTGCATACTTGTTAGCCCTAATCCATGATAGAAACGATCTTTTTTATTGGTATAGATCTTATCTCTTTCTTTTTGGATCTGCTGATCTTTAGTATTACTTATTTGAATCACTAAGAACTGACGTACACATCTGCCTTCTATGGTGATAGATGGTGCAAGCCCTTCTGCGGTCATTTTCTGACACGCTTCAATAGCATTATCTAAGGCATTAGCCACCAGACTGCACAAATCTTTATCCGAGATAAAGTGGGCCATTCTTAGGTCTAGGTTGACTTTGAGCGCAATTCCCCCATCTTGGCAGATCGTACTTTTCCCTCTTAGGATAGTATCTACTACAGGGCTTCCCGTATTGTAGACTACATGATCCATACACAGTCCTTGGGCAACTTCATCAATATACTGGGCTAGCCTCACCTTGTCATCTGATAGCGCTTTGATACACACAAGATGATTGTTCATATCATGATAAAGAATACGCACTTTCTCATGGTCTTTTTCTAGCCTCGTATAGTACTGATACTGCTGCTCCATACGATTTTCATAGTGTTTGAGCGCTAGTTCTGATTCTTTTGCCTTGTTGAATTTAATCATAAGCACTACGATCATAACATTCGCCACAGCTACCAGCAAAGTTACTGTAATCAAATCCCACGAATACCCCTTAAGGTCAATTGTCTTAGGTAATGCCGTTTCAAAAATAAAGAATAATACAAAGATATTCATTCCGATAAGTCCTAGTAAGTAGTAAATCTCTTTTTGCCAATGCCGAATTGTAGACTTCATATACTTAATCATCCCTATACTACAAATGAGTGCGCCCCTAGAAATCATAAGCATTGTGATTTCTTCTCTGAGTCCAAAACTTACTTGCTTGATATTTCCTACCCCAAAGATTAATGAACCAATACTAATCCCTATACACTCAGAAACAATTACTATCATAAGATAGAGGCACACGCCAAGCCCGCGTTGCATCTTATTCATATGATACGCCATCTTTGAAAAGATATAGACCCCCAGTACAACACAAGTTACTTTGATATAATCATTGATTGGCACAAGATTGAGCCCTAATTCAAAAATAATCGCACCTACCCACAGAATCCAATAAACTTTCCCTCCAAGTTTGACCACACCAAGCTTGTCCATCACTGCCTTTACCATACACCATTCAATCATACAACATAGACCAAATAATATGACACCAATCAATCCCATTTCTAGCATACCTTTGCCCCCAATACTTCAAGTAATTGTTTTTTAAGTGTTTTCATTAGAAGTCTTCCTACAGGAATCCATTCTCCCCCCAACAAAATCCTATCTTTCTCGATCCCCTCAACTTTCATCAGATTTACAAAAAAGCTCTTGTGGCACCTCATGAAATAGTCCTCTCCAAGGCGCTCTTCAAGTTCCTTCATACTCATACAAGTTTCATAGATCCTACTTTCCGTATGTAGTATCAGCTTACGCCCTACCTTTTCAGCATATTTAATCTGACTGACAAGGATCTTGTAATCATTGTATTCACTCTTAATCCATATGTAATGACTTCTCTTTTCGCTAATCTTTTGTATGCACGGCGTGACTTGTTTCTCAAATTCCTCGTAGCTTATAGGCTTTAGGAGATAACGCCTTGCATCTACCTCATAGCCTTTTTGCATAAACCCAGGATCACCTGTCACAAAAATAAGTGCTACTTCTTCATCAAATTTTCGAATAGCTTTTGCTGTCTCGATGCCAGACATCTGCCCCATTTGGATATCTAAGAAAATCACATCCGCCTGTGATGGATAGTGATTCAGGAGCTGCTCTCCTGATTCATAAGCAAGGATCTTACTCCCTTCTTCACGTGCTAACATCATCTTTTGAATATAATCGCGCAGCAACTCTCTTTGCGCTACTTCATCTTCACAGATTACAAAATGTATCACTGCTGCCCCCTTTCCTTTTCCACATTAGGAAACTTTTCCCTCTACATCACAAAAGCACAGTTATCGTGTTTTTGCAAACCCAATAACTGTGCTTTTCTCATTAAGCTTTTTGCTTACTCTCTATAAATCTCATAATTGAGTCACATTGTGACTGGATATGCTCGGATGCCAGACGTGCAGCTTCCTCTTCTCTACCATTTTTTAGAGCTTCAAGTAATTCTAAGTGTTGCTCATTGACCTGATTGCTCTCTTCAGAATTTTTGAGATAAGCAATACGATAACGGTGCACCTGTTCTCTTAAGTTTGCAAAGAGCTGAATGAGTTTATCATTTTCAGTAGCGTTGAAAATGGTTTCGTGGAATTCCACGTCTTTCTCAATCATCACTTCAATATCATGGTCTTTGGCTGCATACTCATATTCTGCAATAATGAGTTGCAATCTTAGAAAATCTCTATGATCCATGTGCTTACAAGCAAGTCTTGAAGCTAATGCTTCTAGAGCCGCTCTTACTTCAAGGACATCTTGGATATCTTTTGTTGTAAACTGCGCAACTTGCGCCCCTTTACGCGGTACCATGACTACAAGTCCCTCTAGCTCTAGCTTTCTGATTGCCTCTCGAATTGGTGTACGGCTTACACCTAGCTTCTCACCTAATTGTGTTTCCATCAATCTTTCACCAGGCTCTAATTCCCCATTGAGGATTGCTTTGCGAAGTGTTTGAAATACAATGTCTCTTAACGGAAGATATTCATTTATTTTTATGTTTGGTGTTTCTTCTAGCATATCCTTTCCCCTCTCTTTTACTAGGACAGAACGTACTTGTAAGATGTACCTCTCTTAGTCCGTTTGCTTTAAAATAAGCTACTGCCTCTAGTGCTTTCTCTTTATCTCCAAATACACCAAAAACAGTCGGCCCACTACCACTCATCATACTACCTTTTGCGCCAAACTTTAGCATATCTGTTTTGATTTTTTCGATTTCTGGATGCATCTTAATCGTCACTTCTTCAAGGACATTTGCCATGTGATTAATTACGAATTGCATATCTTGATCTTTGATTGCTTGTACAACGTCATCAGTCTGTGGATGCATCTCAATTTCATCTATACGGAGTCCACCATATACACTTGCTGTGGATACACTAATATTAGGTTTTGCAAGTACCACATAAGTATATGGTAATGCTGGAAGTGGTGTAAGCACTTCACCGATTCCTTCTGCAAGCACAGTTCCTCTCATAATACAAAATGGTACATCTGCGCCTAACTTAACACCCATCTCCATGAGTTTTTTCTTGGAGTAGGCGGTCTCAAAAAGTTTATTCATACCTACCAATACAGCCGCTGCATCTGTACTTCCCCCCGCAAGCCCCGCTGCTACTGGAATACGCTTGTAAACATTGATATATACCCCTGATTTGATGCCTGATTCTTCTAGAAAGAGCTGAGCTGCTTTATAAGCAATATTCTTCTCATCTTTAGGTAACCAATGGAGGTTGGTGTTCATCTTAATCCCCGGAGTTTTTATCTTTTTGATTGAAATGGTATCATGTAAATTAACCGTTTGCATAATCATTCTCAAATCATGATAGCCATTCTCTCGTTTGCCTATTGCATCTAAAGTTAAATTAATTTTTGCTTTGGCTTTTAATACAATTGAATTCATTTCAAACTCCTTTGTTCTAGTCCACTTTTTTTCTATTATACGTGTTAAAGCCTCCTTTAGTCAATGGTAATGTATTCGTTGTATACACTATACACACAAGAAAAAAGCCTACTCCAAGACGGGCATCTCGTATGGAGTAGGCAGATTTATTTAGAATTTTGTTTTCTTTAGGATAATTAGTTTTTGTCCCTTATTAAGTAGTGTATTTTCCTCTAAGCCATTGATCTCTTCAATATCTTTGACCGTCGTATTGAAACGTTTTGCAAGGTTCCACAAGCTATCACCTTGTTTTGCAAGATATACCGTCACACTTGGATAACTTCCAAGTTCTTCTTTAGGCATTTCTATTAACGTAGCATCTTCTAATATAAGCAACGTGCCTTTATTATACACATCTGCTTTGTAGTCTAGTACATATTCCAGTACGACTTCTCCACGATTATAAGAAGCCACATTAACATCTTTTGGTGTTACTTTCGCACTAATATAGGACTTGCGGCAAATACCAGGCGTAGAAAGCTCCTGACTAAATGGCAACATATCCATTGCCGTCTCCACTTTATTCATTCCCTCTTTACACGTATAAACCACTTTAACTTCTAGCATCCCTTTAACTGTCAGCTTGTCATCACCAACTACAGTTTCATCAATAATTGGTTTGATCTCTACTGTATAAATTTGGTTGTTCTCAGGATTCATATCCGTGACAGCAACCATCTCTTTTTTAGGTATACTCACTTGGGCTCTTGAAGCCAAGTTCATATAATCTTTTTCACTTTCCTCCACGCTCACTTTTTTACCTGGGCAGTATAGGTCATCTACGATTTTTTCATTGATCCGTTCAAACGTGTTGTAGGCTGCTGTCACAAGACACTCTACTTCAACCACACGGTCTTCACCATCATAGTCAGGTCCTACTTGAACATATGTTGGGAGGACATCTAATTCACATCCCCAATAAGCTTCATTGTCTGGTTTGATAAATTCAATACTCTCAGCAAATGGAATGCGGTGTGAAACCACTTCTACCTCATCACTATCTACAGCTTTATAGAGTGTCGTAACCTCAACAACGCCGTTAAATAGTAATTCATTATCTGTGCGCCTTACCTGATCTTCCTTAATACTTGTGCTGAGTTGTAAGATCTCGCCGATGCTGCTCTTACCTTGTGGAATTGTCAGCTCATCCTTTACAATTTTCTTCTCTACTTTTGAGCAAGATGGTTTTGTAATGTTAAGGTTTGCTGTTCTTACCTGAATAGGACTCTTACTTGTCGCTTCTGTTGCTACCATCATTTCTTGCCCACGAATAGCTTCCACTTCTACTTCAAGAATCGCTTTGACATTCACCTTCCGCTCATTTAAAATGTTCCAGTGCATACGTTCAATGCGATAATTTAGATCTACTTTTTGATCACGTGTTACACCATCAAGAATAATGAAATCTTCTAAAGGAATGCTCCCCTTCATGGTACAAACTGTGGCTGGATTATTTTCTGGTACATATAAGATCACTGCATCAATCTGGCCTTTATAGACTACTCTGTCTGCTTGTATATCTATTTGCTCCATGTTTACCTTACCATCTAAGTAAATCACGCGTTGCAGGTCTGCTTTACCATCCGGTACAATCATGTCACGTTCTTTCACTACTTGTACGGTTTCCTTTTTGATCATCTCATTCAGGTCGAGCTGTTTTCTAATCAGTTCTACTGACATTTTGGTATCCCCCTCTTTTCTCTTACTTATACTCATAAGACTATCTCATGCTGTTTAACATTTTCTAATTCATATATATTCCATGTCCGCCTCAGATAGAACAAAAAAAGGCGTAGCCAACCAACGGGTATTGGCCAAGCCCTTCCAATTATAAGTATCTTTCATAGGGTACCGAGTTACCTAGATAATCTCTCTTTTCTTCATTATCCTTATTTTCATCTTTCTTAGGCATAAGCACTTCACTTGTTTTGACGACTGGTCCACCTTTACGCGCCTTACCTAATATCTCGTATCCACCTAATCCCTTGAACTTTGTTATCGTATACATCAGGGCTTTTTCTATAGATAGGACTTCGTTTAGTGGACAGTACGCTATTCGCTCTACAATAAATACTGGATCTAGCGCATGTATGAGCACTCTACTTGGTGCTGCAGCATAATCCGCTCCGGCTTCTAAAATTTTCTCAAAATACGACTGGCATGCTCCGGCAAATATCACTAATTGTTCCGTATACGGTCTAATACTTCTTGCTTCTTTTACCCCTTCAATAAAATAACTTGAATTTTTGTACTCCTTAAGGTTATCTACATTCTTGTAATTTTTGTTCAGTGCATCATGGCCAGTGAGCACTAATATATCTGGGTTGTGTTTTTCTATAAGCGCCTTGACACGCTTTGGCTGATCGGACTCGAGAACATGCTCACCCACCGCATTAACTCCCAATGTTTCATAGTAACGAAGGCAGAGGTTCAGATAGAACGTATCCCCGTCTATGTGTAGTACCTTCCCGGTTTTCTGAAGTATCGGTCTAGCAAGTAAGTCCTTCTTTTCTTCTACAATCAGTTTGACAGTCTCATCAATTTGCTCCATTATACTTGTCTCTTTATTTGTAAATCGCATTCCTCCCGCCAATTCAAGATCACTTAACGGTGCATCCGCTATAATCCTATAGGAGATCCCTTTTAAGCGTGCTATCCCCGTACCACCGATTGCTACTATTCGAAACAGAATATCTCTGCCATAAGACTTCCTGACTACATAATCACCTACACGTACCACCATGCAGCCCTCCTCTATAATGCACTTCTTCTGTTCATTATATTAATAGGGTAGTCCGTCCTATGCCATATGTACCAACAACTTTCCTATGAGGTATTTCCTGCGTTGCTACACGGCATCCTCGGCCCGTGCAAAATCCGCTTCATACGAAAGATCTGTTCTCTTTTCTTCATCAAGAACGCTCCAAACACCACCTGACGCTCCTCTACTTTTGCATGACCTCTGGTATATACCTGTACCGGTAACACCAACTCCCATTTGCTCCAAATTGGTAAGATCACTCCCACTAACACACCAACCAATACTATGTACGCCATATTCAATCCCCTCTTTCTTTTCTCCTCACCACTTGTTTTTGTGTTTCTGCTGTTCACATTTCGAAGTCTATCACACCAAAATTTGATTGAAAATATTCAAGTGAAAACTAGTTGCATTATAACCTTTCGAGGCTTGAAAATACTGAAAAAGATTGGCCAAATAGTTTTGGCTTTAAGGGGGTGCTAGAAAGCCTCCTTCGCTTACGTAAGGTTCGCGTAATGCAGCTTACAACTCACAACGCAAAAAGAGCATCCCGAAGGATGCTCTACTTTGTAGGGTACTGCAAAATAAATCTTACATCCAAGGAGCGATCAGCGCCTCTATAGCAGCTTTCACACCTGCTACTTTTTGATCAGCATCTGCCACGCTCTCACCTTTGACCCCAATATAAAACTTAATCTTTGGCTCTGTCCCAGAAGGTCTCACGCATACCCACGCTGCGTCATTTAACTCATAGTATAAGACATTTGACTTTGGAAGGGTGATCATAGAAAGTGTTCCCTCTTTGGTTTGGCGTACTCCTGTTTTGTAGTCACGTGTTGCTTCTATACTATATGTTGCAAGATGGTCTGGCATTTGTGTTCTGAGGTTTTCCATGATCCCTTGAATCTTACCGATGCCTTCAATCCCTTTGAGTGTGATAGATTGGACTTCTTCTTTATAGTATCCATACTTTTCATAAAGTGAGATGAGTCCTTCATACAGTGTCATGCCTTGCTTCTTATAGAATGCTGCCATTTCACAAGCCAACATACATGCAACCACTGCATCTTTATCTCTTGCATATGTTCCCGCTAGGCAGCCATAGCTTTCTTCGAAGCCAAAGGCATAAGTTTTATCACCATTTTCTTCAAACAAACGGATCTGTTCGCCAATATATTTGAACCCTGTCAGTACTTCCATGAGCTCTGCGTCATAAGCATTTGCCACCACTCGTACCATCTCTGTTGTTACAATGGTCTTGATTACCACACTATTAGGTGCCAGTGTTCCTTGTGCTTCTTTTTGTGAAAGCACATATTCAGTGAGCATTGCCCCTGTCATATTACCCGTTAGTACAAGATACTCACCAGCTTCATCACGCACAAGTACGCCTACCCTATCTGCATCAGGGTCTGTCCCAATAATGATGTCTGCTTGTACCTCTTTTGCAAGGTCAATTGCCAATTTAAATGCGCCAACATCTTCTGGGTTAGGACTTTTGACCGTAGGGAAATTGCCATCTGGCTTCACTTGTTCCTCTACCACATAAACATGTTTGAATCCCACTTCCTTCAATATTTTTTGAACAGGCACATTACCCGTTCCATGGATTGGGGTGTACACGATCTTAAAATCATCTGCTAACTCTTCAATCACGTCTAGGCGCATTGCTTGTTCTTTGACATTTTGAATATAAAGTGTATCAATCTCTTCCCCTATGTAAGTGAGCAAACCACTTGCTAAAGCCTCTTCTTCACACATCACTTTCACTTCATTAAAGTCAGTAATCTTATTCACCTCTTGGATGATCATATCATCATAAGGTGCAATTACCTGTGCCCCGTCATTACCATATACTTTGTAGCCATTATATTCTGCTGGATTGTGACTTGCAGTAATGACAATCCCTGAAGTACATCCAAGATGTCTTACTGTAAAAGAAAGTTCTGGTACTGGGCGCAGACTTTCAAACAAATAAGCGTGAATCCCATTTGCCGCAAGTACAAGTGCCGCCTCTTTTGCAAATAGATCTGACATATTTCTTGAATCATATGCAATGGCAACTTTCGGCTCACTGACCCCTTGTCCATTGATAAAGTTGGCAAGTCCTTGTGTTGCTTTTCTCACAATATAGCAATTCATACGATTAGTTCCCGCACCAATAATCCCTCTTAACCCTGCTGTTCCAAATTCAAGTTCTGTATAAAAACGATCTTCAATCTCTTTCTCATCATTGCTAATCGCTTCAAGTTCTGCTTTTGTTGCATCATCAAAATACGTATTTGTTAACCACTCTTCATATAATTTTTTGTATGCCATCCCCATCTCTCCTTTAACCATTTTTTTACATTTTCCTCTTTGAGTATAATATATATTTCAAAATTTTTCAAACTCATTCTACAAAAAAAAGATAGCTAGAGTTTCCTCTAACTATCCTAATTTTTTGGTGTAAGCGCATAAAGATAATTATTTTGATTATCGCTATTATCTATAATGATTGAGGTACTATAGTCTTCGTACCCTTCTTTTCGAAGTAAGATACTATAATCTCCGACCTTTAATGTTGTTGTAAATGGCGTAATACCATGATCTTCTCCATTAATGATTACTTTAGCACCCGTAGGCTCTGTCATCACATTAATGCAGTAGTTCCCTTCAACATTTTCAATCTGCTCCCCATTACGATCTTGTGCATCTTCTTCATCTTCTCGCTTCTCTTTTTCATCTTCTTGAAGCGTCACTTGAAGCACTACCTTACCTGTAATATCTACACGCATTCCCCAAGGTTTATAACCTGATGCAACGACGATTACATCATATTTTCCTTCGAGCACCTCTATGGGCTCTCCTGGTTTGTAAATCTTAGGACCTATATGGATTTCATAATCTTTAACACCTTCTAAGACCTGTACTTCAAGTTGTCCATAGATGAGCTTTGCGCCCTTCAAATCCACTTTTAATACTTCTTCAGGTCTTACCTCTATCCTATGGGTGACAGGTTCATAGCCCTTGAGCCTAATCGTTACTTTATGCATACCTGCGGTCACTGGGACCGGCTCCTGTACACGCTCTACTGGAATCTGCCTATTGATATCAATCTCAAGGATCCCCTCCTCACTTGGTAACTGATCTAAGAGAATATACCCTTGCCTTTCTATCACTTTGATGCTATAGATATGGGCACCTATTCCCCCTACATCTAACTTATCATATGGTCCTATCTGCGACAAATCAATCCTTTCTCCATTTTGATCCCATACCAAAAGAGTCTCATCATACACATAAGAATTCTCACCAATCATGATTTGTTTTTGCAGTTCATCTATCTTGATACCAATAAGTTCTTGTTTTACCCAGCTCTCTGGTATTTTGTCTATTTCAAGAGCAAGTTTTGTCTGCGTATCATAGGTAATCATTACAAGGTCACCTACGTTCAATGCTGTAAGTGGCATACGCTCACTATTTTTTTCTCTGACAATCACAGCTTCCGCCGCATCTATCTTAGCAAATACTTGGCTTTTGACATCTATGTATCCTATTTCATTTCCTTCAAGTCCCTCAATCATACACATCATCTGCGCTGTTTCAGATCCCTCGCCTGGCAGTTCATAAACCTGCCCCTCACCTGGCTGATTTTCACTTTTTGCCTCTATACCCAAGTACCTTATACCCATAAACAGACCTATTACTAAGGCCATCAATCCCATAACACCTGTGATGATCATGACTTTGACAAATAGTTTATTCCCTTGCATGTGCGTTCTCCTTTGCCCTTTTATCTTTTCTCATTCTAAAGGTATTTAGAGCAAAGGTCAATGAATCAATAGTCCTTCTTTTTTGCAAAGAAAAAAGAGGGGAGACGCTTGGTCTTTCCCCCTATAAATACTTGCTAATTTGCCTTGCAACCTCCAACTGATCTTGCTGGTATACTACCATGTTTTTCCATTTCATTTCAAAAATATTATAGTTTGCCCTACGCCTTGATCCATAGTATTTCTGACAGATACCCGCATACTTCTCTGGAAAGATCATCATTGCTTTAAGCAGTCTAATCTCTTCATCAGACAAGCTATTTTCTGCAATATAAATATCAATGAGTTGTTGTAAAAGGTGAATGTCCCAGTTATTTTTTTGCATCACTTTTGTAAGTACATTCGCGAGATCTACAAGCTGTACATTGTAATTACAACTATCCATATTAGATAACATATATGGGCCGTCCATCTGTTTTTCAATACAGTGATAGCTGTAGTCATTGTGTGCAATTGTCTGTTTGGCCTTCGCACTTTGTATGAGGCGCTCACACATTTGTTTATCGATCTGTGCGATGGCTAATTCTTCGAGTTCCTCATAGACGCCATGACCCTCTAAAAACATGATTTCAAAAGGCGTCTTCTGAGAAAGATCAATGAGTGATCTTCTAATTTTTTTAGACTCATACAGCCTCTTTTCACAGTATGTATAAAGATTTTTCATATGCGCCATCTCAATACTTCTAGTTTCCGATGTTACGCCTCTTGCTGCAAGATGAAATTTTGCAAGAAGCCCCATCACCGCTTTGAGATCTTCTACATCTTGAAAATTCACTTCTTCTCTTTCCTTATACTTCTGCAATACATAGATTTTATCTTGATATATAGCATAAGGGACTTTTTTCTTATTTAGATAGATCGGATCTATGTTTTTAAGTCCATTCTCTATAAGATGTGCGTTGACTTCATATTCAAAAGCAATTTGCTCTTTGGGAATATTCACCTTTCGCAAGACATACTCGCCCGTTGGCGTTACAAGATAATAATTACTACGGCTATAGTAATACTTCTTCACATTCAAGTCGTACTGATAAATTAGTTCCTGACTTAAGGACTTCATACTTTCCCCCCTTTATGCTTATACAACATGTACTGTCTCTCTATTTATATGTACTACTTTCTTAAAAAATATCTTTTTTTCATTTTCTGTTCATATTTTTCATCGATAATAGAAAAGACTTATGTTACAATAGTAGCATTCGACCACACAGACTAGTGAAAGGAGTGATCTGATGATTAAACGTGGTTGGGTGACACCAATACTTGTATCTATTATTTGTATTGTGATGTTGCTAAGCTATCAATCGAAACAACTGGGGCAATCACATGCACGTCATTCAAATTTGCCACAAATCCCATGGGAAAAAGAACGTAATGAGATCTTGGAACTTCATATTGCATCTGGTTCACAAACTATCTCTATCAAACGAGGTACTGATGCTTGGATGATGACTTCTCCTGTTACATCTTACGTAGATGCCACCTATCTATATGACGCTTTATCATTCGTTCTTAAGCCGCCAATCTCAAGTACTATTGCTTCCCCTGTCACCGACGTGAAGAGTTTTGGCATCGATGCTTATTCGAAATCTGTTTCAATTATTGATAACGATGGCAAAAAATACGAACTCATTTGTGGTAGTGAGGCTGATTCATCAAGTTATTATGCCTATGAGCCACTTTCTCACACCATTTATACTATAGATAAAAATGCTTTTGATAAGATGTCTACTGTCGTAGATGATTGGCGTGAAAAACGTTACATTCAATATGACGCGAATACATTAGCAACTATTAAGTTAAAAGTAGGCCCCCAAGAACATCTGATTACTAAAACACTTATTGAAGAGAAGCAAGTATGGACTTCTTCTACGTTATCAGAAACCTTTGTTACAGAATTACAAGGCTTCTTGAAGACAACGCGTATCTCTCAATTTATTGTAGATGGTGCAAGTCCTGAAATTGTCAAATCTTATGGTTTTGATGAACCATCATTCTCTTTAGTACTCATTGATGCACAAGGAAGCAAACAAATCTTTGACTTCAAGCTTGGCCAGGCCAATTCAAAATCTTGTTACGTGCTTGATCGTAATTCACGTAATATCTATACCATCCCTTATTTTGAATTACACCGCTTAAAAACTACATAAACAAAAGAAAAAAACCAAGGAACGCCTCTCACAAAGGTTGGTTCCTTGGTTTTTTAATGCTTACGCATATAGTCTAATAATATTTCTTTTTGGTTGTGCTCTGGATGCTCAAGTACATAAGTTAATGCCTCACCTAACTTCTCACCAATTACTTTTCCTTTTGGCACGCCAATGGCCATCAGATCACTTCCTGTAATAGCAAGCTGTTTGAGGCTATAGCACTCTTGCCCTTCTAGAATCTCCTTGAAGAGTTCTCTCACGTGCTCTACAATCTTCATCTTTTGCACAAGCTTTGCAGGGTTTTGCGCTTTTGCATCTGCAATCTGTACTGTGATGAGTTTTTCAAAAAGTTCTGGCCCCATCACACCTAGAAGTTCTTTGATATAAACTTTCGTAATAGGCTTTTTGAAATGATAATCATGATATCCCACCAAAAGTGATACTTTCTTGATTGTATCATTATCTAACCGAAGTTCTTTGAGAATATGCTTTGCAAGTTCCATACTCTTCTTTGGATGATTGTAAAAATGATCAATCCCCTTGGCATCTGTTGTCTTAACCGCAGGCTTGCCAATATCATGTAGAAGCATGGTTAGTCTAAGTAATGTATCTTTTGGTACTTCTTTCATCGCTACAAGACTATGCTTTGCCACATTGTAGATATGATGTGGATGATGCTGCGCTGTCTCATAGGCTGGAATAAACTCTGGTATGATATATTCTAATAGTCCAAGATCATAGAGCTGATCAATGTACTCTGGGCGATCAGACAGGCAGATCTTTAGGAATTCATCACGAATACGCTCTTTGCTAATATGTGCAAGAAGTGTGCGGCAGGCTTTGATCCCTTCTATCGTCTTGGAATCAATAGCAAATCCAAGTTGCGCAGAGAAACGAATCGCACGCAAAATACGTAGGGCATCCTCTGTAAAACGTTCCTTGGCATCTCTTACTGACTTGATACACCTATCCTCGATATGCTTCACACCATTGTACGGGTCCATAAAACCTCTCGTTGGATGATAAGCGATGGCATTCATCGTAAAATCACGTCTTGAAAGATCTAAGGTAATATCTTCTACAAAGCTCACCTGCTCTGGGTGTCTAAAATCTTTGTACTCCCCTTCTATTCTATACGTCGTGATCTCATAATGCTCCCCATCTTCTAAGATGACTGTCACAGTTCCATGTTCTATCCCTGTATCATAGGAACGTTTAAAAACTGCTTTAACCTGCTCTGGTTTTGCGGATGTGGTAATATCCCAGTCATTGGGTTCTCTTTGCATCAGCATATCTCTCACGCATCCACCTACAATATATGCCTCATAGCCTGCATCTTCAAGTTGTTTGATAATACTGAGGGCATCCTCAGGAATTTGTCTATTGTATACGCCTAACGCCATAAAACCCCTCTTTCCTTTATAAAATGCAATTTTCCTCTTTGAAAATCTTTCTAATCTCTTCTTTATCACTTGTTTTACCAAGTGCTAACATGAGTTTGAGCCTCGCTTTTGGTCCTCTCATCTCACCACCCATGATTGCACCAAGGTCTGAGAGTTCCTTACCGCCACCTTCATAACCGTAAGATTCGAATACACGCCCCGAACCACATCTTGATACGATGACAACCACTACTTCTTTTGAAAGTGCATACTTGATCCCTTCTAACATCTTCACAGGTAAGTTTCCACGACCTAGTGCTTCTACAACGATTCCTTTGACCCCTGAGTCTACTGAGAATCTAATGAAGCGATCATCCATATCAAGTGCTGCTTTGATAAGGTCTACATGACGTTCTACTTGATCTGTATCAACATGTTGTCTATATGCAATATTGCGATAAACAATGAGGTCATTGGTATCAATAATACCTAGTGGCCCATAGGGTGACTGGAACGTATTGAGTGATAATGTATTGGTCTTAGTTACCTCTGCTGCAATATTCACCTCGTTATTCAGTACAACAAGTACCCCTTTATCAATGGCTTTTGGAGAAATCGCTGTACATACTGCTGCTGCTAAATTACTTGAACCATCATAGCCAAGTTCCGAGCTATTGCGCATCGCCCCTACTACCACAAGTGGTTTGTGGTGCCTTAAAGTTAAATCTAAGAAGTATGCTGTCTCCTCTAACGTATCCGTCCCATGTGTCACGATCACACCTGTAATATCTGTACGATCAAGGTTTTCTTTTACTAACTTTTTAAGTTCAATGAGTTTATCGATTGTCATATGTGGGCCTGGGATCTCACAAAAATTGATAACCTCTATATCTGCTATTTTATCAATATTAGACACCATTGATAAAATCTGTTCTCCTGATAAAGTCGGGATCGCTGCCCCAATATTTTCATCTACTGTCATGGAGATTGTCCCACCAGTAAATATAATACACACTTTAGGTTTATGCATAACGTTCATTACTCCTTCGCTGTCATGATCTCTTTATTCCTCATTATATACTATCACTTGACATTAGGAAACCAAAATTCCCTTATCTCATCCCCTACACTACTTTCTCGTACCAACCGCATTGGGTAATAAAAATCTGGCATCAGACTTTGATAAAGTGGTGTCTGATAGCGATCATCTACAAACAAGATAATCCCTTCATCTTCTTCTGTACGAATGAGTCTCCCTGCAGCTTGAAGCACTTTATTAATCCCCGGATACGTATAGGCATAGTGATAGCCATCTTTTCCTTTATTATCGAAATAATGTTTAATAAGGTCTCTTTCTTCACCAATCTTTGGCAAGCCTACCCCGACGATCATTACCCCAATCAAACGGTCATGTTTGAGATCGATCCCCTCAGAAAAAATACCTCCTAGCACGCAAAATCCTACAATTGTACGCTGTGGATTTTCCTCGAACTTTTCCAAGAAAGCTTCTCTTTCTTCTTCCTTCATCTCATTTTGCTGTAATACTACGGAAATCTGTGGATAATTTTCAGTAAATTGTTCGTGAACTGTCATCATATACTCATATGACGGGAAGAAAATCATATAATTACCCACTTTACCCACAGTTACCCTGTGGATATACTGAATTATCTGTGAATAACTCATTTTTCTGTGTTTATATCTTGTGGAAACATCTACACCAACCAACCGCTTTGACCTTTCGTTGTCAAAAGGCGAAGGCAATGCAATGGCTAAAGTCTCCACTCCCCCTAACATCTCTTTGTAATAATCAATAGGTAGAAGCGTCGCCGAGAAGAAGATACTCCCACGATACGTATCAATAATTTTTTTAAGGATCACTGAAGGATCAATGCAGAACATCTTGATCACAACTTCTGATCCTTTTTCGTAACCATAGGTGATGTACTGCTCGTCAAAGAGTTCATAGATCCTGCCAAACTGGTAGGCCTCAAAATACGCTTCAATCATATCTGCAGGCAAGGTACTTCCTTGACCTTGTTGAAGGTAAAAATCAACACTTTGTACCACTTGCCTAAGCTTGGTATAAAGCTCCTTTGGTGCTTCTTTGGAGATATAGACCTCAGCTCTTTCAATGTATTGATGTTTGACTTCAACGAGATACTGATTGAGTTTATTAAGCGCTTCACGCACTTTAGGATAGCCTTTACCTAAAGAACTCTTCGCACTCAAGAATTGTCGCTTGGAGATCTTTGCAGAATACATCTCTCTTGCACGATCAACGAGGTTATGTGCTTCATCTACAAGAAGTACATAGGATTCACTATCTAGAAAGCGCTTTAGGGCAACTTGTGGGTCAAACACATAGTTGTAATCACAGATGACCACATCCACATAGATCGCAAGATCCAGTGCAAATTCAAATGGACACACCTTATGCTTCTTGGCATAGGCCGTTACCACATCCCTTGTAAACACATCTTGATTGGTAAGGGCATCATACAAGGCTTCTTCTACTCTGTCAAAATGACCATCTGCATACATGCAATAATCTGGTGTACAGATGCGCTCTGAGCACAAGCAAATCTTGTCCTTCGCAGTCAGCGTAATCGTCTTGAGCGCAATCTGCTGAGTCTGAAGCTGATAAACTGCTTGCTCTGCTACGGCACGTGTAATGGTCTTGGCTGTCAGATAGAAGATCTTCGTTACGTGCCCCTCTCCCATAGCTTTGAGTGTGGGAAAAAGAGTAGATATCGTCTTTCCTATCCCTGTAGGCGCATTTACATATAAGTTATTCCCTGCCTCAATGCTTTTATACACAGACACCGCAAGCTCTCTCTGGCCTTTTCGGTAGCGTTCAAAAGGAAAGACAAGCTGCTTAAGTGTGGCATCACGTCTGATGCACCAATCCATATAGAACTTGATCCATTTGGCATATCTTGTAATCAAATCTTTGAAGAACACCTCTAACTCCCCAAATGTATAGCTTTTGGTCAGATGCTTGATCTCTTTTGTCTCTAACTGATAATAGGTGAGGCGTACACCAATCTCCAATAAGCCATTTTGGAGGGCAAAAAAGTAGGCGTAGCACTTTGCTTGTGCCCAATGCAGTGGATTGTAGTCTTCATCAATACTACTAAGCTTTGCATAAGTGGACTTGATCTCATCAACGGTTACACCTACCAGATCTCTGATAATCCCATCAGCTCTTCCTTCTATTATAAAGGTGATCTCTCCTGCCAATTCTTCATGGATCAGCCTGACTTCTTTCTCATAGTGTTCATTCATACTGGCTTGTACCTTTTTGTGTGCCAATGTGCCTAATAGCGCACGATTCGAACTCATGACGGAGGCATTGATACTGCCTTGCCTTAAGGCAAACTCCACGAGTTCCCTTACAGATAAGTTGACTTTGTTATGACTCATTTTCATCAGTATCCCTCCTTTCTATCCCTTTATCATACCATAGTGTTCTTATTTTTCCTACGCCACCTACTTCCCATACTTAAAGGTTTAGGGCGCAAAAAGAGGACTCCCCCGAGAGCCCTCTAGTCATTCTCTTTCATTTTTTGGATTAATAAGTTTAATGCACTTTGAATCTGTATCAATTCTTCTGGGGTAAAATTCGTAAATAGGTCACTAAAACTATGATTCATGGTATTCCTAAATTGTGATGCGAATACCCTACCTTTCTCAGAAAAGGTAATATAGGTACTCCTCTTATCCTCATCTTTCTTAACTTTGGTCACATATCCTGCATCTTCTAGTCTTTGTACAATGCCTGATACTGTGGCCTTAGCAAGGGAGAGCTCCTCACACAGCTGCGTCATCGTCACTTCTTTGCTATGTGCAAGAACCTTAATGACCATGGTCTGCTGCGGCGTGAGCCCACTTCCTTTCATACTACAACCAATCTGTGTGTTCATCAGCGAATAAATCTCTTTGATGCATTTGATAATCTCAAAACTACTACTTTCTGCCACTACCCTAAACTTCCCTTCTAACTTAATGCACTCATTTTATTAAACCTCATCCAGCCTACTGCAAAGATCACACCTGCTGCAAACAGTGCAGTACCAAGTCCGATATAGAAAGGTGCCCAGTACATTGGGTTAATAAAAGAAAGTGAGCGAATGGTGATTCCCATTGTCATCATCAGTGCCATAATCGTATAACCCTTTTTATCAAAAAAGGAAAATGCACAAAGCTTTTCTTGAGCCTTTGCAAGAATTCTATGTTGATGTTTGTGGGCCATCTTACGAAAAATCATATTATAGAAAATCATAAATACGCCTATTGCAACAATAACTGGAATGATCTTATTACCATGATCTTTTAATACCACTTCCAAACCAAATTTCATAACCATACTACCAGCCATCATCCAAACAAGTGCAGCTAAAAGAAAAAGTGTCCTTCTTGAGCATCTTGGAACGAATTTATTCATACTATCATCTCCATTTTTAGTTCGTATGCGAACTATTTCTATAGCCTCATTTTAGCACTTTCTACACAATTGTCAACAGGATTATTTCTTAGTTTTTCGGAACATTTTTCTCCCTTTTTTCATAACATAATAGCCACGCCAAACTCACTGCTATCAAACCTCCAACCATCTTAGACACCCCAAATGGCACCACCATCTGAGGCGCTACCGTATTGACAAAGGCAAGCTGTCCACCACATACAAAAGCACCACTCATAGCAAATGCTGCCGCAATCACTTTTCCTTTTGGATCCATCTTATGAAATCTACTAAATACCAAGAGATTACTTGCGAGGTTCCCAATCATCCCAGCCACAGCATACTCATTCATCCCCAGTTTACCGCCTAGTTTTAAAAGGGGCTTTTCACACTTGGTCTGAATCACATAGAGCATAGGATAAGCTCCTGCCAAGAATAATCCAATCTTTACCACAATCGTTGCTGCTTCACCTACCTGTAAGTACTCTATTTGAATCCCCATGATGGATAAGACACCTACTACCAGTAGCCCAAGTATACTCACACATACAATCCCCTTACTCACCCATTCAAAACAACGTATCATCTGCTTTTGCTTATATTGAATGAGTACACCTAAAGCAATGACACCCACTAACATAGGGAGCATATTCCTTATCAATACCCCAAAGGCAATGCCTTGTACAAGTCCACCTACGAGTGCACCAAATGGCATGGCAATGAGCCCAATCACCAATCCCTTCATCAAATAAGGCCTGTCCTCTGGCGTAGTCATCCCAAGTGCTACAGGGATGGAGAAACTAATCGTTGCTCCTAGTCCCGCTGCTAGAATAATCCCTGAAAACAGCCCGATTTCTGTACTTTCACTGAGCGTGGTAGCAATCTGAAAACCTCCCATATCAAGCGCCAACAAACTTGCTGGTAAAATACTCATATCCATGCCTAGTACTTTGGCTATTGGTGCACCTACCACTTCCAATCCTTTTGCAAGAAATGGTGCAAGCACAAAGATCCCTATCATATTGAGTGCCAATGGACCAATCGCCTTGATCCCATCTTCAAAGCTCTTTCCTACACCTTCACGGTCACCTTTTAGATATGCAAGACCTCCCCATACAAAGAACAAACTCACTATGCCAAATAAAATTTGTGTCATTTCATTTTCTCCTTTATGTAGACTCCCTTTTGATTTATTTTTATCCAATCAAATAGGCAGAGGTTAAACCCTGCCTATTATCCTTATTTTTTACCTAGATTTGCGAATGCTGCTGCAAATGCAAAGTTACCCTCATCCTCTTTATCTTGAGCTTTCAGATACTTTTGAACATCTCTCTTATCAACTTTACCTGTACTATTTCGGTATTTTTTATTGAAAGAAGAGACTTTTTCTCTAAATGTACATGTTGTACATACATAGATTTGTCCCTCCCCTTCACCTCTTAGTTCAAGGCGCTTATGGCACTCAGGGCAACGTGTATTAGTGAATTTACTCACTGTTTCTTTGTGGCCACACGCGCGGTCTTGGCAGACATACATCATGCCATGCTTCCCTTTTACTTCAAGAAGGTGTTTGTTACACTTAGGACAACGCTTTCCTGTCATATTGTCATGACGATACTGGTCGCTACTGCCTTTGACAGCTTCTACAAGCTCCGCACTGTAGTTTTTGATGCGCCCAATAAATTCTTTTGGACTTTGTTTCCCTTTACTAATCTGCTCAAGTTCATTTTCCCAACTTGCTGTAAGAAGTGGTGATTTGAGATCTGCTGGTACAAGCTCGATGAGTTGTTTACCCTTTGAAGTTGGCACGATACTATTACCACTTTTCTCAATATAGAACATATTGTAGAGCTTATCGATAATATCTGCCCTTGTCGCTACTGTTCCAATACCACCTGTCTCTCCTAGTGTCTTGGCCGCTTCTTTTCCCACCTGTACATACTGATGTGGATTCTCCATAGCTGAGAGTAATGTTGCTTCTGTGAAGCGTGCTGGTGCTTTGGTCTGAAGCTTGACCTGCTCCGTTGCAAATACTTTGAGCTGATCACCTACAGTAAGTTCTGGGAGCTCTGCCTCTTCTACTTCATCTTCAGATGCCACTTCACCTAGGTCATAGACTACCTTCCAACCTTTTTGGGTGATGTGCTTGCCTTTTGTCACAAAGCGTTCCCCTTCAACTGCTACTTCAACCGTTGTCTGCATGTACTCACATGGCTTAAGGAGCACACTCATAAAGCGCTTGACTACAAGGTCAAATACTTTGCGCTCATCTTGACTGAGATTCTGAAGGTTCACACCCTCTTCCGTTGGGATAATCGCATGGTGATCTGATACTTTAGCATTATTTACAAAGTTCTTATTGCCTTTTATCCCGCCACGCAAAATCTCCGCAACAACTGTACGGTATGGACCTACTGAGATCCCTTGAAGTCTATCTTTAAGTGTCGGTACGATATCTTCTGAAATATAGCGCGAATCTGTACGTGGATAAGTAAGTACCTTATGATTTTCATACAGTCTTTGCATGATCGAAAGTGTTTCTTTTGGGCTATACCCGAAGAACTTGTTACAGTCTCGTTGTAGCTCAGTTAGGTCATAGAGTGCCGGTGCATAAGATTTCTTAGGTGCTGCATCTACTTTTGTTACTTTTGCAGCTTTACCTTCTACTGACTTTAAGACTGTCTCTGCTTGCTTGGCATCCCAGATGGTTGCACCATTCTTACCTTGCCACAAGAAGCTTACACCCTTGCCACTTAACTTGATGTTAAAGTAATCTTTAGGTTTAAAAGATTTGATTTCTTCTTCTCTCGCAACGATCATTGCAAGTGTTGCTGACTGCACACGACCTGCTGAAAGCTGCGCATTGTACTTACAAGTCAGTGCACGTGTCACATTGAGCCCTACAAACCAGTCTCCCTCAGCACGACATACCGCTGCACGGTAGAGGTTGTCATAGGCAGCCGCCGGCTTTAAGTTCTTGAAGCCTTCAAGAATAGCTTTATCTGTGACAGAAGAGATCCATAGACGCTTCATTGGCTTCTTCACGCCAGATTTTTCAATGATCCATCTCGCTACGAGTTCCCCTTCACGTCCTGCATCTGTAGCAATGACAATCTCTCCCACATCTTTGCGTGTGAGTAACCCTTTAACCACACCAAATTGCTTGCCTCCACCTTTGAGTACCACGAGCTTCATCTCTTTTGGGAGCATTGGAAGTGTCTCCATACTCCATGTCTTGTATTGGTTCCCATAGGCTTCTGGATCTGCAAGCCCTACCAAATGACCTAGTGCCCATGTGACAATATATTCTTTACCTTCTATATACCCATTCTGCTTTTGCGTACACTTTAGTACACGTGCTATATCTCTAGCCACACTTGGCTTTTCTGCTAATACCAAAACTTTTGACATATTTGTTCCTCTTTCCTTTGATCTTATCCTCTATTATAACATATTCTTTCTAGGCTATGTCTAATAGGCTTACTTGTACCATTATTCATTTTTTGTTATCATGGAGTCATAGTGACTAGCAGTCACATATTAAAGCAAAGGAGCATGCTTTATGTTAGAAACCTTAATGGCCGACCTACTTCCATTACTCATTCATATACTTGAAACGATGGGCATCATCATCTTGACTATTGGCGCTTTCAAAGCCTTTTTTCACTATCTGAGAAGTCTCATTACCGATGATGATTATGCTATCAAGCACGAATTTGCCACCTCTATGGCTATGGCCCTAGAATTCAAACTAGCAGCTGAGATCCTCAAGACGGTACTTGTACGTAACCTAGATGAGATCTTCATCCTGGGTGCCATCGTCGTGCTACGTGCACTGATCACACTCATCATACACTGGGAGATGAAACAAGATCAAACACACAAAAAAAGTAGTTAAAGCGATCCTTTAACTACTTTTTTTGTTTAGTCATCTTTGCGGCGCCAAAGATTGGTCGCTAGGAGGGCAACCTCTGTGCGATTTGTAAATTCGAGCTTTCCTAAGATACTTGTGGTGTGCTTTTTGACTGTATTCTCTGTAATAAAAAGCGTATCTGCAATCTGCCCATTGGTCAGGCCTTTTCCAATCTCTCTTAGAATTTCAAATTCTCTTTCTGTCAGTCTTTGTCTAATTTCTACTCTAGGGTCAACCGCATGTTGAGCTGTTAGCTGAGGTGAAAACACCTCAGCTCCATCTCTTATAGCTTTTACATTCTTCACAATTTCCTTTAAGCTTGTTTCTTTTAAGATATATCCTACAACACCTAACTCTTTTGCCTTATTAAAATCCCCTTTTCTTTTTGAATCAGTAAATACTACGAATTTTGTATCCTTATGTATTTTAGAGCCTAATTCCACAAGTTCTAATCCATTTTCTCCACTAAGATTTACATCTAAAAAGACGTAATCCATCCGCACTTCATTGAGTTTCTCAATTGCCTCACACAAATGAGATGCTTCAATAAAATTAATATCACTCACTTCTTCTTTTAAGGTAAGGATCAATCCCCTTCTTACCACCTCGTGAGTATCCACCATAAGTAGATTCATCATTCTTTCATACGCTCCCTTTTATATTGCTTGTTTTATTATTATCTATCAATTTACCTTATATGGTAGCAAGGCCTTCTCTTTGTGTCAATGATGTCTTAATAATCAGTAGTTTTTATATTTTACCACCTTACTTTCTGGTATTTTTATCCTTTATTTACATTTTCTTTACATATCCTATGCAAAAACTTTATTTTTTGTTATACTGATTCAAATACTTTTATGTCTATCACAACACATACATACGCGCTAGAAAGGAGCATAGACATGTATATTTTATTTGGTATTCTTTCAATTTTGGTTCTTATAGGTATCGCCTTCCTGATGTCAGAGAATAAAAAAGCAATCAAATGGCGCACAGTTGCCTCGGCACTTGCCATCCAGTTAGTCCTCATGGTTTTTGTCCTCAAGGCACCTCTAGGGCAAAAGATTCTTCAAGTTGTAGCCGACGCTGTCGTGACAGTGCTCAGTTTTGGTAATGAAGGTCTTGCCTTTGTATTTGGTGACCTTTCATCAAGTACGTTTATCTTCGCAATTAATGTACTTGGCCTTATTTGCTTCACAAGCGCACTCATCTCAGTACTGTACTACCTCAAGATTATTCCTTATCTCGTAAAGTACTTAGGTAAAGCAATCGCTAAGGTACTTGGCACAACTGAGGTTGAGACTTTCTGTTCTGTCGGAAACTCATTCCTTGGTACAACTGAAGCCCCTCTTTTGACGAAGCCCTTTCTTCCTGAACTTACACGTAGTGAACTCTTCGCCGTTGTAACAGGTGGATTTGCCTCTGTGTCTGTATCTGTTATTGGAGGCTATGCCCTCATGGGGATTGAGATGAAATATCTTCTCATGGCGATGAGTACTGTACCATTCGCCACACTTCTAATGTCTAAGATTATCATTCCTGAGACTGAGACAAGCCGTACAGCAGATATTGATATCGAAGGCTCTGAAGCAAGTAATCTCTTTGAAGCAATTGGCGATGGTGCTATTCAAGGGCTACAACTTGCACTCAATGTGGGTGCAGTACTGATTGCCTTTTTAGGACTCATTGCACTCCTAAATTACTTCTTGGGCTTCCTTGGACTCTCATTTAGTGAGATTTTAGGTGTTGTCTTTAGACCACTTGCTTGGCTCTTTGGTATTCCTGCTCATGAAACAGGTGCCTTTGCCACACTGATCGGAACTAAAATTGCTATGAATGAATTCGTAGCCTTTACTGAACTTGGTGAGATGATGCAGTCACTCTCCCCACGTACACAGGCCATCCTATCTGTAGCACTTTGCAACTTTGCAAACTTTAGCTCAATCGGAATTGCAGTGGCTGGCTTTAAAGCTTTTGCACCTAGCCGTAGCTTAGAAGTATCAGGTTTTGGTATCAAAGCACTTGTTGGTGGGACACTTACAACACTGATTACAGCATCCATCGTAGGGATGTTCTTCTAGATTATCCATGTATTCTTCAAAGATTGCAAAAGAACGATTAGGATTTTTACAGAAATCCTAATCGTTCTTTTGCTTTGGCTCATTCATAAGATGTATTTCTTCCACCTTTCTAATCTCTTCGTTCACTACTTCTATAGTTACCATAGTCAACGCCAAGTTAAACCTCTTTTTCCCACAACTTCCTGGATTAATATAATGTATTCCCTCTCTTACCTGATTATAATATCTATGTGAATGTCCAAAAATCATCACATCTATTCCCTTTTTTAAAAAGAAATCTTTAGCTTCTTTCCGATCATGAATCAAATAAAATTTTAAACCTTCTATCATAAATTCACATGTTGTTGGCATGTTTCGTGCCCAATCATCCGTATCATTATTTCCCTTTACTATATAAAGTGGGGCTATTTTTTTAAGTTCTTCTACAATTTTTGGGCTTCCAATATCTCCAGCATGAATAATGTGATCGCAGCATCTTAATATGTCAACCACTTCTTCTCTTAAAATCCCATGGGTGTCTGAAATAATACCTATCCGTTTCATTTCATTCATCTTCTCTCTTATGTTTACATGAATCATTTAATACAATTAATATATCCTTTGCTTTTATACCCAACCTAGTTATCACCACGTACTACTAATTTAGGTTGATTATAAGCAGCTATTATAAGTCTTCCTTTAGCATTACTATTTTCATCGCAAGTTACTAAAAATAATAATTGTTCCATATCCTGAGGCATTAAACCAGTAGGATAGAGCGCTTGATTTTTAAGCTTTTCTACAAAAAATACGTATTCGTCTTCTGTTTTATGCTGAAGATTTTTTCTGAGTTCAAAATAGTCCGTTTCTTTAGGGGAATTAAGAACAGCAAAAATTCTATACGATTTTATTCCTTCAGCAGTCTCCAATATTATCGTATCGTGTTGCTCCCAATAAGCTTTTTCCTTATAGGCCTTTAGATTCCCAAACATTGTCCCATTCTTCATATTATGTCCATAAATAATTTGATGACTTGCCTCGTTGTTTATATCACATTTTTCATCTAAAAATGGCGTGCCACTATAAGCATACTCTCCATCAAAATTACGTTTAAGATAGTACTCCCCATCAGTAGGATGTTGCATAACAGGATAATTAATCTTAGTATCTTCAATCTCTATCCACCCTACACAATCTGGATTCTGATAATAGCTAGGAAGTATTTGCTTTGCGTTTCTTTGGATCCCCTCTTCAGCTTGCTCATCCGTCTCCACATTCATACTATACTCTTTTTGCTGTGCCAACACCTGAAAAACCCTATCTTCTTGGTATATATTCCAATAATATGCACCTACAACTACTGTACAAATCAATACCCCTATCCCTGAAAGGAGGAGTATCATACACTTTAACCATCTCACCGATTTCTCCTCCTTTTTTTGGGTATTATGGTTTTGACTTTTTCTTATAATTTATTAATGTTACTCCAAAAACCAAAGCACATACGCCACCAACTCCACCAACCAATTCGATCGGAAATGTGTCGCCTGTTTGCGGTAATTTCTCCTGATTAGGGATAGCTCCTAATGGCACTTCTTCATCTGGGATTTCTTCATCAATAGGTCCAGCAGGGATTTCTTCATCAGTAACCTCCGTGTCTTGATCTGGGATAACAGCTTCTCCTCCCGGTATATCTGGATCTGGTATTTCTTCACCCGGATTTGGATCTGGTGTAGGATCTACGGGTGGATCTATTGGCGGATTTACTGGCGGCTCTATTGGTGGATCTATTGGTGGATCTATTGGTGGCTGGGTGTCATCCCACCTTACCTCTACAAGCCAATTGACAAGGGCACCCAAATCCTGATATTCATTCCCCATCTTTGGATCTACTTTTAATGTGACCGTTAAGTCTGCACTATGATTAGATGCTAATGTTCCTAGTGGAATTACTCCCGATGTTGCATCATTTACATTACTCTGTGCATTTCCAAGTTTTCCGCCTATTACCCCATTATACAGTACACTATTTCCACTCTTAATTTCTATATCAAGTAATCCTTGATATAACAAATCGTGAATTAGAGATAGTGTTTCCATATTATCTATTTTATTACCACTCTGATCTGCTACACGCATAACCAAATAATATTCCGCTTGAGTAGTACTCTGATTAATCAGCCTAATGGTCTGATCGACCACGTCACCTGGATAGACCATTCCATAGGATGCAAAAAGTCCCCCCATAGCAAACTCTTGACTCGTATTAAATTTAATTTCAGATCCAGCTTCTGCTGGGTTAAAAGTAATACTTGTCACTTCTTCTGCATAGATCGGCATCGCCAAAGCTGACATGCCCAATAGACTTGCGATAAGAGCTGTCCCCACCTTTTTTATGAATCTTTTCATTTTTTCACCTCCATTCTTTTCTTATGATCTAATCGTGTAATGCTAAGAATTGATTCGTACTCTCGTTATACGTTACATTCCATACTTGTTCAATCGCCTGATTTCTTACTTGGATAGCATCTGCCACAACATCAATTTGAGCAATCTTTCCTCTATATACATTATCTCCTGCACCTGTAGATACAAAACTAAAACTCTCTAAGAGTACATCTGATAGCTCCGGTTCAGATAGCGTATTTTCCCCCAACCTAATATAATATTGACCATCTATCTCTTGCCACTGTGTTCCTTCTTTTATATGAAGGATTAAATTATCTGTAGAAAGTGTTGGATCTTCTATAAATGCACCTAGCACATTTTTGGTTCCCCATCTTTTTACAAAACTAACGCGTACAAAAGCTTCTCCTGCGCTATTTTCAATACGTACTTCCTTTTGAATCCTCTTCGGATTGCTTGGATTCGTAGGTGCTAAACCTGTAGCTGCGTCACTATCAAATTTTTCTACTATGGTAATATCAACCTTACCAATATTCACACCATTAGTCACATTTCCCTGAACCTGCTTATACGCTAAAGTGCTACCCGTTGCGAATAGTGACATTACAGCAAGTACTGTTGCACCCACTATTAACTTACGTTTCATTGTGCACCTCCTTTCTTTATTTATTCAAACAAAGGCGGGGAACTTTCCCCACCTTTGTTTTTCTCATATCGTAGACAGGCTTCTTAAGATTTCCATCTTATCTTTTAATTTAGTGGGACTGCATGCTGTCCTTCAAATGCTTGGAATGCATCATCTGCTGACGCAAATCCTTCTGTTTGAATTGCTTGTGCCATTATATCAATATTAAAGCCTCCATTTAAAGCTAAAATATCCCCTTCATTTGCAAACTCACTCACTTCAATTCCCATAAATAGTGGTTCGAGAATTGTATTTCCATCTACTTTCCCTTTTACTGCCTCTTTATAAGTATATGTTAACGCGATGATTCCTTGTTCCTCCCTAACTAAAGGTGCTCCCCAACTTTCTCCCATTCCATCAAAGGTATAAACTACATAGGTATTGTTGGTCTTCAGATTAGATCTATCATATAAATCCTTAGGCATTGTCATAATAATTCTTATATAAGACTCTTCACTATTTTTTTCTACTGTAATTGTTGGGTTTTTAGGAATGATACGTGTTGGCATTATGTCACTCGCTTGATTAATTCCCCATAAAACTTTATTATCTTCTACAAGTGCTCCCCAATTCGCATTGTCTATTTTTGCTTCATTATTCCAATTTTCAATTCCTTGGCCACCGTTGGCCCAAAATGTCTCTGTTAGATCGATCTTAACATTTCCCACTGTAAATTCATTTGTTGCAGTGTCTTGATCTGTGAAGTACGCCAAAGTTCCATATCCTGCTATCACAACCATAACCCCTGATAATGCCAATGCCGCAATTTTTTTCTTCATATTTTTCATGATCTAAAATCCCCCATTTATTTTAACTATTTATTTTGATTTTTATCAGCTTCTACGCACAAGCTTACTTATTCCTGGATAGTTGTGGCTTTAGCAAAATGCGCTTGAGCATTAGCTATCACTTGCTCTTTTGTAATGTTCTCAGATTGATGTGCATACGCCTGAACAATAATCTTCTTGTTATTTAATGCTTCAATGTTTTCTGCAGTCACTTTCTCTCCGTCAATTTTAACCCCTGTGAATACATCCTCTAACACCTTTTCAGCGCTTCCTGCATCCACCACACCATCAGTAGCTTGAGGTCCAATGTATTGATAAATGACTTTATCTCCCACGCTACCTGGAACCTGTGCCCACTTTTTAGAATCAATAGTAATATCACCCACCAACACAGTATTGCCACCCGTTGTACCTTTTACCTGAAGCTGATTCTCCACAGCTACAAATACATAGCATTTTTCACTATTGGCTGCAATCGTTACTCTTGGATCTTTCGTTACAGTTGTTCCTGGGATGACTTTATAACTTTGCCCCTCGGGTGTTCTATGTCCTGCTTCATGCCCCTCTTCATTCCCCATACAGGTTTCATCTAATTTCATAGAGATATCTCCTACTGTAAAGGTATTGGTAATATCTTCACTTGCTGTAAACCATGCCACCGTTCCTGTTATTGCACATGATCCTATAAGTAGTGCTGCTACAAGTCCTGTAAGTAATTTAATTCTTTTCATAATAGCCCCTTTTCATTTTTGTTTTATTTTTATTTATTTAAAATACCATTAGTTACACTGACGCCCCAAGCTTCCTCGGCTGCTTCTTCTGGTAGCGCTTGAATCAAAGAAGCGATTACATCTATTTGTAAGTATTTCCCCTCATATTCAGGATCTAGACCTTCTATTGGTTTACACCCTACACTTCCAATTAGGACCTTTGTACTGCTCCCTGGATTTACTGATTCTTTATAATAATAGAATCCATCTGTGCCCACAATCCATGTTGGATCTCTTGCAATATCTACTGTCGTATAGGTACCCTCCGTTTTGAGAGGTGTTGCATTATCCTGTTCATCCATCCATGTAGGTACTAGGGCCACACGTATATAAGCAGGTATATCTGAAGTGTTTTTAATCGCTACATTTTTCTTTACTTTACCATCCATATTTTCTTCAATTTCTCCCGTTACCTTAGTTGGTACAAATTGATTGGTAATAACCTGACTTCTTACAAGCCACGCCACTGTTCCGTTTGCAGCTATAAGAGAGGAGGCTAGTATTGCAACTGCTATTATGACTTTCTTTTTCACATTTCTACCTCCTTATTAGCCGTTGATGTTTGTTGAGATTTCTTCTCTTTTGTTCCTTTACCTTCTAACAGATTCATAAGCTCAGGGAAGAATAATAGGATCATAATGCATACAAAGCCACAGGCACCTACTGTCATACCTTTTTTAGTCGTAAGAAAACTTGAAACATACCCTAGATAGGGGATCTGAAATGTTGCTTTCCCTACAATATTCTTGTAATACACAGGTGCTGCATCTACCGACTCATTGG
>JBOFIR010000220.1:0-8725 GCA_051650265.1 Cellulosilyticaceae bacterium
ATTCTTCTTATGCATGGTTTCTATAAAATATCTAAAGTCATCTGGAGTCCCATAGCGGCTTGTTGGTGCAAAATACCCTGTTACCTGATACCCCCATGACCCATCAAAAGGATGCTCCATAATTCCCATAAGCTCCACATGGGTATAGCGCATCTCTAGAATATACTCGCTCAAGCTATCAGCAAGCTCCCTATATGTGTAAAAATCTCCATTGGAATGCTTCTTCCATGAACCTGCATGAATCTCATAGATCGATACTGCTTCTTTAAAAGGTTCGCGTTTTTCACGCTTTTTCATCCATCTAGAATCTTTCCACTTGTAGTTTTCAAGATTGAATACCCGAGAAGCTGTCTGTGGTCTGAGCTCACTCCATACAGCATAAGGATCTGCCTTATACAGTAGGGTATTATCTTTCGTTTTGATTTCGAACTTGTATGTATCCCCATTGGCAAGGCCTGGGATAAAAATCTCCCATATGCCATTACTTGGGATCAGTCTCATAGGATGTCTTCTACCATCCCAGCTGTTGAACTCCCCAACAACGCTGACTTTCTTTGCTCCTGGCGCCCACACAGCAAAGCTTACACCTTCGACATCATCAATGGTTGTAAAATGTGCACCTAACTTGTGATGGATCTCATAGTCTGTACCTTCCCCAAACAAATAGAGATCTAGATCTCCAAAGCGTGATTCAAATTGATATGGGTCTATGTAAGACCACGTCTCACCCTCAAGACTTGTACATTCAAGTCTATACTTGAATGGCTTTTGCCTTCTTCCCATGACACCTTCAAATAACCCCGGCTCCCGAGTAGCCTCCAAAACATACTTTTTGCTTGAATCCTCTAAATGAACAACTGTTACATGCTGTGCTGTCGGACAATATACTCTTACAACTTGCTTTTGCTTATCTTCAACGTCCACACTATGCATCCCTAAATAAGCGTGTGGATTGGTATATTCACCGTTTAAAATGGCATTCATTGTTTTCACTTGTTCGACCCCCTTTGATACTATATTAATACTAAGTTGATTGAATTACAATAAAATAATCCAATAATTTACATATTAATGAGGTTTTGCCTTGCAAACCCCATGAAAATTGTATATTCTTAATATATAACATAAGCCACATGTGGCGATGTGGCAACGTGACGACATTTAATATGAACTTCTCAAATGAAAAAGGAGACTTACCATGAACCAAAACCAATCTGCAATTTTTTCAGGAATTGCTTATTCCTATATTACATTTATTGATGAATACCTGAGTGTACTCAAAAATCCAATGTATAGCTCTTTCGAGTACTTAGATGAGGATGTCACAAGTATTCTTAATGAAATGAAAACTCTTTTTGGTACAATACCAACACTGGTTGGCGCTGAAAGTGACTTCAAAGAAGCCTATGCATCACAGCTTGTTACTTATCGCAGTACACTAGAGGGCAAATACCGCCTCCTCTTAGCCTACAGACGTGAACTTGAGCATCTCAGTACACTTCGCAACCTGACACATGCTGCACAGGCTACTGATCTTGAAGACTTTGGTGTGCATGTAGAAGATGCAGATACTGTAGACTTTGAACAGATTGCAAAAGATACTGCTACTTTCGTATTTGTCTCTCCTGACAAACACGATAAGCAAGCCCGCGCTGCTGCTGTCCTACCACATATTCCTATGCGTATGACAAAAGACAGCTTCGTAGATTATGTTGAGCGTAGCTTACTCAAAATCTCTATTGAGGATACACCGGAAAGTGCAGAGCTCCTTCTCTCTGTATTAAGACAACGTCTTGATGGACATCTTTATCCTGCCTATGGACAATCTTTCCAAGATATTGCACTCTCACTAGAAGATATCGCTAGCATCACAGATATCGAAGTTTTCTTTGAAGAAGCTGACCTCTTAAATGAAACTATTGATTTTACCATCAATCTACTTGGTAATCTTTATCGTATGATTTGTAGTTTTGGTAACTTACTTATTTTTGATGCACTCACTTTTGAGGGACTTACAGACATGCATGTAAGCTTCTACGACCTCTACTGTACGATGCAAAATGTACTTACCAAAACAGAGGATACAGATATCTTCCTTGAAACACTTCCTGAACGTGTCACAATGATTCGTGAAGAACTTGAAAAAAACTATCAAAAAGTAGCCAAGCAAAAAAATCTAGATCCGCTCTTCATGCTCATCCAAACTTATTTGGTGATGGATCTATCTTATGTATTTGGTTTTGATGCCCAGCCACATGATGTGTACAGTGCGCCTGTACAAAAAATCTTCAAAGAGTTTCTTTCTGAACTCAAAGAATATCTCCTTGGCACACCTGCAGAAGAACGCAAGCTCCGTATGCAGTACTTCATGTCTGTCCTTCCATTCATTATGAATCAAAAAACATTTGAGAATTATGTAATGCATGGTTTTAGTAGCACAGGTAATCCAAAGCGTAACCTTCTCACAGCCGTTTATCTCACGAACATTCTTGATGAGGGTGGGTACTTCGAACTATTAGATGAGGCCTATGCTGCAAGTGAACATCACTACCACGAAGACCATGAACACGGTCACGACGGGTGTGAGTGTGACCACGACGATCCTAACCACGTGTGTAGCTGCGATCATGAGGATCCAGATCACCACTGTAACTGTAATCATTCCCATAAATAGATATAAAAATAGGAGAGCTTAGAGCTCTCCTATTTTTATGCCTACCATTTCCATCAAATATTGTGCATTCGTTGATGTAGACGGTCCTTCTTTAATTTTGTAGTCAAAATGAATGGTTTGGTCTTCATAACTTTCTGTGAAATGATAATTGGTAATCCCAACTCGTGTTCCTAGTTCACACAGTTCCAAATCATGAGTAGTGATTCCACCAATTGCCCCTGTACTTTTGAGGCCCTTTAGCACACTTTGTGCACCCAAAATACGATCCTTTGAATTGGTACCCCTAAAGATTTCATCAATGAGACAGAGGCTATGGGCTGTTTGTTTTGCAATCTCTAGCATCTGCTTGATCCGTTTAAGCTCAGCATAGAAAGTAGATACACCTTCTTGCAAATCGTCTTTGATACGCATGGAAGTACAAATTGCAAATATTCCTGTATGCATCTGATTGGCTGTAACCACACTTCCACTGTATGCCAATACAAGATTGATTCCTACTGTTCGTAGAAATGTTGTCTTTCCTGACATATTAGATCCTGTAACCACAAGGAGTTCATCCTCCATGCACAGATCATTACACACTCTTGCTTGTTGTGACAGTAGCGGATGTCCAAGTGCCGTTACCTGAATACACTTACTCCCAGCCTCTATAAGCGGTATACTCACACATTCTTCGATCTGGCCTAGTACAGATAAGCTTACTAGGCTCTCAATCTCACCAACAGCCTCTAACCATTCTTCTAATTGCCCACCATGTACCCTTCGCCATTCTTCTAATGCCCTGGCACACTTAAAGTCCCATCCCCATAGTGCATTAAGCGGAATTGCGAGTAGTGGTTGCAGAGTAAATGTGGAGCGATCACAAATCTTTTTGAGCTGATCCAATGCGCCTATTGCGCCTACTTCTTGCTTACCTAACACGTCTTGAATCTTCTTGAGATAAGGGCTATAAAACGACTGCTTCTCAATAACTTTCATAACATGCCCATACTGCTCAAGGTGCCCCTGCACTTCTCTCATCGTCACTAAACAAGCTTGTAATTTACCAAAATACAGGAGGGTACTCCCTCCTAAGAATAATGCAACAATCCCGCCAATACCAAGACAAAGATAGTTCTCAAATACAAATCCTGTTAGAATCCCCAAGCACGCAATCCAAGACAATATACCTACACATTTAGTCAGAATCATTTGATCTGTAAAGCCATTACTTTGTACCATATAGGCCAATAAGGGTTGAATCTTCTTGCCGCTTGCAACTTGATCTTGTACAGTTAATTGGATGTCTTGGCAAAAATCCAACTGGTTCACAAGCTCACTTACTGCTTGTTGTCTTTGCGGAAGATCATCAGTCATCTGATACCCTTCTAACAATATCTGTGCAAGACGCTTTCTACCATGCCATGTCTGTGCAACGCTAATTTTCTGAAAGAGAGATCTCGGTCCTACAATATCTAGGTCCATGCCATAAGGATGATCATAGCATACCCATTCACTCCCCTGATCCTCAAATTGATGCCATCCATCCCCTAGCCTATCAAGATACTGGTTGCTTATTGTAATCACACCACGTAATTGATGGATCTTGCGTCTCAACTTTTGATGTCTGACTACCAATACAATAAAAATGGCATATGCCAGCACCACTAAAAGGAGCTGACCTATGCCAACATCATTGGTAATCGTCCAATAAGTGAGTGCGAGCGCCAAGATCATACAAACCAATCTGAGATTTGCAATACGGCTATCAATCTGAAGATGCTTTTCAAGCGCCGTGTTTGCCTGACTTATACGTTTTTCAAATTGCTCACTTTTCATTTTATCACCACATTTTCATTTATAAGATTGTACTTACACCTATTAATAAAATGCCTAAAATCACAAAGCTTCCCATGAGTTTCATGTTTCGGGTATATTTTCTTATACCCTTCATCGGCACCTCTTTTTTGAGCCCTAGATGTGCAATCAGATTGCACCCACCTATGAGTACAAATACCATACCACCGATTACACACAAACCTTCTACAGCCATGGGTTATGCCCTAAAAACAACGGAATCATCTGTCATTTCATCAACAATTGCTAATGAATAAATATCTACACCTTCACTACGCAATTGATCGCCACCTTTTTGGAAACCTTTCTCGATAGCAATCCCTGCACCTACAAGTGTTGCACCACCTTGTTTGACAATTTCACTAAGACCAATCAAAGCTTTGCCATTTGCAAGGAAGTCATCGATTAACAAGATACGATCTTCTGGATTTACAAATTTCTTTCCTACACGAATAATATAATCTTTACCTTTTGTATAAGAGTGTACTTCACTTGTATACGTCTCACCATCTAGGTTTTTTGATTCTGCTTTTTTTGCAAAAACGACAGGCACTCCAAAATGTTGTGCGACAATACATGCAATTCCAATCCCAGATGCTTCGATTGTTAAGATTTTAGTCACATTTTTGTCACCAAAATGTGACTTGAACGCTTTGCCCATCTCATTGAATAATTCAATATCCATTTGGTGGTTTAGAAAGGTATCTACTTTCAATACGCCTCCTTCTTTTACGCGTCCTTCTGTCACTATTTTATGTTTGAGTAATTCCATGTATCTCGTCCTCTCTTATGTATAATTGTACCCATTATACTTCATCTGTCTCACATTTGCAAATATGTTTATAATCTTTTAGGGTATCAATATCTCTGAGCTCTTCTTCAGACTCTACTTGATAGACCCATACATCTTCAGCAAAAAGGCGAATAATTTGTTTGCCACCTTGATCGCCATGTAGAGCCAGTAACCGCTCTTTATATTGTCTCCCAAATAGTGTGGGATTACCTTTTCGCACGCCAAAGCCAACGCATCCTATGCCTTTGGATGAACGCTCAAAGCCTTCAATAAATTGCTGGATTGTATAAAAAGATAGTAGGGGCTGATCCCCTACTATAAAAAAGTAACCTTCTGTTGACCCTGCACAGTCTACACCTAACTTGATGGAATGGCTAATACCCAAATCTTGATCATCATTAAGTACCACCTCAATCCCATCTAAGCTGATCTCACACTGCCTGAGTGTTGTATCTGTTGTTACAAGAATGTACTTATCAAAACCACATCGTCTAACTTTCTCCAGTGTATGTTCAAGTAGACTCTTGCCTCGCCATTTGGCAAGAAGCTTATTGCCTTCAAATCGGCTACTTTTTCCTGCTGCAAGAATGATGCAACTAATCTTCAATGCCCATCATACCTAGCATAATTTTCTCTGCTGTAATTGGAAGTGTTCTCACATTCACTCCAGATGCGTTAAATACTGCGTGTGCAAGTGCAGGGCAAGGTGTATTGATAACAACCTCTCCAATAGACTTCGCCCCAAATGGACCTGTTGGCTCATAACTACTTTCAAAAGCAACACGGATACGACCTACATCCAAACGTGTTGGAATCTTGTACTGCATGAAATTGTTATTCACCATCTTACCTACTTGGTTATATGTAATATCTTCATAAAGCGCCATACCAATACCTTGTGCAATCCCACCTTCTGCTTGGATTGTTGCAAGTCTTGGATTGATGACTGTTCCGCAGTCCACTACCCCTACATAGTCAATGAGTTCAATCTGGCCAGTACCTTTGTCAAGCTCAATCTCTGCAAATCCTACCATGAATGGTGGTGGTGATACCGGACTTGAATGTGATGCATTGGCAACAAGACACTCATTTTCACCCACAACAGAGTTATAGGCTACTTGCTCAAGAGCGATTGCCTCTCCGCTTTCTTCATCATAAATACGATCACCTTCAAACACCATATACTCTGCTGATTTTCCAAGCATACGCGCTGCTTCACTCACAATTAATTCTTTAAGCTTTTCACACGCTTTGATGACACTCATCCCTGTAACATAGGTTGTACTTGATGCATACGAACCTGTATCATATGGTGATTGATCCGTATCAACACCGTTTACAACAATCTTATCCACCTCACACTCTAGACACTCTGCAGCCATCTGCGCAAGAATGGTATCACATCCTGTCCCCATATCTGCTGCTCCAATAAGTAAGGTATAGAAGCCATCATCATTGAGTTTAATTTGAACCGATGCAATATCAATGCTAGAGATCCCTGATCCTTGCATTGTCATAGACATTCCCACACTTCTTACTTTCCCAGGTGCTACTTCTCTTGCTGGGTATTTTTCATCCCACCCAATCATTTGCTTTCCTGTTTCAAGACATTCTCTCAAAGTACAACTTTCTAGCTGCTCACCATAGTAAGCTGTCAAGCACTCACCTGTCTCCAACATATTTTGAAGACGGATCGCTACAGGATCCATACCAAGTTTGTACGCTAACTCGTTCACAGCCGACTCCAGTGCAAAGCTTCCTTGCGTTGCGCCATACCCTCTAAAAGCACCTGCAGACATCGTATTACTATAAACCACATCATAATCAAAACGATAGGCCTTTGCCTTGTTGTATAAACTCATTGTCTTATGACCTGAAAGTCCCACTGTGGTAGGGCCATGCTCTCCATATGCACCCGTATTAGATAAGGTATACATTTGGATCCCCAAAATATTTCCTGCTTTGTCCGCACCTACTTTCACTTTGATCTTCATCTCATGTCGACTTGTAGATGCCATAAATGTCTCTGTACGTGAAAAGATCATCTTAGCAGGCTTACCTGTAATCATCGTGACAATAGCAGGGAATACTTCACTCACTACTGTTTGTTTTGCACCAAATCCACCCCCAATACGTGGTTTGATCACACGTACTTTTGACTTTGGTACACCTAGTGCTTTGGCTAAGATACGACGTACATGGAATGGAATTTGTGTTGCACTCACAATTACTAGACGATCATTGTGATCAAGATATGTATAGGTTCTAAAAGTTTCCATCATCGCCTGTGCATTGGCTTTGGTATGATAAACTTCCTCTATAATTACGTCACTTTTCGCAAAAGCTTCTTCTAGATCCCCATCTTCAAAAGTGCCTGAGGCACAAAGATTACGTTTGACATCATTTCCAATATCAAAATTTACGTGGTAGTCTTCTTCAGAGTGAACCACAACTGGATGATCTAATGCTTTTTCAAAATCTAATACAGGTTCTAACACCTCATATTGTACTTTGATCAATTTAAGCGCACGATTCACTGCCTTTTCATCTGTTCCTGCTACAATTGCTACAGGATCTCCTACGTAACGCACGTATTGGTCAATGATATAACGATCATATGGACTTGGTTCAGGATATGACTGCCCAGCCATTGTAAAACGATGTTTAGGCATATCTTCGTGTGTCAAAATGCATTCGATGCCTGGTACTTTCATCGCAATTGATTTATTAACACTTACCACCTCTGCATAGGCATGAGGGCTACGTAATACTTTGACGATTAAGGCATTCTCTGGTGCAATATCGTCTGTATAAACAGGTTTTCCTGCTAAGAGTGCTTTTGCATCTAACTTCTCAATCGGTGTATTAACAACTTTCATTTTCTTCCCCTCCTAAACCTAAGTACTTTCTTAATGCGCGCATTTGTCCCATATACCCAGTACAGCGGCATAAGTTTCCAGCTAGGTAGTGGTTCACTTCGTCTAATGTCAGTTGCTCACAATCACGTTTCATCGCAAGAATATTCATAATAAGCCCTGGACTACAGAATCCACACTGGTCTGCACCTTCTGCTGCCATAAATGCCCCAAAAGCTGCTGCTTCTTCTTGTACGCCTTCAAGTGTCGTAATCTGCTTCCCTTCAACACTCATGGCAAGTACTGAGCAAGAAAGCATTGGTGTGCCATCGATCCAAATGGTACAAAGTCCACAATTTGTGGTATCACATCCACACTTCACACTCTTCATTCCTAATTGTCTGAGTAAATCAAATAGTAATGTATCTGCCTCACAGTTTACATCATAACTTTTATAATTAATTGTTAATTTCATGCCCTATTCCCCTCTGTGTAATAAATCTGTTACTGTACGTTGTACAAATTCTTTTGCAAGAATCTCTCTATAACGCTGACCTGCACGGATAT
>JBOFIR010000221.1:0-11022 GCA_051650265.1 Cellulosilyticaceae bacterium
AAAAATAAGTATGAAAAGTTTATTGAGTGTCTGCGTGAAAAAGATATTTCTTTTAAGGCTGGTGTATTTCAAGCAGATATGAAAGTTGCATTGGTTAATGATGGGCCAATTACTATATTATTAGATAGTAGTAAATTATTCTAGGGGGTGTTAGCTAACACCTCCTTTATTAAATGAAAAGAGATCGATAAAATAGGAGGATCATTAGGATGAGAATAGATACATTAACAGTGGGGATGCTACAAGAGCATACGTATATTGTAAGTGATGAAGTGACTAAGGCGGCAGTGATTATTGATCCTGGCGCAGATGCGGGGAGAATAATAGACTTTGTAAAGAATAACGAATTAGATGTGAAAAAGATTTTATTAACACATGGGCATTTTGACCATATTGGTGCAGTGCCTGAGTTGCGAACAGCCATTGGGTGTGGGGTGATTGCACATGAAGTGGCACCTATGTATCTAGAGAAACCAGAGAATAACCTATCTCGTGTATTTGGACACAATGATCTGCAGTTTGCGGCAGATGAATATGTAGGTGATCAAGATCTGATTTGTATTGAAGGTAGTGATACATTGACATTTGAGGTAATATTTGCTCCAGGGCATACAGCTGATGGCGTTGCTTTTTATCATAGAGCATCAGGAAATGCATTTGTCGGTGATATTATTTTTAGAGGATCTGTAGGAAGATCAGATCATCCAGGTGGCAATGCTGCGCACCTCATACACTCTATTCAAACAAAAATCTTTACATTACCAGAGGATGTTGTAGTGCATCCGGGACATGGACCGGCTACAACAGTTGGTTATGAAAAACGTACAAACCCTTATTTTGAGTGGTAGAAAGAGGAAACTAATGATTCAAATAAAATGTGTAGGACATGATACAGCATATGAACTAGGAAATATTGTCCACTTATTTGAGCCTTATGTAACAACAGAATGGTTATTAGAAAGTAATTGGGATGGCCAAATTGCAGAGGCAAAGTTATATGAAAATGAGAGCTTGATTGGACAAAAGCAACTTGAAGTAACATGTATTGGTGATGAGATCAAGGACAAGAGAGCAATGAAGAAAGCACTCAAAGCAGTAGCATATAGTCTACTAGCTGAAAAGACCCAAAAGCAGATGCCATGGGGGATGCTTACAGGAATTAGACCTACAAAAATTGTCCATGACTACCATGAGCAAGGTTATACAGATGATAGGATAGAGCAGGAATTAAAAGAGGGATATCATATATCAGATGCAAAGGTCCAATTGATGATGGATGTAGCTAAAGAGGAGCAAAAAATATTAGATAAAAATAAGCCTGATGAGATTAACATTTATATAGGCATTCCTTTTTGCCCAACAAGATGCGTATATTGTTCTTTTACAGCGTATTCCTTAGAGAAGAAAGCAGCGCAAGTTGAACCCTATCTGACAGCGTTGTGCAAGGAAATTAGTTTTATTGCACAGGCTAAGGCGGGGGTACCTATTCGTAGTCTTTATATAGGCGGAGGGACACCGACAAGTTTAAATGAAGATCAGTTAGTAAGATTACTTGCACATATTCAGAGTTGCTTTGTATTAGAAGACATTGAAGAATATACATTAGAGGCAGGTAGACCAGATACTATTACGAGAGAAAAACTTCAGATCATGAAGGATTATGGCGTAGGACGTATTTCTATTAATCCACAGACTATGAATCAGAAAACGTTGGATGCGATAGGCCGTCATCATACAGTAGAGGATATTCGAGAGGTATTCCATATAGCGAGAGAATTGGGACATACCAATATTAATATGGATATGATATTAGGCTTGCCAGGTGAGACACCTGAGGATGTGGCATATACTTTAGATGAACTGGAAAAATTAGCACCAGAAAATATTACAGTGCATACAATGGCTATTAAGAAAGCATCTCTTCTCAAAGCGCGTGAAGAGGAATATGAACTTACGCAAGTTCAGATCATTGAAGAAATGCTTTCTTTATGTGAGAGAAAGAGTGAAAAAATGGGGCTTAGACCGTACTATATGTACCGTCAAAAAAACATGCTAGGGAATTTCGAAAATGTAGGCTATGCAAAACCGGGATATGAGTGTGTCTACAATATAGAAATAATGGAAGAAAAAGAGAGTATTATCGCAGCTGGTGCAGGGGCAATCACTAAAATGGTGTATCAAAAAGGGGAACGTATTGACCGTGTACCAAATGTTAAGAGTCTAGAAGATTATATTGGACGGATTGACGAAATGATAGAACGTAAGCGATTAGGATTTGAAAAGTATTGCTAGCGTATACAAAAAAAGAAAGGCAAAGCTGCTGTGGTGCAGGCTTTGCCTTTCTTTTTTGCTATGACAACAATTAGATTACTGATCTTCACCATTGAGTACAGTGATGTTATAGGTACGTGTACTAATGATGCGATGATCACAACATTGCTTACGGTAAGTAAACAAGATCGTGTATTCACCTGGTTGGTGGCCTTCAAAAGTTAGTGTCAGAACGTCTACAAGATTTTCAAAATGTCTCTTTTTGTCAGTAAGCTCTATAGATTCGGGGATTTCAGGTTCCCAAGCTAAGTATAAAAAAGGTTGTTCTTGTAAGACGATCACAAAAGGTTCATCTACAGATACAGTAAGATTTTCGACTAAAGGATCAAAAAAGTTCAAAATTAATCACCTCTTATAAAAAGTTATTCCATAATAATATATGAAACATAGGTAAAAAGATGACTATAGGAAATTAATGCATACAAGAGATGATATTTAAAAATTTATCAACTTCCTCAAATGTATTGTAGAGGCCAAGACTTATTCGTACCATGCCTTTTTTGCCATAATAGAGTGGCATGATATCGGGAGGAAGCGACATTGAATCGAATAGACGATTCACATAAGGGTGAGCACAGAATTTACCACAACGGGTAGCAATACCGAACTGTTCGGATAAGGTGTATGAAACTTCCATATAAGTTTTTGTCTTGATATTAAATGGAATGATGCCCATTCGATCTGCTATTTGGTGTGAATCGCCATAGAGAATAATATGATCCATAGCCCTTAAATTTTGGAGTAAATAGTCTTTGAGTTGTGTTTCATAGGTGACAATGTTGTCAAAACCTATTGTCTGTAAGGTAGAGAGTGCAGCGTCTATCGCAATGGTACCTAGTAGATTTTGAGTGCCAGCTTCAAAACAAAAAGGGTATAGATTAAGGGTGTAATCCGTATCGTCTACCCGTGATACAGTGCCACCGCCTAATAAAAAAGGACGATAAGAGGTATCGCTAAATCGTCCAACAATCACACCTGAGCCATAAGGAGCATACATCTTATGACCTGAAAAGACCAAAAAGTCTATCCAGTCATTATCATTAGAACCCAGCATATTAATCGGTTCATGGGCAATAAGTTGTGCGGCATCTACGATGATTTTGGCACCGTAAGAGTGGGCGAGTTTAGCAATCGCATGAATAGGATTTTTATAGCCTGTTACATTAGAAGCGGCGGTAATGCAGACCCATTTGATTTGGCCAGAATGTTGCTTAAGAGATGCCTCGATAGTTTCTAAACTGATTCTGCCATATGGATCAACTTCCACATGAATAGGTGTACCTGTCAATCGCCAAGGCAGGTCGTTTGAATGATGTTCCATACGACTAATGAGCACTTTTTCTTTTTTATCTGTAATGAGTGCATGTGCTAATAAGTTAATGCCTTCAGTCGTATTTTTGGTATAAATAACAGTATACTGAGAGGACTCATCAAGTCCTAAAAAATTCAAAATGTTTTTTTTGGATTTAGCATAGGCTATGGTGGAACGATCACTATTTTGACTCGTACCACGTCCGATAGAACTATAATAAGGGAGAGCATTTTGGATGGCTTCATTAACTGCAATAAATGGTGGTGTTGTGGCTGCATTGTCAAAGTTAATAAGAGGAGAGGAATCAGAATCTGATAAGTTAAATAAAGATCTAAAAGGCATAAAAAACCTCCTTTCTAATACCCTTTATTTATATGAGACTGAGTATAGAGATAGAATAATAAGCATAAAACCAAGAATCCCCTATTAGTAGAGATAACTAATAGGGGATTCTTAATGAAAAATTAATTATTATCTTGGAGTTTTTTGTAAACGTAGAATGGAATTCCGATAAACATCAGAATAAACATCCACATCGCTGATTCTGAGCCTGCACCATAGATAATATAGATGGCATAGAAGAAGGCAATCAGTGATAAGAAACTATGCTTGATAAAGCTGATCCAAGAGAACTTGATTTCTTTTTTGAAGGTTAAGATAATCTCGGCACAAGCTGTGAGTGCATAGGCAGGGATAAAAGCAAGTGTTGCAAGATTAATCATAAAATCAAAAGCAGAAGTTAAGTTAGAAGAGTAGTTGAGAATTAATAATAAATTTGTACACAAACTACTAATCATTAAAGATACATATGGTGTACGGTATTTTGGATGTACTTTAGCAAAGAACTTAGGGAAGAGATTGTCTTCGCCCGCAGCAAAAGAGAGTCTCGCTGTTGTCAAAATCCAGCCTACTGCTGCACCACCAGCAGAGATCACGATACCGAGAGATATGAAACTACCACCCCAAGATAAGCCTGTAATATGGTTGATAATATCAGCCAGTGGAGCTGGTGAATTTGCCAGATCCGCTTGAGGCATAGCGCCCATAGCCAAAACAGATAAGAATAGGTAAATCACTGCAGCAAGTAGTGTGCCGAGGAATGTACTACGCTTAATGTTACGCTCTGGGTTCTTGATTTCACCACCAGATACAGCAGCACTTTCAAGACCAATAAAAGACCAAAGCGTGATTGCTATGGCAGCAGGTAGTGCGCCAAATCCTGTGACTTCTGGGGAAGATGCAGTGTGTAAGTACTCAGGGTTAAAGCCCCAAAGTGCAATAACCATAAAGATGAAGATCACACCTAATTTGATAACAGTAGTGATAACGCTGACGATACCAGCATCTTTAACACCACGATAGTTAATCCAAGTAAATAGCCACAAAATAGCTGAAGAAACGCCAAAGGCAAGTAGGCCATTTTCTCCAAGGGCAGGAATAAATGTGGTCATATAACGGATAACAGCTGTCATAATAGCAGCATTACCAATCCAAGAACCAATCCAGAATGTCCAGCTTACAAGAAAGGCTGTGAACTCACCAAACGCCTTGTTTGTATAAACAATAGGACCACCAGAAGTAGGATAAAGGCTACCTAAGTTAGCGAATGAAAGGGCAAGGATTACGGATCCGATACCGGTAATAATCCAAGCTAAAATAGTGATAGAGGGACTAGATGCTTGTGCTAAGCTTTGTGGAGAGGTGAAAATCCCAGACCCCATCATATTGCCAACAACAATAGCTGTTGCGGCAGCAAGGCCAAGCTCCCTTTTTAAAGTGGGTTGATTATTTTTGCTCATTTTAATCTCCTTATGTCAAAATCGTTCCAGTAATATAAGTACTAGGGTATTATATTACATTATGTCCTTTTTTTCTATACTGTATCATAGCTTTTTATCATGCAAAAAACCTACCTACCTACTCACTCAATCGTACGCATTCCATATAATGGTTATAGGAAAAGAATTCTAAAAATTGTAAAAACAAGAAGAGGAAGGTAACAATGATGAATGGAAGTGGCGTAGCAATTGACCCTTATTTAATATATTCTGTAGCAGATATAGAAGCATTACGAGACACTGTAAATAGTGGTGATGCAAAAGAGCAAAAACTTTATATTCAGTTGAAAGCAGATCTTGTTTTGCCGGATAGGAACTGGATCCCCATAGGAACAGATACGTATCCATTTAGAGGACACTTTGATGGAGAGGGGCACACATTCACCCATCTTAAGATTGAACAAAGTATGAAAGACTACTTGGGCGTATTTGGGGTGGTTGAAACAAGTCTGATTAAAAATATGGGAGTTGTAGACTGCATGATAAGAGGAAGACAATATGTAGGTGGTATTGTCGGAAAAATAAGCGCGAATAGTATTGTTGAAAAATGTTATGTCTTAGGAGAGATCATAGCAAGTGGCAACTATGTAGGCGGTATTGCTGGTTATAGTGATTATTATAATAAGATCAATAGGTGCTATACAAATGTTTCTATTAATGGGCAAGGAAAAAATGTAGGGGGCATTGTAGGGTATGGCAGCTATAAGTCCACGATAGAACACTGTTATAGCAGAGGATCTGTGAGGAGCCAAAGCGACTGCGTAGGTGGAATTAGTGGTTATAATGGAAGTAGTTGTAGCATTAGAAGTTGTTATACGATCAGTACGGTTGGCGGAGCGAGTTATGTAGGTGGGGTTGTAGGTAAAAGTGAGAGTTATGAAGAATTAGGGACAATAGAAAATTGTATTGTCCTAAGCGAAGCTGTTGGGGGTAAGGTATCCGGACGTATTATAGGAAATGTGAGTGAGATAGGTACCAATAATTATGCTTATAAAGGGTTATTATTAAATGATGAACAAGTCCTAATTGGGGAGCTAGACAATCAAAATGGAGAGGACTTAACAAGACAACAAATTAATAAAGAATCAACCTATCTGACAAAGGAGTTTAACTACCAAAATGGCTGGATTTTGAGAGAAGGAAAACTTCCGAGATTAGTAGGTGTAAAAGGACAAAAAGATGAGTTGCCAGAGCATTTGCTTATGCCAAAGACAATCTCTATGGTAACAATGGACGTTATGCCACCTATAGTAGGCACGGTTCCGCCTAAAGAAATGAATATAGAAACAAATATGTATCATGTGGAGCAAATAAGTTGGGAGCCAAAGCACACGCAATTTGAAGCAGATACAGTATATGAATTAAGCATGACACTTCAAGCCCGAAGAGGGTTTGAGTTTGGTGAGGTTGTGGCAAATCTACCTAGTAGCCAAAGTATAAATGTGGAAACACCATCGAATCAAGGTTGTGACAAAATAATTCTACGAGCGAAGTTCCCAAGGACAGAACTACCTAGACAAGAAGGAATGCCACAGCTTGAAGCGGGCAATGTTGTTAGAGTAGGGGAAACGATTAGTGTGGGTGAGGGGACACTTAAAATTACAGAAGATATAAGTTACCGTTGGTATCGTACAAAAGTACGGGAAAGTGATGTGAAAAAGGCACAGTTTATTGGTGAAATGAAAGAATATACGCCTATAGTAGAGGATATTGGCCATTATTTGATGGTTGTAGCACAGTCGTCACAAGCTGTTGGAGAAGCATATGTAATGACTCAGCAAATTGCTAAATATAGCTATGAAGGAGAAATCATAAAACCTTCTTTACAAAAAGTAAGTCAAGATAGTATTAGTTTGAATGCACAAGCGGGCTATGAATATGCCATTGCAAAAAAAGGGGAAGAGGGTTCTATACACTTCACTGAACACAATGAGTTTCTCTATCTCATGCCAGATACGGAATATGACTTGCACCAACGAAGGGCAGCAACAGCAACTCATGAAGCCAGTAAGTCCGACAAGATCAGTGTGACGACAGCTAAAATATTTATTCATACCTTCTATTCAACACTTGTATTGCCAGAGTCAGCAGTGGTTGTAGGATCGGTTGTTAAAAAACCGGAGGAAGTTTGTATTAAAACGAATGTTGATGGCCTAGAACTTGTTCCAAAGTGGCAAGTTTTTGATGAAAATAATAATCCTATTGCATTAGATGGCACAGTAGTTGGTAAATCTAATGAAATCTATATTTTTAAGGCAGTGATTCAGGTGCCATCTTCTAAATACTGTTTTAATCCGCAGCTAGAAAAGATGTCAGGGGTTAAAGTATCAGTAGATGGAGAACAGCTTACACAAACATTTATTTTGTCAACAACGGCGCAACGTAAAGGCGAATCGTTTGTAACGACACTAGAAGAGCCTAAAGAACCCGAAAATAAAAGTGATAAGAACTGGAAAGAAGAACTTAAAGATGTGAGTGAAAAGGATATTATGAGGCCAACATCTAACCTAGGACCCAATCATATGGGTGTATGGAACCTACATGTCAGATCTTAGAAAAAAAGTAACACTATTGAATATTGTGCATACAATGTAAGAGAGAGCACTGTTATAGGAGGGGAATCTATGTCAACAGTAAATTATGACAAGGTTGCTAGTAACAAGAGATTTGGCAATTTTAATTATCGTGATTTGGACGGAGGCAGAATAGAAGTGAGTCCTATTTGGGTTACTGCCAATATAGTAAAGCTAGAAGTGCCACAAGCACTAAGAACTAAGTTCCCAGAATCATTAGAAGTACATCAATTAAGTGTGCCTAATTGGCGAAAAGTATTTGAGATATTTTTGCAAGAACCAGAGTTGTTAAAGTTAATAACAACGTTCGACGGTGTGTATATGGCAAGACATATACGATGGGATCGGAGCAAAGGGATAAGCAATCATGCTTGGGGAACAGCGATTGATCTCAATGCGAGTAGGTTTCCGCTAGGGAAACGGATCGAAGTGATGAAAATGCCAAATAATCCAAATAACATTCTATTTGAAAAGGTGTTCAAAGTAGCGGGATTTAGCTGGGGAAATAGTTATGCTGATCCGATGCATTTTGAATTAGTATAGATGTCTCAGCAAAGGCTGTAGTATGAGCAATTATTTGATGCCCACACTGCAGTCTTTATTTGTGTGTGCCTGCTGTGCGACTTGTGAATTGTAGTGAGACTCAGTATAATGAAGAAAGCATTAATGATTTGTAGAAAGGATGGTAGTTAAATAATGAATAAACAAGAACAAGGGATCGCCTATCATATAGAAGGTTATAACTGTAGCCAAGCTGTACTTGGTGTATTTTGTGAGGAGCTGGGGCTTTCAAAAGATGTAGCGATGAAGCTTGCATCAGGTTTTGGAGGCGGGATCAGATGTGGACAAACCTGTGGTGCGGTGACGGGCGCAATCATGGCGCTGGGGCTAAGAGAGGGACAAGCACATGGGCATGATCAAGAGACGAAGCAGGCGATGAATGCCCGCACAGTAGCTTTCCAAGAAGCCTTCAAAGTAAAGTATGGTACTATTGTGTGTAAGGAGCTTCTAGATGGTCACAATATTACAACACCTGATGGCTTTGCAGTCATCAAAGAAAAAGGTCTCTCACGAAGTGTATGTGACAACCTTATTGCCCAGGCAATTACTATTGTGGAAGAAATGATAAAAAACGATCAAGAGTCCTAAGGAGCTAGTGTGGAGGAGCGAGAAAATGTTATATCGTGTCAAACAATTTATATGGGCAATTACAGCCAAGCTCACAAGTGAGGAAAAACAATTCATCGTTAAGTATTTAGGTTTAGAAGAACAGATGCTTTTTGGAAAACTAAAAGTCTATGAACAAAAGCATAGTGTGGTAGTAGCACGTGAGCTTGCCAAACTTTATGAAGGGTCTAAGCGCACACAGATGATACGCGTAGGATTACTTCATGATGTGGGTAAGAGTGTCTATCCTATAGGACCTATACGCAAGAGCATCATGGTGCTGCTTCACCGTTTTACAAAGGGGAGCGTACAATCCTATGACCAATTCAAGATGGTGAAGTGCTATTATGGGCATCCTGAGGATGGTTATAGATTACTCCGCGAGATGAGACCGTATGATGACTTCTTCTTGGCATTGGTGAGAGATCATCATAAGAAAGAAGGGTCTATGACGGATGAGATGCAAAAGCTACAAGTATGTGATGACCAGGCATAGATGTCTGGTCATTTTTATAAACAAAATGAAAAAGGAGGGAGCTACAGGTGAAAACAATTTTATTGGTAGAAGATGATGAGGCCATAGCGATAGGCCTACGCTTTGTGTTAGAAAAAGAGCAGTTTAAAGTGCTATGGGCAGATACACTCACGCAGGCGAAAGTGTACTTGGAGGAAGAGATCGATCTCATCGTACTCGATCTCAACTTGCCAGATGGTAGTGGCTATAGTTTGTGTGAGGAGGTACGCGCACAGAGTAGGATCCCTATTATTTTTCTGACGGTGAGGGATGATGAAGACGACATGATTCGGGGGCTAGACTTAGGTGCGGATGACTATATCACCAAGCCGTTTAAGGTGCGTGTGCTACTTTCTCGTATTCAAGCGGTGCTCAGACGTGTGACATCAGTGCCAAAGGATAACAAGCTGAGATGTGGTGAGTTATCTATAGATCCTGATGCAATGAGTGTGAGCATTGGTAAGGTGCCTGTGCTACTTACTAAAAATGAGTATAAGCTCCTGGAACTACTAATGGTCAACAAGGGGCAGGTGGTTACAAGAGAGCGCATACTAGATTATCTATGGGGGATTGATGGGGTCTTTGTAAGTGACAACACCCTCACTGTGATGATGAAGCGCCTACGAGAGAAGCTTAGGGGCGAGAGGATGCAAAGTAGTCTGATCCAGACACTAAGAGGTGTAGGATATCGTATGGAGGCATCTGATGAAACTTAAAAGTATAGCAAGGTTATGTGCTGTGTGGTGCATACTGATCCTACTGACAATAGGCTTGAGTAGTGTAGGCTATAGCCGCGCACTGGGAGTACAGAGTGAGCAGTTAGTCGCTATAGTTGGCCGCGTGGTTCAGGCATTTCCAGGTCAAGAACGCAGTGTGATGGAAGTGCTCAAAGCCTATGAAGAAGACGATGCGCGGTACGGATGGGAAGTGATATCTCGCTATGGTTATAGCCCTGAGCGGCAAAACTTTATGAGTGTACAAGCGGGTAGGGGTCTGGTTGTAGGGATGAACTGCTTGATTGTCACAGGGATCGTAGCAGGTCTCTGGTGTCTTGTAGCATGGCAAGAACGGAGGTATCAAAGGCAACAGGCGCATCTGATTGGTTATCTGAGGCAAATTAGTGAGGGAAACTACAAGATTCAGATTGAAAATATGGGTGAGGGAAAACTATCAAAACTAGAAGATGAAATCTATCAAACAACATTATACTTAAGAGAAAGCAAAGAGCGTCATGAGCAGGAGAAGCTTGCCCTTGCGCAGAGTCTAGCAGATATTAGTCATCAGCTA
>JBOFIR010000222.1:0-10105 GCA_051650265.1 Cellulosilyticaceae bacterium
AAAGTAATCTATAAAGTCAAACGCATCTCTCGTCTTACCATCCATCTCTACTACTTGATCGTTTTCTATTTGAATCGAAGCAATAGGATCATAGGGACTAGACATCGCTACAAAACCTTTTTCTGGCCATTCGTTAATAAAACCATCTTGATTGACCGGGCGACGATCTAATACTTGCATGCGTTTAGAACGCTTCATCTGCATTACCCCCAAACTATTTGCTAAGATGTGCCATGACTTCTCTTGTAATACGCGCCACTAAATCTTCATCACAAGTGTTTTTGCTTTCGTATGTTGTTGCTGCTACTTCAGCACATCCGCGAGCTGCTTCACCATCAATACTTGGATGTTTACCTGGAAGGTTCATCCCTTTTCTAAGTTCTACAAGTCTTTGTACCTCATTGTTTGGAAGTTCTTTTGGTCCACCCATCATTTGTGTCACATAAGATAATTGCGCATAGAACTCTAAGCCTTCCATCTTGTAGTATGCACCCATAAGGTCAGCACCCCATGATAATGCACCATGATTCTCAAGCAATACCGCATCGTAGCTTCCGAAGAATGGCTCGATCGCATCTGGAATCTCTGGTGTTGATGGCATACCGTATGGTGCAATAGGTACTTCGCCTAAGAAAATTGTTGATTCTGGCATGATTTGTTTGTTAAGTGGAATACCGCAGATCGCATGTGCTGTACCATACATTGGATGTGCATGTACAACAGAGTTTACGTCTGGTCTACATTTATACACTCTAAGGTGCATCTTAATCTCTGAAGATGGTTTATGAATGCCATCTGTCTTAAGTACGTTCCCTTCCATATCTACTTTACAAATCATGTTAGGTGTCATAAAGCCTTTACTTACCCCTGTTGGTGTACAAAGAATCTCGTTTGGTCCAATCTTTACAGAGAAGTTCCCATCATTTGATGCAACCATCCCTCTATTGTAAACTCTTTGTCCTACTTCACACATTTGTTTTCTGATTTCAAACTCATTTACCATTATATTAATCCTCCATTTGTTTGTTTTTTGATGTATTATGTTGTTTTGTCTTTTATTATCTTTATAATAGCACTTTATATAATAGACTTCAATATATTTTATAGTATTAATTCAATATTTTAAAATTGATAAAACAAAAAGCTACAAAACCTCAAGCGATCTCTTGTAAGATCTCTTGGATTGTGTAGCTTTGGATTGTTTTATTGTATTTTACTGGGCAATAATTACCTTAATGTTGTTTTTGAGACAAGCCTCTTGCCACGCCTCATTTAATGGTGCATCTGTTACAATACAGTCTACCTGACTAAGTGCCATCAAGCGATGAATTGAACTTTTATTCACCTTAGCATGGTCTACAGCTAAGATGACTTCTCTCGCTATACCTACCAATGCTTGTTTGATTTCCTTCTCAAGTTCATTTGACTCCATGACGCCTCGCGTAAGATCCATCCCTTTGCAAGAAATCACTGCCTTATCCGCACAATAGTTCATAATATTATTCTTAGCTGTTGGCCCGATCAGCGAGAGTGACGCACTCTTTAGGGTGCCGCCTGTAGAAATCACAGTTACCTCTTCATAAGTGCTAAGTGCCGTAATCGCACTAATTCCATTTGTAATCACAGTCAGTTGCTTATGTTCTGGCAACTGCTTTGCAACCTCTAGGCATGTCGTACTCGAGTCTAGTGTGATTGTTTCACCATCTGCTAATAAACGTGCAATGACTCTTCCGATCTTCGTTTTACTTGTGGTATTTTCTTTGATACGATGATCAAATGAAGGATCTTCATTTTCTTTTTCTTCGATATGACTGGCTAAAATAGCGCCGCCATAAGTCTTTTTTACAAGCCCCTTCTTAGCTAACTTCTCTAGATCTCTTCGAATCGTCTCTTCCGTTACCCCGAACTGCTTGCTCAGTTCAATCACTTTAACCGACTTCTCTTTATTAATCATAGCCGTTATCATATGTTGTCTCTCTAGTGCTAACACATAATCCCCCTTTCAAACCTGTGGTTTTTATTGGTTTTTGTTTGTTTTATTTGATTATATCATGATACATTTTTACTCGCAACTATTATAAGTGCTTCTTCTCCAAACTTCCACTGGCAACGCACCCCTCTTTGAGGCTATATTTTCCATCCCCAAAACGCCCTCCTTTCGTTGACAATCAAGGCCTACCTCCCTATAATAACTACAATAAACGTTGTTTCACCTTTTCAAAAGCCATATAGTACATCTATGTGGCTTTTTCAGTCTCAAAAAAGCCGGGGCTACATTGATTTCTACTATATGCCCTTTTTATATTCACACGAAGAAAGAAGGTTTGATATGAAAAAAACAACTCACATCTTTATTATAGGCTTTATGTTGTTCGCAAGCTTCTTTGGTGCAGGTAATCTCATCTTCCCACCCTATCTAGGTGCAACATCTGGGAGTCAGTGGTTTACCAGCTTTTTAGGCTTTATCGTATCAGATCTAGGTGTGATCCTACTTTCTATCTATGCGATTGCAAAAGCTGGTTCATACCAAAATATTGCAGGCCGTGTTGGCAAAAAATTTGGGTTCATTTTGGAAGTAATTATGATGCTCTGTCTAGGACCTATACTGGTTATTCCACGAACAAGTGCAACTACATTTGAGATGAGCGTGATGCCTATCATGAGTGACTTTAATCCCCTGCTTTTCTCACTCATCTTCTTTGGTATTGTATTTGTATTAACCATTAGACCTTCTCGCGTGGTGGATATCATCGGAAAATATTTGACACCTATACTTTTAGGTGGTTTAGCAATACTTATTATAAAAGGAATCTTATCACCTGTGGGTGAATTAAGTTCAACGATCACATCCAATACGCTTTTCCTAGACGGTGTCACACAGGGTTACCAGACCATGGATGCCTTAGGCACAGGAGGCATCACTGCTTTCGTCATGCTTGCTTTTAGGAACAAAGGCTATACAGATGATAAAGAAATTTCACGTCTAACAATCAATGCTGCATTGGTAGCCTGCATCGGTTTGGTCCTTGCCTATGGTGGTTTGGCATACCTTGGTGCAACGGTATCTAGCATCTATACCCCAAGCATCTCCCAAACACAGCTCTTAGTCAGCATCACATCCTCACTCCTTGGCAACTCCGGCATCATCTTATTGGGTATTATCGTTGCCTTTGCCTGCCTGACGACTGCCATCGGTCTCACCTCAATCACTGCCAATTATTTTGCTGGACTCACTGAAGGCAAGTTCAAATATGAATACGTAGTGAGTGTTATCTGTCTCTTCAGTACACTCATGTCGATCTTAGGAGTGGATCAAATTATTTCAATTGCCGTACCTGTCCTCACTGTCTTATATCCTGTGACGATTATCTTAGTATTGATGGGTTCACTCACAAAACTATTTAGCAATGATATGATGTTCAGAGGCGCTGCCTACACCACTTTGGTTGTCAGCACATTAACTGTTATGAATTCTCCGTCCCTACAGATTCCATGGATCGAAAAGCTCCCATTGAGCCAATACGGTTTCGGTTGGTTGCTTCCTGCGCTCATTGGCGCATTGATAGGTAAACTTATTCATACGCGAACCCATAAGCGTGGAGCTTTTATGAATTAATATTACAAACAAAAATACGCCCCTATCTGCAAAGATATGCGGCGTATTTTTCATTACAAACCGATCCAATCCTGGATGCTTATCTTCTATTTCCCATCTATTTTATCACATTTATCGTTATTCTGATAGTTTCTCAAAAACACATGTCAATTCATTATAAATGTTACGCCATTATCTAAGTATTATCACGCTACTATTTCCCCATAAGCTTGCGATTCAAATCAGCTGTACGCCGCTCATCGTCATAATAGGATTTGAACATTTTCATAAGATCCACTTTCTTTGTCGTACTTTTTACCCCTACCGACGAAATCAAACTATACAAATAGCCTAAGTCGGCCGCAGTAAAACTTCTAAGTAGCTGATCCTTGCCTTTTTGTGATAGTTTAGGATCAAACCACTGTGCCAGTTCTTTTTCATATATCTGTCTTACCCCTGTACTGTCTGTTATTTGACGAAGCCGTTCACTTACCTTGCTAGTCGTTTGTTTGGTTGATTGCTTCTTCACTGCTTCTTTGGTTGTTGTCTGTTTTCCTTTGGTGCTCATTTCCGCTGTTAATGCCTGCTTCACTTCATTCTTTCCATAGATAAGCTGCTCTGCGATCTGTGAGGACAGCAGCCTTTTACCACTAGCCGTACTCGCCACATCTTTCAATATACAATAGATTTCATAGAGTGCTTCTTTAATTTCTTGATCTTTCTCCATATGTAAACTCCTTTAAACCATAGACATTAGTGCATCTGCTAGCACTTCATAGGATGGTGTCAGAGTTGCATTAGCCGTATTCTTTGGAATACTCTCCCCATTAGCAGATCGATTATCTCTATTCTTGATGCAATATTTGAAAATATTCGTCGTAGAAAAGTCATCCGTATTATGATTGTAGCGATGCTCTTCATATCTGGGTTCTGAGAGGAGTGACTGAACACCCATAATCTTGGTGATATTTTCATCTAGTTTTTCGATTTCCCCTATATTGTGAGCATTTCCTCTGCGTTCCTTATAGATCGTCTCAAACACACCAATGAACTGGGGACGTTTGTGGTACACTTTATTCATTAGCACCCCCCCTACATTGGGATCCATGCAATACTTCATATGTGTCTTTTCGATTTCTACAATATAATCCTGGACACCTTTGGCACTAATTTCATCTACAATTGTAGGAACAATGTAGTAGTCTGATGCCAAAAAGACACTCTGTATCAGAATATTAGTCGTTGGTGGGCAATCAAAGAATACATAATCAAAGCTTTCTCCTATATCTTCGAGCAATAGCTTCATGGCGATGACATTGAGTGTATTTTGTTGCATCACTTCTGCTAGCTCGTTGATTCTTGCATTTTCAAAGCTAATACTTGAAGGTATAAAATACAGATGATCTGCAAATGCCTCATCTTTAACCCCTATAAGAAGTTCTCTTAACAAAGGCTTTACAGCCCGCTTCAACTTATCCGTTAACACCTTGAACTTAGCGTCTGGTGTCCCCTCAATCTGTTGTCTATACAGTTCAATCACATAATTGAACGTTCGCTCCACCTTCAGCTCACTGAGTTGCCCAACTGCATTGTTATTATAGCAAATGCTACTGAGTGAACACTGTGGATCAAGGTCTATCAATAGTACCCTTTTCCCCTTACTTGCAAATCGCCCCGCAATCTGAAGAACACTTGTGGTCTTCCCCACGCCTCCTTTGTAATTACCCCAAAATACTGCTTTCATAGCGATCCCTTCTTACTTTTAATGTTCCTATCTAGTCTATGATTGCTAAAAGCAATAAATGTCCTAAAACATTTTTATCTATACATTCTATATTCTCAATTTATTCACCAAAGGTTATGTTATAATAAATACACCTATTAACGATCAAATAGAAAGAGAGGATACTATGAAAACTTTATTACTTAAGCTGAAAGAACCAACTGATATGACCATTGGTGATCCTTTAAAGCAAATTATAATCTTTATGATCCCTATGCTCATCGGGAATATCGCCCAGCAACTTTACAATACAGTAGATAGCATCATTGTGGGCAAATTCGTAGGAGATAATGCACTTGCTGCTGTCGGCAGTGCTGGTCCTATTGTCAACTTATTACTTGTTTTATTTATAGGAATTTCTGTAGGGGCCGGCATTATGGTATCTCAATATTTTGGTTCGAGAGACCGGGAAAACCTATCGGGTGCCATAGAGTGTTGTATCCTACTTACAGCCATCGTCTCTGTTGCACTCATGATCATCACACCATTCATTATCAGACCTCTACTCCATATGCTCAACACACCTGAAAGTATTATTGATTGGTGTTACAGTTACCTTCTCATTTTATTTCTAGGGATTAGCGGGATGGCTTACTATAATATTTTATGCGGCATTCTAAGAGGTCTCGGTGACTCCATATCTCCCTTAATCTATCTCTTGATCTCTACAGTTCTCAATATCATACTGGACCTACTCTTTGTCGCTATATTTGATATGGGTGTCGCAGGTGTTGCCCTTGCCACCATTATTGCCCAAATCGTATCCGCTATATTATCCTTTATCAAACTCTCCAAGATGCATCACCTCTTTGACTTTAATTTACGTCAATTTAGACTCAACAAACAACATGTGTTCACAACGATACGGCTAGGATTACCCTCAGGCCTCACACAAATGATCCTCTCTTTGGCGATGATTATTGTACAATCCCTTACCAATAGTTATGGTGAAGCCTTTATTGCCGCCAATGTCATCGTGATGCGGGTGGATGGCTTTGCTATGATGCCAAACTTCTCATTCGGCACAGCTATGCCGACTTTTGCTGGGCAAAATGTTGGTGCCAAAAAATATGACCGTGTCAAAAAAGGTGCCAAAGAAGGTACGTTCTTCGCTCTTGCCATGTCCATTATCATCACCATTCTCATCCTCCTCTTTGGCAGAAATCTCATGTCCATCTTTACAGATACACCCGAGCTTGTCGATTTGAGCATGCGCATGATGACGATCCTTGCAGTAGGTTATGTGGCGATGGCCGTTACACAATGCCTATCAGGTATCATGAGAGGGGCTGGAGATACCATGACACCCATGTGGATCTCTCTTATTACCACCGTAATCATCCGTGTACCTGTGGCTTATACTTTAGCCTATTTAACAAAAACACCTGAACTTCCATATGGTAGGTGTGAAAGCGTCTTCATTTCTTTACTCCTTTCATGGATAATCGGTGCACTCCTAACCACTTGTTTTTATAAGATCGGCAAATGGGAAACAAAATCTATCGAAGCGCATACCTCACATAACAAACTCACCACGAAGTAACCTTGGGAACTTTTCATAATCACAACAATAAAAAAGTAGCTCATAGAGCTACTTTTTTATTGTTGTGGGGGAAGGATTACTGTGTCAATTACATGAATGACACCATTTTTAGCCATGATGTCCGTTTTAGTAACTTGTGCATTATTGATGTACACTTTACCATCTTTTACTGTGATTTTTACTGGTTTTCCATTGACCATTTTGATCTCTTTACCATTTAGCTTGGCAACATCTTGTGCACTCACCTTGCCTGATGTGACATGGTACGTCAAAATGTCGACTAACATTTGTTTATTCTCAGGTTTGAGTAAAGTATTAAGTGTTCCTGCTGGTAATTTTGCAAAAGCTTCATTAGTTGGCGCAAAAACAGTGAATGGCCCTTCTCCTTGTAATGTATCCACTAATCCTGCTGCTTGAAGCGCTGTTACTAAGGTAGAAAACTGTGGATCAGACGTAGCAATCTCTACAATATTTTTGTTTGGTTTTGCCCATACGCCCACTTGCATCACTGCAAATAACATCATAGTGGCCAACAATAGACTTATTTTTTTCTTCATGTGTTTACTCCTTTACTTATGTTTTATCTCCATTTAGTATGTGAGGATTTTGTAATTTTATACGATTTTGCATAAGATGAATTAATCTATACCACTCTATAGCTCTGTGTATTTCTTGCTATTACCTGGTGCCTTCTCCACTGGATACTTTGCTTCATTCTTATCCATCTTCTTCATGATGATTTCTCTCATATCTACACCTAGTACATCTGTGAGTTCCTCACATACTACCTCATGCTCAAAGTGAGGATCCCACAGAAAATGCTCCAATAGCTCTGCCGACTCTATACTAATGGCCTTTGCTAGATTTTCTGGTGTATGAAACTGATCGTAATCACGATCTTCTCTAAATTTTTTAATACGGCTAATACTTTGTCCATAATTGCCTCCTGATGTTTATTGTATTTGCTTTGTCTTGTCTTATGTGCATATCTTATTCTATTTCCCATTTATAAATAGATACACCTGATTCTATTTTAAGATATTCTATTACAGCTGTTCAATATCAAATTCATTGTGAACTACAAGCAGTTATAAAAAGCTCATTAGAATTAGTTCAAAGCTGGCATATTGATCTGATTGATAGAGATCAATTTATTAAGTTACTCCAACAACAAAGTGACCCAGCCACTCAAGGCCGGGTCACTAATTTCAAATATTTCCCAGGTAATTTATTTAGGTCATTGTTAACTTCTCTCCTGCTACTTCACAACTTCTATCATTTCAAAAATCTGCACCTCTGGTAACTCTATTGTCGTCTTACCATCAGCGTAGCTGATATTTAATAGTATGTTTTTCTCTACAATCTTTGCCTCTTTGATGAGATATGGCACAACAATTTGTATATGATACATCGGAGCAATTGGGGCAGTCTCTTGTTGATTGATTGCTGCAAAGTACTGTTTCCCATCTTTTTGCCAACCTAGAATTTCTACACATGCAGGTGCATTGGATGCAAAGGCCAATTCGTGACATAATCCTTTGATCATGCGTTTGACCACCAAACGACTCACATTTGGTCTCGCATTCTCAATTGGCGCTGCTACCCATAGCACCTTCCCTTTTCCCACCTGTTTCAAAACGACAGCTGGCATTTGTGTATGTATTCCTGGCGGATTGGAGTGAATCGCTGCAAACTCTCTCCTTGCTGTCATGGTATATGGAAGTGTGATGTGCGCTAATACTTCATGATCTCCCTCAAAGTGCATCAGCTGCTGTGCGCTCTGAACAGCCATAGGCAGTGCTTCATCAAATTCCAAGAAGAAACTTTGACCACTTACTGTAGGTCTCATATACGTTACATTATGTGCTGTCATCCCTTCATGGCGTGCTTCTAGCAATTCAAGCAATCTCGGATGCCCTATATGGCCACTGATATAGAGATTCCCACCATTCATCACATATTGTTCAATGGCTGCCATTTCCTCATCTCTGATATTCACCACATCACACATTGCCAACACATCTGTATCCAATGCATCTAGGCATCTACTAGGAATGACATCAAAAGGAATATTCTCTTCTCTTAGATTTTGAGCTAATCTTAATGGGTTGTAGATAAAATCATTGGTGAAAGAGTCATGGAAAGCATCTCCGCATACAGGATCCCCATTTTCCTTCCAGTCATATTTGGAGCGGCTTGGGAACCAAATGCTGACATTTCTATCCATGGTATTGTCTGCCACATACTGCTCGTAGTGCTGGGTAAGTTGGAATACATTTTTGATGACTCCTGTATACACTCTCTCACAGATCGTCCCATCTGGATTGGCACCATCACAAATAGAGAATGCACCATCATGAACCAGTGCTGTGATAGCATGCAGTAGCAGCTCCTCTTCTGACTTTGTGGTTGTATGATAACTTAACCCTGGGTCACAACGTGATGTAATATAGACAAATGGCCTTTCTTTTGTAAGGTTGCGGTAATACTTACAAATGAATGTTTGTTCTAAGTAGCCGCCATACAAATCCCCACCTACATAATCGCAGGCATCTGCAATCAAATCTGTTGAAGCAAACTGCCATGGCGCACTGGCTACGCTCATATTGTGTTCGATCGTCACTTCCGGACGCACTGCCTTAATACAGTGGGTTGCAAACTGTGCAAACTCACCCATCCATTCTTCACGCATTGCTTGCCACGCTCTAAATTCTTCTGAAGCCCAATCGACTGTTCTTGGCAACCCTTTTCCTGTCGCTTGATAATACTTTTCCTTACAACTTGGGCAATAGCATACTTCTGACCAGAATGGCATATCTAGGAAGATGGATTCAAACTGGTAGTTCGTTGTCATCTCAGTCAAACATGCTTTGACATATTCTTGATACGCCTTGTTGTTAGGGCAGACAATGCCATATCGCCCCTTTCTAAACATCATATGGCTCGTGTACTCTTCATACTCTCTTGAAGTCTTACCTTCCCCATTAATCACGCGCCAACTCGGATGTGCCTCATACGCCCAGTTATCAAAGATTTGTGAGAAGTACGCCATCACAGCGATATTGTTTTCATGACATAGGTCAATCATCTCTTTCACATAATCTCTTCCCTTAAGTCCACGATGCATCCTACCTATTTGGGTAGGATAGAATGCTAGCCCTGTATGAGGCCTACATTTCACAAC
>JBOFIR010000223.1:0-33128 GCA_051650265.1 Cellulosilyticaceae bacterium
AAAGACATTGGACTTGGCAACTTTAGTCAAATTCCTTGTGGGATTCCAGGGGTAGAGCATAGGCCGCAGCTGATGGCCACATATGGTGTTGCTGCGGGGCGCATGACACTATCACAGATGGTAGCATTACTGAGTACCAATGCTGCAAAGCTCTTTGGGGTTTATCCAAGAAAAGGGACATTGCAAGTGGGAAGTGATGCAGATATAGTGATTTGGAATCCTCACTATGAGGGAATGATTACGGCGCAGCAACAATTACAAAATGTGGACTATACCCCTTATGAAGGATTTAAGGTGTCAGGAAGAGCAGAGCATGTGTTGCTCCGGGGTGAACTTGTGGTGAAAGCAGGGCAAGTCATTCAAGAATGCAAAGGACATTATGTCCCAAGGCGTGCAGTGTATTGTGAATAACGTGGTGGAAAGAGGGGGCATGGAGAATGCCCCCTCTTTTTGGGGAAGTATGATACAAGTGTAGAATATGTGTTATAATAAGACGCAAGTATTGACTAGAAGAGCCGCACAGGAGGTGTTATATGCCTAAAATAACAATTAGCAAAATGAGCTACTACTACGTAGATTTTTATAATCCCGTATTTGAAAATGTCAACCTTAACCTTAAATCTGAGTGGAAGATTGGGCTGATCGGAAGAAACGGACGTGGGAAAACCACATTACTCAAACTGCTGCAGGGAGAACTTGAACCAACAGCGGGTAAGATTAATATGCCTATGGAAGTTGAGTATTTTCCGTATACAAGTGAGTGTGCCTATACACGCACCATGGATCGTATCAAAGAATATGTAGGCCAGCTTAAATCGATAGAAGATACAATGGAACAAATCATTGCAGAAAATGATGAAGGACGTTTTGATGAATATGCCCAGCTTCAAGATCACTATCTCGAGTTAGATGGCTATGAGATGGAAAGCAAAATTCTCAAAGAGATGGATGATATGGGACTAGATCCCAAGCTCCTTGAGCGTGACTTTGATACATTATCAGGTGGCGAAAAGACGAGAATCATGTTACTCACACTCTTTCTGAGAAAGAAGCAATTCATTTTATTGGATGAGCCGACCAATCACCTTGATGAAGCTGGTAAGGATGCTGTAGCGCAGTATCTTCAGAAGAAAAAAGGATTTATTCTGGTGTCTCACGATCGTGAGTTCCTAGACCGCGTGATTGACCATGTGCTTTCTATTAATAAGAAAGATATCACAATTGAACATGGTAATTACTCAAGTTGGAAGGCGAACAAAGAGAAGCGTGAGCAGTATGAACTGCGAACCAAGGAGCGCCTAGAAGAGGAGATTGAGCAGCTTGAACGTAGTGCACGCGTAAGCCGTACTTGGGCGCAGTGGGGCAACACACAGAAGTATCAGTTTGCTTCAAATGGCAGAGCGAATGGGGTGCAGACATATATGAAGCAGGCCAAACGTTCTGAAGCGAGAGCTCAGGATAATCTTGAGTACAAGAAATCCCTCCTTCAAAACTATGAAGAGGTGAAGGCGTTAACACTTTATCAAGATGAAGAAGATGACAGTGCCGGATGTCTCGTCAGAGCAGACAAGCTCAGTTTTGCGTATCCTGATGCAACGAAGAAGGTGCTTAGAAACCTCAGTCTTGAGATTGAGACGGGCGATCGCATATGGGTCAAAGGGACAAATGGGGTAGGAAAGAGTACGCTATTAAGACTTTTGGGTGGTAGCCTATCTCATGAACAGATTCAATATGCTGAGGGCATCAAGGTTGCAGTGGTGGAGCAGGAGCCATCTTGGAAATCAGGATATGTAAGTGATTATTTAGAGGCGCATAAAGGGACCAGGCATGTGACAAACTTCCTAGAGCTTTGTGACGTCTTTGAGCTACCAGAGAACTTCCTAGATCGCCCGCTAGAGACGTATAGTAGCGGTGAACTTAAGAAGGTCAACATTGCCAAGGCACTCTCAGAAGAAAATCATCTGATTATACTGGATGAGCCGCTCAATTATATGGATACGTATTTTAGTGAGCAGCTAGAGGCAGCAATCCTTGAATACCAACCAACGATTGTCTTTGTAGAACATGATCGCTGGTTTGGAAAGAAAATCAGTACACAAACGATTCATTTATAAAATATGATTCAAGCAATCTTAAGGTAATCTTAAGGTTGCTTTTAGTTTGCCTTAAAGTAGGCGGCGTATGCTAGAACTATCAAATGAAACAAACGATAGGGGAGGCAAAATAAATGTTAAAATGCGAGGCACTTACAAAGTATTATGATAAAAAATGTATAGTTAATCAATTATCCTTTGAAGTGAAAAGGGGAGAGGTCTTTGCACTGCTTGGAAGTAATGGTGCAGGTAAAACCACTACAATCAAGATGCTGCTAGGTCTGACACAAGCGGATGGCGGCGTCGTGACGAAAAAAGAGGATCTTACAGTAGGGTATTCACCAGAGACACCTTATTTCTCACCTTATATGACGGGGTTAGAGACAATGATTTATTATGGCAGGATTCAGGGGGTAGACAAACAAACAATCTGCCAACAGGCAAAAGCATTACTAGGCCGAGTAGGTCTTGAGATAGATGGCACAAAGGTGAAGCATTATTCAAAGGGGATGATTCAGAGACTCGGATTGGCACAGGCCTTATTGGGAGAGCCAGAACTTTTGATTTTGGATGAACCCACGGCGGGATTAGATGCCTTGGGACGTATCGAAATGCTACAAATCATCAAGATGCTCAAGGATGAGGGGAAGACGGTGATCATCAATTCTCATATTCTAGCAGACATTGAGAAAGTCTGTGATCGGGGAATCATGATGAAGAAGGGTGAATTGATGGGTGTATGGGAAAATAAGCCGGATGTGAAGGGGCGTTCATTAGAGATGATATTTGTAGAAACTGTAGGGGGGATTTTGTAATGAAGATAATGATGAGTGCAATGAGGGAAAAGATGAGACGCAAGGAACTTTATATCGTAACGGGAATAGGGATAGTACTCATCCTTCTTTTTACAACAGGAAAAGGGACTTTGTCTATTAATGGTATACCCATTACGGATTATGAGAATTTGCTTCCGATTCTACTGGTTGTGGTCAATGCACTCGGAGGCGGGCTAGCCATCGCACTGAGTATGGGCACAATCCCTCAGGAGTATGCACGCCAAACAAGTCATCTTGTCTGGGTGCGGGGTGTGAGCCAGCTACGCTATCATGGCGAGCTAACACTTGCTAATATGCTCAGTAGTGGCATCGCTGTGGGAATTATGTATAGCAGTATTATAGGACTTACCCTTACCAAGGATGTGACCATGAATGGGTGGGAACTAGGGGGGGCATTTATCTTATTGGCACTCAATACGATGCTTGTCAGTTTGTTTGTCAGTGTACTGAGTATTAAGTTGTCAGGCCCTATGGTGGGTGTGATTGCCTTGGGCTGTTATGGCATAGGTCTTTTTCATAGTGGCTTATCATTTCTTACAGGCACAATCACAGGGATCAGCCGAAGTGTTCTAGAAGTGGTGTTAAGGATTGTACCCGATCTGAGTGCACTTCAAAATGAAGCAAGTCATCTTCTAAGTGGGAAGGATGTAGCGCTTCATGTGGTTTTGAGAAGCCTGCTGATGCTCTATGTATTATCTTGGGGGCTTGTTATACTTAAAAGAAAGGAAGCATAGGGACTTATGAAACAGTCAAGAAGGGAGAGGTGCAACGTGAGAAAGATTGGCTATGGGTTAGTAGGCGTCATGCTACTAGTGGGGACATTGGCTACGGGAACGTATGGGTTAAGTAAGCGCAATCGTATGATTTATACAGAGGTGATAGCGCTACAAGATGAAATCACAAAACTAGGATTTAAGCAGTTTGAGCTAGTAGATTATCCAGTGAGCTTCTATGATGGACGGAAAGATTATGTGATGAGTGGTCAAGAGGACTCATTGGTAGTCAATGAGAGAAATGCAGTCTTGCCGGTTTTTGCAGGAACAACTTATTGGGTGGATGGGACATACAATGTGATCGTCCCAACAATAGAAAAGATGCGTAGTCTGTATCAGGTGATGGCTAGTAGCCTATCAGATGAAGAGATGGACCAGGAGCATGTGAGCGTTGTCTGGCATGAGGCTTTTCATGCCTATCAGATGACACGGTATCAAAGGACATTGGAGCAGCTTCTAGATGACCCAACATTAGAAAAGAGTGAGGACTTACAACGTGTTATCGTGGAAGCAGTGGACCGAAATGAAGAAGTGATGCAGCTTCATGAAAAGGGCATGAAGGCATTAAAAGAAGCTGCTAGTAGTCAGAATATTGACCAAATAAGAAAAGCTGTATTAGAATACAAGAAATGGGAGGATGCAAAAGCACGCAAGCTTCCAGAAGAAGTGCGCGCTTTAGAAGATTACTATGAACGTGTAGAAGGTACAGCGCGCTATGTAGAAGCGTATGTTTATCAGTTGCAACATGGTCAAGATGCTTTTGAAAGGCGGTATATCCAAGACGTAGGAAGCGATATGGGGGGAAGTGCCAAATATTATACAAGCGGGATGCTCAAGTGTTTGATTCTAGATCGCTTAGACCCTGAGTGGAAGGATGACTATCAATTTGATCAGTCTTTGACAGCGTTGTTGTATAGCAAATAAGGAGGTTGAGATGAAGTATACGATATTAGCAGCAGATGACGAATACGAATTACTAGAAGCTTTAGAACTTTTTATGAAGCGGGAGGGACTAGAACTGATCAAAGCAAAAGATGGCATTGAAGCATTAAAACTGTTTGAGGAGCGAGTACCGCACCTTATTTTATTAGATATTATGATGCCTGGTTTAGATGGCTATGCGGTGCTCAGAAAAATAAGAGAAGAAAGTAAAGTACCTGCTATTATGCTGACGGCAAGAGGTGAAGACTATAATAAGATTCTTGGACTAGACCTTGGTGCAGATGATTATATTACCAAACCGTACAATCCTATGGAAGTGGTGGCTCGGGTCAAAGCGCAGCTCAGAAGAAGCTATGATTATATGGAACAGATGGGAGTAGAGGAAGAGAAAAAGATCACATTGTTTGATCTAACACTATCCCCTGAGGAAGGGACACTTACCAAAGCTGGGCGAGTAATTGGCCTGACGAAGACAGAATTTCGCATACTAGAACTTTTGATGAAAAATCCTAATCGTATTTTTACGAAGCAACAAATTTTCAGCTATGGGTGGGATGATGCCTATATGGAGGATGATAATACTGTGATGGTACATATGAGTAACTTGCGTGCAAAAATAGAAGATCAACCTAAGAATCCTGTGATGCTCAAGACGGTCAAAGGCTTGGGGTATAAATTTGTGAAGGAATAACAGTATGAAGCTTATGAGAAAAAAGTTTAAGGTAGGCATTTTTCATCAATTACTAGGTAGCTATGTCATCTTTTCAGTACTGCTCATTGTGTCTTTTATCATCACCATGTTTGTGGTGGCCATGGGGATATCAAAGGGGCAGATGAATCAAGTGATGCCGTCTATGTTGGTAGATCAGGAAGGACATATTGGGGATTTGAGTAGTCTTTCACATCTAGGGGGATGGATAGAGGTACTTGACGCGCAGTACCAGACAATAGAGGTATACGGAGCAAAGCAGACAGATCAGAGGACGTATACACCGTCTGATTTGTATCAGATACTCAGTATACAAGAGGGGTCAAAGTTACCGTATGTAGGTTTTTTGACAGAGGTTCAAAAGCCAGAGGGGATTTATTATTACATTGTGTTTGTGAGCAGAAGTGCAATGACGTTTAAACCCACTTTGTTAATATCAGCAGATAATGAACTTGCAAGTTGGGCACCAATCGTTGTGATTGTATTTTTTGCATTGTTTGGACTCAATTGTGTTTTGCTCAGTGTGTATCTGAGCCGAAAGATCAAAAAACCTTTGCGTCAGATTGTAGGCGGCATGAAACGTGTCAAACAAGGTGAGCAGCAAGTGAGATTAGACTTTCAGACAGAAGCAGAGTTTGAAGAGATTAGAGACACGTTTAATACGATGATCGCGACTATAGTCTCGCAAAATTTGGAAAAAAGTCAACTTGAGCAAAAGAAAAATAAGATGCTTTTGGAGTTGTCGCATGATATCAAAACACCGATCGCAACAATCAAGAGCTATGCCAAGGCACTTGATGCAGGGCTTGTGGCAGAGGAGAAAAAGCAAGGTTATTATCAAACTATTGATCACAAAGCTGATCGGGTATGTCATTTGGCAGAAGATCTCTTCATGATGCTGAAGATGGACCATGCGGATTACCAGCTTCAAAAAGTAAGAGGAGATGCAGGTGAGCTTCTTCGCCAGATTTGCGTGGAGTACTATGATGAAGTAGAGTCAGCAGGACTTGTACTAGAACCCGATATCCCGGAGGAAGCTTATTGGATCCAGATGGATGAGCATCTCATCGGAAGAGTACTCGGAAATCTGATGACAAATGCGATTAAGTATAATCGTACAGGAAGTCAGGTGAGCGTCAGCATACATCACGTGGCGGAATCGCTTGAAATATGTGTCTTAGATGATGGGGCATGCATTCAAGAAGAGATGAGGGTGCAACTTTTTGAAGCTTTTTCAAGAGGGGATCGTGCAAGAAAGACAGATGGTGGCACAGGATTAGGACTGGCGATTGCCAAGGCTATTGTAGAAAAACACGATGGTAGGATCACTTATGAGGTTAGGGAGCAGATGAATTGCTTCAAGATAGATCTCCCTGTGACTTAGTATTTTATACCTCTTAGTACGGATCATTGACCTCTTAGTGTAAAGGTGTTCACAGCTAAGTGAAAAAGGGTATAATGAATCTATAGGGAGTGAGGAGATGAAAATACGCATTGAAATTGAGGATGGGATTGCAGAAAATGAAGTGATTATTCGGTGTAGTGAGCTCAGTGCAGAAGTGGCGCAGATTCAAAGGGCCCTATCGGAAATTTGCCTACAGACTGTCAATATTACATTTTATAAAGACAACACGGAGTATTATATTGGACTAGATGAGATTTTATTTTTTGAAACAGAAGCAAGTGGGATTAATGCCCATACATGTGATAGCGTTTACCAAGTGAAATACAAGCTCTATGAGTTAGAAGAACTTTTGCCAAGGCAGTTTATGCGTGTATCCAAATCAAGTATTCTGAATATCAGCAAGATCTATGCGATAGAACGAAGCTTGACAGCTGCCAGTACAGTAGAATTTCAAAACACTTATAAAAAAGTTTACGTTTCAAGAAATTATTATAAAGCGTTGAAAAATAAATTATTAGAAGTGAGGCGATAAGGTGAAAAAAGAAAGAATTTTTGTGGGCAGTCTACTGATTTTGGGTGCCATCGTGCTTTTGATGAATCAGTTAGGCTATTGGGGAGAAGTGAATGCATTCAGTCTGATCCTAGGAATCTTTTTGGTGGGAGTAATCATTAAGAGTATTTTTAGAATGAACTTTGCGGGGATTCTTTTTCCTCTTGCCTTTATGGCGATTCTCTATGATGAGCAGCTAGGTCTTACAGCAATCACACCATGGTATGTGCTAGTTGCAGCATTGCTTGGGAGCATAGGACTTTCTATGATTTTTAGAAAACCTAATAAGTGGAAAGAAAAGGCGCACCACTGGACATTTGATGAGCCACAAATCGTGGATGTTATAGATGATCATCGTATGGTTTATCAGACATCTTTTGGTGAAGGGATCAAATACATTACCACACAAGATCTTGAAAGCGCGCAGCTGAGTTGCCATTTTGGAGCGATGAAAGTGTATTTTGATGGATCGACTTTAAAAGACGGAGAAGCGACTATCCGTTTGGATGTTTCTTTTGCAGGGGTGGAGCTTTATATTCCTAAGAACTGGCAGGTCATGAATCGCACCAATGTTTTTTTAGGAGCATTAGATGAAAAGAACCATAATGAGAGAGGTTCACTAGAAACACTTGTTTTGGTAGGCGATATTAGTTTTTCAGGGGTAGAAATTATTTATATCTAACCCTTTAGAAAGAAGTCAGTATAAACGATATACAATAAGGATAATACCTTTTAGAAAAGCAGTATGCCATACGGATACTGCTTTTTAGTTTGTAAGGGGGTTATGCAACAATATGAAAAGGGAGAAGAACTAAATATGAAACGCTTTAAACAAAAATCACTTTCTTTAAAAGTTAAGATGATGCTCATGACATCACTCATTATGATCATTACATGCGGGGTGATGAGTATAACATTTTGGTATCAAATGAAGGAGCATACAGTGAGTCTGCTGACAAAGGATGCGTTGAATACTGCGAAATCTGCAAGTTTAATGATTGATGGGGATGCATTTGAAGCACTTTCTTATTCTTTGGAAGGTGGGAGTAGTTTTTACCAGGAGACTAAGAAGAAGCTAGAGACTTTGAATGCAGAATTAGGAAATGGAATGCTGTATGTACTTGCGGATCATGATGTGGAGAATTATACCTATATTGTAGACGGTAGTCAGTCTGTGGAACTGGGAACGAAGCAGCAAAAGTCAGACTTTTCACAGGAGGCGGCACTGGCGTTTCAAAATGGTGCATGTTATACCAGTGAGCCCTACTATGTTGCAACATTTAATAAATATTATATTTCGGCCTTTGCGCCAGTATTTAATCAAACAGGTAAAGTAGTAGGGGTTGTGGAGTATGACCTAGAAGGTGCTGAGTTAAATACAATCACACAAACACTTTTTGTGGAAATTCTTATCGTAACAATTATAATGATTATTTTAGCCATGATAATCAATCAATGGGTGTTACGTAGCTTGTTAAAACCAATGGCATCCATTATAAAAGATATCGAGGAAGTTGCAGCGGGAAAACTTAATCTCAATATTACTTATACTAAAAAAGATGAGATCGGGCAGCTTTACACAGGAATAGGTAAGACGATTGCATCGCTACGAGAGATGATCGGCGCGATTCAGGTGTGCTCAAAACAAGTAACAGATACATCACAGGGCATTTTATATAGCTCCATCGATGCGACACATGCCTATGAAGAACTTGCTACTGCAACAGGGAATATATCCTCTATAGCTAATAGGCAGGTGACAGATACTGAGGCGATCAGAGAGGTGCTTAGTAAGCTAGAAGCAGAAGTACATAATATCTTTGAACAGCTGATTGAGACGGATCGGTTGGCGAATGAGACGGTAGAGAGTACACAAGTAGGGATACAAGTGATTCAAAAGACTACAACCAAGATGGCAACGATTGAGGCGAGTATTGTAGATGCGCATGAGGTAATTAGCCACTTGGTAGAAAATATGGATAAAATACAAGGGATCATAGGGACAATTGAAACAATTGCAGGACAAACGAACCTACTTGCCCTCAATGCAGCTATTGAGGCGGCAAGAGCTGGGGAAAATGGACGAGGGTTTGCTGTAGTGGCGGATGAGGTAAGAAAGTTAGCAGTGGGATCAAATCAAGCTGCAAATGAAATCAAAGGAATCATTGAGTATATATTTAGTCAGACGCAAGTAATATCTGAAGCGATCTATACCAGTGCCAATCAAGCAAAAGATGAGAAGATTGCGATTCAAAGTGCAGGCAGCACATTTGAAGGAATTGGTAAGGCAAGTGAGAAAACACAAGGAAAAGTAGAACAAATCAAAGAGTATGCAAGTGATATTGTAAATAGTATCAGTATGCTCTACAATAATATGGAAAAAATAGAGGAGGTCGCAAAGGTGATTGATGAGAGTGCAATGAGTCTTGCGGCTGTAACGGAGGAACAAATGGCAACTTCTGAGGAATTTAAGGCGATGTCAGAGGTGCTACAGGATGAAGCTATCAAACTGAGTGAGCATACCAGCTATTTTGAAGTGTAACATACATATATAAGAAAGCCCTACCATATGGTAGGGCTTTCTTATATATGTAATCAATTGAACTTATTGAACAATAGGAAGTGTGAGCGTTGTCTGTGTAGGATCTACTGTGAAAGTGGTTGTTTTAAGTGGTCTTGTAGTAAAATCTGCGTCTGTAGAAAGAATAATCAGTCCAAGACGATGGCCTGCTTTAACGGTATAATCCATTGGTTCCATTGAAAACTTGAAAGTATAGCTTTTGCCAGGGATAAGTGGTGTGCTTTGTGCAATAGAAGTATAGTTTTGCGCTTCCATCCAACCACGAGAAATGACACGATAAGGAGATGGGGTATCTTCTATCACAAAATCGATCCAGTCACTTGTACCTGCATTACCGCCATAGCTAATTCCGTTTGGTACTTTGACTTCAGTTGCGATGGTTGGACGAAGGTCTTGGCCATAATCAACGAGCATCGCACTCAGGATTCCTGTAGGGGCATCTAAAGAGGCTGTGATCGCAAGATCTACAGTGCCGCTGATGCGTGTTGCTTCTGGAAGCGGTTTGCTCAGGTAAGCTAAGCGATCTGGTCGTTTTGTTATAGGTTCCATAAGTAGGGTGTCTCGCCACGCGTTGAAGTCAGGATTTTCACGGTCAAAACCAGATAGAGAAAGATCATCGACGAATATTTCTGGTTGAGTACCTTCAATTGGTGTTGTAGATAATGTCCCTGCGCCAATATAGAAGGTCTTCTGGTCATTGGAGAGTGGCCACTGATCAAAGCCTTCAAAGTCTAAAGAGGTATTGTTTTGAATGAGTACTTTTGGTGTTGCTGTCATGACATCATTTTCAATCTCATAAAGCCAGTGATCGAACCAACGGTTGCTAAGGTCATTAAAGTCAAGGCCCATGAGATTATCAATACTCATATGTTCGCCTTGATGGAGAACCATCTTGCGAGGTACATCATATTTCTCAAGTTCACGCCATAACATGTCAAATTGCTTTGGTTTAACGTTCCAATCTCTTAAACCATGAACGATCATCACACTTGCATCGATTTGATCGGCATTGTTGAGATAGTTACGCTCATCCCAGAAGGCGTTATAGTCCCCAGTGATACGATCTTGTTGACGAAGCATGTCTGCCATTGCTTTTTCAAAGATTGGTGCCACTGAGGCATATTCTTTAGAATCAAGCATGCGGCTCATGCAGTAGATTGAAAGAAGGTCGATATCATCACCTTGCCAGCCTTCAGCAGCTAGGTTCAGTCCATTTGCACGGTAGTAATCATACCAGTTACTGATTGCCGCTACAGGAACGATGGTCTTTAGACCTTCTACACCTGTAGCAGCAATACCAATGGGTAAGGTCCCACGATACGAGCGGCCAGACATGCCCACGTTGCCGTTGCACCAGTCTGCTTTGACTTCAATATTATCTGTTTTATTAGTAAAGGCACGGCCATTTCCTGTAAGCCAGTTGATGATGGCAACACCCGCAGTGATTTCATCTTCGGAGCCTGTAAGCACCATCCCTTCGGAGCCTAAAGTACCAAGTCCACCAGCGGAGACTACAGCGTAGCCACGAGGTAAGAAATAATCATACCAACCAGTAAAATCAAATTTTTCAAGTAATCCATTAGGCGCGAGACCTTTGACTGGACGTGGGGCTGGGATGATTGATTGAGCTTCTACATCATTTGGTGATGGCGTACCGATACTGAGATCTTCGTCAACACCATGCAGCGTGTAGAGATCATCATTTGTGCCGCGTTCATAAGGGCTGAGTTCGAAAAGTACAGGAACTTTCATCCCCGCAGTGGTTTCTTTTGGGCGTTTGATCCAAACCTCAAGCAAGTCACGTTTGCCATCTTGATCAGTATCTTGTGGCGATTCCACATAGACTTTTTCATAAATGACCTCGTTATAATCGAAGATTGGTCGTGTTTTGCCATCAAATACAAGTGGCTCAGGGGTAACTTTGTCTGCGTTATAGTCAGCGAGGAAACCACGTTCTAAGCAGAGATCAAAGTAATCCTGTCCATCTTTTGTAGATGCTTTGAGAATCTCTGTTACAGCGGATTCAAATGTCTCTTGAGAAAAGGTAGAATCTGTATAAGGATTTAACCCAATCTGACGTGCAAAGACTAAAGAATCTGTTGCCTTATAATCGACACCTGCTTGATAACCGAGTTCCAGAAGAAATGTGTTATAAAAGGTGCTTGGTTTCAGTGTTGCCTGGGAATTTAAAGAAGAAAGAAGGTGGCCACTTGGGCTTTCTTTGGTTACGCCAAGTACCTCTAAAGTTTCTTTAAGGTGTGTTTGTTTCATTGTTGTTTGAGTGTGTATTGTGTCTGCAGATGAAGCTTGTGACGTCACGCGTGAGTCAGTAGCAACAGGGGATGCTGCAAACAATGGTGTCGCAAGTGCTATACTTGCCATAAGCACCATCAATCGAAGTTGTTTCATAAGATGCCTCCTGATGTTGTATTTTGGTATATATTTTAACAATCGTATAAAATTATACCATTAGCAGGATGATTTAGAAATAAAAATTTACGAAGAGGGTTAATCCCTAAAATAATGAACTGCCGATTTTTAAATAAAAATAATTTTGACTACTGTATATTTTAGTATATAAAGAAGGGCTATTCAAACCTTTTATCCTAAAAGCATCGACTTTTACGCTAAAGAAGCGTATAATGGAATTAAGATGGATGAATCACTAGGTAATTTCGACAGGTAGGAGAGATTGCTCTGGTGATTAATTTGGAGACAACAGGTGGGACGATGGTTCTGCCTGTTTTTGCAATCGTACAAAATCTAAGGAGGTGAGCGTATGTTTGAAGTTGGAGAAATTGTTTTTTGCCCTATGCGAGGAAGTGGTATTGTTGAAGTCATTGAAAGGCGAACGATGCTCAATGAATCAAAAGAATATGTTGTGATCAAGATGAAGGACCCCAATCTTACAATGATGGTGCCTACAGAAAGAATCCAAAAATCAGGGTTTAGAAAAGTGACAGGTGAGGCTGAGGCGGGTCAAGCAGAGACCATCTTAGCAAAGAAAGAAATTGAAATCAGTCATGATACCGATATTAAAGTACGCACAAAGAAGAATCAAGAAAAGCTCCAAGAAGGATCTTTTGTGAGCTGTAGTGAGGTTGTCAGAGATTTGAGCTGTATGGAAAGGGTTAAGGCGCTCAATAATGTAGAACGAACGCTCTTGATGCAGGCCAAAAAACTTCTGTTAGATGAATTTTCTATTATAAAACATATCTCTGTAGAAGAGGCTGAAAGTATTGTTCATAAGCTTTTAGAAGAATAGGTCGATGCGTAAGAGTCGTATTACAAGAGATAAACTATTCAATCAAAAAATATTTGAAAAGCAGGTGTGAATTGTATGATTCATACCTGCTTTTTCTATGTTTTTATGGTATGCTCATGAGGAAGAGATTGGCAAAAGAGGGGGCTCATTATGAAACAATTAGCAGCATGCCTGGGTATACAACCTGGGGTCACCACTTTCATTGGTGGGGGTGGCAAGACTTCTGCTATTTTCCAAATAGCAAGGGAGCTAAAAGCCCAGAATAAACGTGTCGTTGTGAGTACGACCACTAAAATGTATTATCCAACCAAGACGCAGATTGAAGAAGTTCTTATCAATCCTACGGAAGAGATGATAAGCGTATGTCTTGAGCGCGTAGGGGCGCTAGTGGTAGCGGGTGGTTGTCAGGAGGATAAAATTACAAGTATTTCTTGGTCAACACTAGAGGTTGCAATACGGCTTGCAGATTATGTACTCATAGAAGGAGACGGATCTAAGCGACTACCGCTCAAGGTGCCAGCGTTGCATGAACCGGTTATTCCTGATGAGAGTGGACAGGTTGTAGTGGTGGTAGGTCTATCTAGTTTGAATGAACGACTAGAGGACGTCTGCTTTAGAAAGGACCGCGCGGTGGCACTACTTGGGATTGCATCGGATTGTATTGTAGATGAGCAGGTGATTGCACAGATTGTATCGCATCCAAATGGCCTCCAAAAAGGGATTGATGAGAAAAAGCAGGTATTGCTCCTCAATCAAGTAGATCTCATGGAGAGTAAAGAGAGATTAGATTACATGATAGAAGTGATCAAAAAAGATTATACCTATCCAATCATCGCTGCATCCTTGGTGGATGGGCAATGGCAGGAAGTTTAGAAGAAAGAAGGAATGTGTAAGATGCTAGTAATCATAAAAGGTGCTGGGGATTTGGCAACAGGTATAGGGTGTCGACTCAAACGAGCAGGCTTTAAAGTGGTCATGACGGAGATTGCAAGACCAACTGTGGTAAGACATACAGTTGCTTTTGCAAGTGCAGTTTATAAAGGTGAGATATGTATAGAAGGGATAACGGCAGTGTGCTGTGAGTCGTTGGAAAGTATTAGGGTGGCACTAGACAAGGGACAAATTCCTGTGGTGATTGATCAGGCAGGGCAGTGTATTCAAATCCTAAGTCCGGATGCTGTTGTAGATGCGATCATTGCCAAGCGTAATATAGGGACAAGTCAAGAGGATGCCCCTATTGTTATTGGTGTGGGTCCAGGATTTGAGGCAGGGATAGATTGTCACTATGTGGTAGAGACAAAAAGGGGGCATGACCTTGGTCGGGTTATTGAATCGGGTGGTGCTATTCCTAATACAGGTGTTCCGGGAGAGATTGGTGGCTATACCACAGAGCGTATTATTCGCGCGACCAAAGAAGGGGTCTTTCGCCCGGGGGCACATATAGGGGATGAAGTAGCTGTAGGGGATGTGGTGGCCTATGTAGACGAGATGCCTATTTATGCACAGATAGCTGGGATTGTAAGAGGTATGCTTATAGGTGAAATGAAAGTGCCTGTTGGGTTTAAGTGTGGTGATATCGATCCGAGGTGTGTGAAGGCGCATTGTTTTAGTATATCAGATAAGAGCCGTGCTATCGGTGGCGGGGTGCTTGAAGCAATCATGAGAGGCGTGGTGAAAAGTGAATAGAGAAGAATTGAAAGTATTAGCAGATCAAATCAAACAACAACAGCCTGTTCTAGTAGTATGCGGGGGAGGCCACGTGGGATACCATATGGCTGAGCTTGGGATCCTTCTAGATTTTGAGGTGATTGTTATTGATGACCGGGAGGGATTTGCAAATACCACACGTTTTCCAAAAGCAAGAGTCATCTGCAAACCTTTTGTAGAGGCACTAGCAGAAATCAAAAATCCGAGTAAGTGCTACTTTGCAATCGTTGCAAGAGGACATGCCCATGATACAGCCTGCCTTAAAGCAATCTTGACGCGTGGTTTTGCATATGTAGGCATGATGGGGAGCAAGGTGAAGAGCACTTTAGTCATGACCCACTTGCGAGAAGAAGGTTATGATGAAGCATTACTAAGTCAAGTACATACGCCAATTGGTATACCATGTGGCGCGATTACACCGGCAGAGATTGCTGTAAGTATTGCGGCGGAGCTCATTCAAGTTAAGAATACATTGGGTGAAGGTGCATACGTGGGTAGTGATGTGGTTGAGGCGATGAGACAAGAGGATGTAGCGGTCATTGCAACAATTATTGAAAAAAGTGGAAGTGCCCCACGTGGTATTGGATCTACCTTAGTACTTAGAAAAGATGGCAGTATTATCGGGACTGTCGGTGGTGGAAATGTAGAAAATCAAGTGATTAAACGTGCGCAAGAACTGGTTGGCGCAGATGTAAATGAAGTGATGGATTGCAATTTGGTTAGTCAAGGACAAGGTAATTTAGGTATGATCTGTGGTGGGGCAGTGAAAGTACAGATACAAACTGTAAACTATGAGGCAACAAAAGAGGGCGAATAGCCCTCTTTTTGTGTGGTGATGAGTAAAATGACACATATTGGATAAAATAATACTAAAGAAAGTGGGTGGTGTGATGATCGGAGGCTTTACAGCGCTACATCCTATAGTAAGTTTTAGCTATTTTGTGTTGCTATTTATCGGTACGATGAGTTTTGAGAACCCTTTGTATACGGGGGCTTTTTTTGTATTTGCTATAGGAGTAAGTGTAGATCTAGATGGCGGTACAACATTGGCAAGACGCTACAAACTCTATGGTGTCATGGCACTACTGATTTGGCTTATGAATACTTTTTTTACAAGTCGGGGTGGTACTGTTTTATGGTATATGGGGAATCGCCCAGTGACATTAGAATCTACCTTGTATGGGATGCTTTTTGCCACGCGGTTGGTAACAGTGCTTCTGATTTTTGATGCGTACAACCTTGTGATTAGTGCAGAAAAGTTTCTTTACCTTTTTGGAAGGATTGTACCACGACTTGCTTTTATTGTAACGATAACGATGCGGTTTATGCCACTGTTTACAAGGCGGATTGAAGAAATCACGGCTGTGCAGACAACGTTAGGTTATTATGGACTTGATAAATCATGGAAACAAAAACTTCTGGAGCGCATGGAAACATTGTATATTTTGGTGAGCTGGACGCTAGAAGAATCTTTGGAAAATGCAACCTCTATGCGTGCGCGTGGTTATGGGATGACAAGACGCACAAGTGGGGTGACCTATGCATTGACCAGAAGAGAAATCTGGGTAAGTATCATGCTTGTTGTGTGGTGTATCGCAATGGGATGGAGTATGTACAAGGGGTATGGGAGGTATGATGTGTATGAAGATTGGCGTGGGATATGGCGACATGTGAAGATGGATCAACTGCTAGTCTTGTGTCTAGGGATGAGTGTGCCACTGCTAATTGATGGAAGGGAGCGACTGAGATGGCTTGTTATCGGATTGAGGGATTGAGTTTTGCTTATAGCGGTGCCGCAGGGCCTAGCCTAGAAGATGTCAATTTGGATATAGAAGAAGGTGTCATGACGCTGATTGTAGGGCATTCTGGATCTGGCAAAACTACACTACTACGTCATCTCAAAGAAGAAGTGTGGCCGGTAGGTGCTCGGCGGGGAAGGATTTACTATGGCGAGACGCAGTTTGGTATCAAGGGGCATAAAGTGCTGGTAGAAGAAATTGCCATAGTTCTTCAAAATCCGGACAATCAAATTGTTATGGAGACGGTAAGACAAGAACTTGTATTTGCAATGGAAAATATGGGTTATGCTACAGAAGAGATCCAAAGAAGAATGGGAGAAATTTGCTATTTTTTTGGCATGGAAAAGTGGCTAGATGAACCCGTACACCATCTTTCAGGTGGTCAAAAACAACTTCTATGTCTGGCAGCGGTGATGATTCTGAGACCTAAAGTATTATTATTAGATGAACCAACGGCGCAGCTTGATCCCATCGCGGCGAAGAATTTCCTAGATATGGTTGGACGTATTCAAAAAGAACTATCGGTTACAGTTGTGATCAATGAGCACCATCTGGATGAGGTGCTACCTCTTGTAGATCGCATATGTGTGCTTGCAGACGGGCATTGCATCGCATCTGGTTATAAGAGAGATGTTCTGGAAAAGTTGCCTTATATGCCGAGCATTCCAAAGCTTTACTATGGATTATCTGATAAGCGCTATACCAAACATCCCGTGCCACTAACTGTGAATGAGGGTAAGAGATGGTTTGATCAATGGATTGAAAATCATACTTTAGAAATAGAAGAAAGAGTAAAAAGGCATGATTCAGATGAGCTAGTGATTAGGTGTCATGAGATCTACTATCAGTACGAAAAAAAAGCTCCCTTTATTTTACGCAATCTAGGATTAGAAGTGCACAAAGGCGAAATTCTCGCCTTGTTAGGTGGGAATGGATCGGGCAAATCAACTTTACTCAAACTTTTGGGCGGTGCTGTCAAGAAGCAACGAGGGCATATTACGATTATGGGTAAGGTAGGGTACCTTGCACAAAACCCAATGCTTTACTTTAATAAGGAAACAGTAAAGGAACAGCTAGGTGGTGATTTGGAGTTGCTTGGATTTTTGGGTCTCGAGCAGGTGATGAATCAACATCCATATGACCTTTCCGGGGGGCAGCAACAAAAGCTTGCCCTGGGTGTTGTTCTACGGCTAGATCCGGATATCTTACTGTTAGATGAACCTACTAAAAGTTTGGATCTTCCCTGGAAGATGGCTTTTGGTAAGCTGCTTAGGGAGCTTCAAGTAGCTGGTAAGACAGTGATAATGATTAGTCATGATATGACTTTTGTTGCACGTTTTGCCATACGGTGTGGTCTGATGTTCGATGGTAAGCTTACATGCATTGAGCCTGTGCAGACATTTTTTGCCAGTAACTATTTTTATACGACACTTATTCACAGGGTGGTTGGTGAAAAAGTACCATGGGCGATCCTCGAGGAGGATTTGTTAGGAGGTGAGCTATGAACTATCTATGGATCAGTTTCATTTTCTTAGGTATAGCATTTCTGCCATTTGTGATTCATTTTGAAAGGCGAGCAGTAACTGCGGAAGAGGTGATTCTCATTGCCGTACTTTCTGCAATTGGTGCGGTGGCAAGAGTGCCTTTTGCAGGGATTCCTAGTGTACAACCTACATCCTTCGTGATTATGCTAGCGGCATATGTATTTGGAGGAGAGATTGGATGTCTTGTGGGAATGCTGAGTGCACTAGCATCTAATATCTTTTTAGGGCAAGGGCCATGGACACCTTGGCAGATGGCTGCATGGGGGCTCATGGGTTTCATGACAGGTGTAATGCGGCGTAGTCCGTGGATGAGGTCTCGTATCGGCATGAGTATATGGGGAATTGTTTGGGGATTTGTATTCGGATGGATTATGAATATATGGACGGTCTTAACGATTACAGATGTGCCTACATGGCCGTTTGTACTAAGTGTTTATGGTGCCTCCTTTCCTTTGGATTTGGGTCATGGTATAGCCAACGCATTTTTGATTGGAACCTTAAGAGAACGCTGGGGACGGATTTTGCAACGTGTTCGTAGGAAATATGGGTTATTATCTTGATGAAATTTTTAGGAATAGAGTAAAATACATTTTAAATGGAAAAAATATGTCAAAAAAGGTAGAGGCTGAATAAGATGAGAGAGAGAGGAATCTCTATATACTGATAGGAAGGGGCGTAAGCCGTATGAATATAGGATTACCAGGTATACTTTTATCTGCAGCATTATTAGGCACTACTATGACGAGGACAGCACCCACTAGTTATACCATCAAAGTAAAAGTACTAGGAGCAGGTGGGAAATCAGTACTTGTCCCAGAAATGAGCGTTAAACTAGAAGGAGAGCATTCAGTTTTTGATGCATCTGTAGATGCGTTTAAGAAAGTAAAAGTACAGTATGATTATTCTGGTGTGGGTAACAAAGTCTACATCAAAGCCATCGATAACTTGTATCAATATGAAAAAGGGCCACAAAGTGGCTGGCTCTATAAAGTCAATGGGGAAGTGCCGGACGAAGGACCAGGAATGTATACACTCAAGCAAGGAGATATCATTGAATGGGTATATACTACAAATCTTGGAAAAGATGTCGGTGCGGATTATTATAAACTTCTCAAAAAAACAAATAACAATCAATAAAGAAGAAAAAAGCACATCTTTTAGAGGACTAAATGGTGTGCTTTTTGTTATGTAAACTATATTCTGTAAAGATAAAAGGTGACGTAAGTTGGGATGTGCGAAAGAAATATAATTATGTAAACAATCACAAGTGACATCTTTTTTAATATCATCTGACACAAAAAATATGACAAAAAAATAAAATTAAATTTGTATAAAAATATTGACACCACTTGAGTCAGTTGTTAAAATACATATAACTTAAATTGTCTGACAAATGAAATTGGATACATGACCAATTTGCAAGAGAACATTCTCGTCCGTGTCAGGATGAGATTTTTTGTTACCACAATTCCAAATAAAAATAAAGAGGAGGTTCAAGATGAAGCTGTCTGATGTATTAGTAAGATGTTTAATGGAAGAAGAAGTTGACACACTATTTGGTTACCCAGGTGCAGCTGTCCTATCAATCTATGAATCTCTGAGAGCATCTCACATTCACCATGTATTAGTAAGGCAGGAACAAGCAGCTGTACATAGTGCAAGTGGTTATGCAAGAGCAACCGGAAAAGTTGGGGTGTGCCTTGCAACTTCAGGACCAGGTGCAACCAATCTTGTGACAGGTATTGCTACAGCATATATGGATTCAATCCCTATTGTGGTCATTACCGGTCAGGTAAAGTCTCATTTAATAGGAAGAGACGTATTCCAAGAAGTGGATATTACAGGCTGTACAGAGCCTTTTGTTAAACATAGCTATCTCCTTCAAGATCCAAAGGAGTTTCCAAGGATTATGAAAGAAGCATTCTATATTGCAAGAACGGGAAGGCCAGGACCAGTACTCATTGACATTCCTATGGATTATCAAGAGGCACAGATTGACTTTAACTATCCCAAACAAGTGAGTATCCGTGGGTATAAGCCGACGGTGAAAGGACATATTGGACAAATCAAGCGTGCTGTAAGGCAACTTCAGCATAGTAAGCGGCCATTGATTTGCGCAGGTGGCGGGGTGATTCTCTCTGATGCTAAGGATGAGCTGAGACAATTGGTGGCACAGTCGCATATTCCGGTAGTCCATACACTGATGGGGACAGGGGCCATGGATACAGATCATCCGCTTAATATGCGCATGATAGGAAGCCATGGATTCCAAAGAGCCAATTGGGCGCTAAGACATGCAGATACTATTGTTTTCATCGGTGCACGTGTTGCCGATCGTGCGGTGGCTAATGCAGGTATACTAGATGAAAATGCAAATATCATTCATATTGATGTGGATCCTGCGGAGATTGGAAAGATTACTGCAGCAAGTATTCCTGTAGTAGGAGAAGCAAAAGGTATTTTGGAAAGTATGACTGAAGTGATCAAAACGTTGGATACCGGGGAGTGGGTCGAGCAGATTAAAAAACATCCATTACCAGTAGATGGACCAGACCCTGTAGGATTAGTCAAGCCAAAAGAAACAGTAAGAATACTCTCAGAGTTATTACCGGATGATGCAATTGTGACAGCAGACGTAGGCCAGAATCAGTTTTGGACCATGAGGCACATGGAGGTCAAAGGAACACGTAAGTTACTATGTTCAGGTGGACTAGGAACCATGGGGTATTCCTTGCCGGCAGGGATTGGTGCAGCGATGAGCAATAAAGAGAGAAAAGTAGTCAGTATCTTTGGTGATGGGAGTTTCCAAATGAGCCTCTTTGAGCTAGGGACACTTATTCAGGAAGGGATCAAACCAATCCTCATACTTTTTAATAATGGTGGGTTAGGTATGGTAAGGGAACTACAGCGCAAAGGGGAAACAAAAGAATATGGCGTCGGACTCGGATGCAATCCTGACTTTGTTGCATTGGTCAAGGCATACGGCATTCCAGCAAAGCGTATTACTGCTCAAGAAGACGTAAGAGCTGCTTTAGAAGAGGCGTTAGCCAGTAACACACCATATTTTCTTGAATGTATCGTGAGTGACAAGGAAAGCACATTGTAAAGGAGGGGGCTTATGCAAAAACATGTTATTTCTGCATTGGTAGAAAATCACTCAGGCGTACTGAGTCGGGTATCAGGTCTATTTAGTAGACGTGGTTATAACATCGATAGTTTGTCTGTAGGTGAGACGGAAAATCCTAAGATTTCCCGTATGACAATTGTGACCAAAGCAGATCCGCAAATGCAAGAACAAATCAAGAAGCAGCTCAACAAGCTGGTAGATGTGATTAAGATTGTAGAACTCAAAGAAGAAACAGCGGTGTACCGTGAGCTGGCCCTTATCAAAGTCAGTGCTTCAAAAGAATCACGTGCTGAAATCATAGAGATTGCTAATATTTTTAGAGCGCATATTGTCGATGTGGCAAATCATGCACTTATTGTTGAAGCAACAGGTGATCAAGGGAAAATTAGTGCACTTACCCATATGTTAGAACCATATGGCATCAAAGAAATTATTCGTACAGGGCTTACTGCGCTGGAAAGAGGCGAAAAAGAACTCAAATAGTTCATTTCATATAAATATTATTTCATGTAGATAAAGGGAGGATTTAGAAATGGCAACATTATATTATCAAAAAGACTGTGATTTAGATTTACTTAAAGGAAAAAAAGTAGCAATTATCGGGTACGGTAGCCAAGGGCATGCACATGCACTTAACTTACATGAGTCAGGTGTAGAAGTAATCGTTGGTTTATATGAAGGAAGTCCTTCTTGGGCAAAAGCTGAGGCAAAAGGTCTTACAGTAATGACAGCGGCAGATGCAGCAACAGAAGCGGATATGATCATGATTTTAATCAATGATGAAAAGCAAGCAAAACTTTACGATGAAAGTATCAAGCCACATTTAACAGCTGGTAAAACATTAGCATTTGCACATGGTTTCAACATTCATTATGGACAAATCGTGCCACCAGCAGACGTTAACGTTGTCATGATCGCACCAAAAGGTCCAGGGCATACAGTAAGAAGTCAATACGAAGAAGGTAGAGGGGTACCATGCCTCATCGCTGTTTACCAAGATGCTACAGGTGATGCCAAAGAGATCGCATTAGCGTATGCAGATGGTGTTGGTGGTGCAAGAGCAGGAATCTTAGAAACAACTTTCAAAGAAGAAACAGAAACAGACCTTTTTGGTGAGCAAGCTGTACTTTGTGGTGGTGTGACTGCGCTTATGAAAGCAGGTTTTGAGACATTAGTAGAAGCTGGTTACCAACCAGAGAGTGCATACTTCGAGTGTGTACATGAAATGAAGCTAATTGTAGACCTCATCAACCAAGGTGGATTTGAGTACATGAGATATTCAATCTCTGATACAGCTGAGTATGGTGATTATACTGTAGGCTCACGTGTAATTACAGACGAAACGAAGAAAGAAATGAAGAAAGTATTAACTGAAATTCAAGATGGTACATTTGCTAAAAACTGGATCTTAGAAAACCAAGCAAACCGCCCTTACTTCAGATCAATCCGTCGTATTGAAGCGGATCACCAAGTTGAAAAAGTAGGAAAAGAATTAAGAAAAATGATGAGCTGGATTAAAGAAGACTAATCACTCATAAAAATAATAAATTGTAAAAAGAAGGAGGCGCTTTATGGCACACACAATTAAAATTTTTGATACCACATTAAGAGACGGCGAACAATCACCAGGATGTAGCATGAACCTGCAAGAGAAGGTTGAGCTTGCCCTACAACTCGAACGACTCGGTGTGGATATTCTAGAAGCTGGTTTTGCCATTGCATCTCCTGGGGATTTCCAATCTGTTAAACACATTGCAAAAGCAGTTAAACAAAGTACGGTTGCAAGTTTAGCCAGAGCACTCACAAAAGATATTGATGCAGCAGCAGAGGCTCTAAAGGGGGCTGTGCACCCACGCATCCATACCTTTATTGCAACATCTGACATTCATATGCAATACAAATTGCGTAAGTCACCGGATGAGGTGCTTGAGACAGCTGTTGAGATGGTGAAATATGCGAAGAGATATTGTCAGGACATAGAGTTCTCGGCAGAAGATGCTTCAAGGAGTAATCCAGAGTTTCTCTATCGTATATTCCAGGCTGTAATCGCAGCAGGTGCAACAGTTATTAATGTGCCAGATACAGTAGGTTATACATCACCAGACGAGTTTTCAAAACTCATTGCAGGCATACGTGAAAATGTTAGTAACATTCACTTAGCAGATATTTCTGTGCATTGCCACAATGACCTGGGACTCGCAGTAGCTAACTCGCTTGCGGCAGCAAGAGCAGGTGCATCGCAAATCGAATGTACGGTCAACGGAATCGGTGAGCGTGCAGGAAATGCGGCGTTAGAGGAAATTGTGATGAACCTTCAGACCCGTAAAGATATTTATGGTCTAGGCTGTAATGTGAATACAAAGGAAATTTATAAGACAAGTAAATTATTAAGCAGTATTACAGGGGTAAGAGTACAGCCTAACAAGGCAATTGTAGGGGAGAACGCTTTTGCTCATGAATCAGGCATTCACCAGCACGGTATACTAGCACACAAAGAGACTTATGAGATTATGACACCTGAATCCATAGGACTTACTGAAAATAAAATGGTGCTGGGTAAACACTCAGGCCGCCATGCTTTTGTGGATCGTATCACCTCTATGGGGTATAGCTTGGATGAAGAAGCCCTCAACAAGGCCTTTGCAGAATTCAAAGCTTTAGCTGATAAGAAGAAGGTGGTAACGGACCGCGATGTTGAGGCGCTTGTACTTCGCAAGTCCATTGTTGTACCAGAGACGTATAAACTCGATCGTTTTGTGATCAACTCAGGCAATACGATTACAGCAACATCTTCAGTAAGATTACTTTGCAAAACAGGAGCAGTGATTGAAGATGTCATGAGTTCTTATGATGGTCCAATTGATGCTTCTTATAAGGCAATTGATGCGATGGTAGGTAAGAAGTTCACTTTAGAAGACTTTGTGATCAACTCTGTAACAGGTGGAACAGATGCACAAGGTGAGGTTAATGTGAAGATTAAATACCAAAATAAGAGCTACAATGGTCACGGTGTGAGCATGGATATCGTAGAAGCAAGTATCTTAGCATACATCTCAGCAATCAACAGTATGTTGTATGACATTGAGATGGCAAAAGAATGAATGATAACCTGACCTAGGTAAGCATTTTGGCTTACCTAGGTTTCTTAACAAATATAAAGAACTTATAACAAGGAGGGAACAAACCATGGGAATGACGATGACACAAAAAATATTAGCCGCTCATGCGGGACTTAGTGAAGTCAAAGCAGGTCAATTAATCGAGGCAGATCTTGATCTGGTACTAGGAAATGATATTACAACACCTGTTGCAATTACAGAATTTAATAAAATTGGCATCACAGAGGTATTTGATCGTGAAAAAGTTGTAATTGTACCAGACCACTTTACACCAAACAAAGATATCAAAGCAGCTGAGCAGTGTAAATGTGTAAGAACATTCGCTTATAGCAAAGAGATTACTAATTATTTTGAAGTGGGTGAAATGGGGATTGAACATGCGCTACTTCCTGAGAAAGGTTTGGTTGTTCCGGGGGATGTAGTGATTGGGGCAGACTCACATACTTGTACATATGGTGCACTAGGTGCCTTTTCTACAGGGATTGGAAGTACAGATATGGCAGCGGGTATGGCGACTGGAAAGGCTTGGTTTAAAGTACCATCAGCCATCAAGTTTGTCCTTACAGGTTGCCCTACGGCATTTGTAACGGGAAAAGATATTATTCTTCATATCATTGGGATGATTGGTGTAGATGGTGCACTTTATAAATCCATGGAGTTTGTAGGGGATGGCATCAAACATCTTTCCATGGATTCACGCCTTGCTATGGCAAATATGGCTATTGAGGCTGGGGCGAAAAATGGGATCTTCCCAGTTGATGAAGTGACCCTTGACTATGTGAATGGTCGCACAAAGAAAAACTATACAGTCTATGCGGCGGATGAAGATGCGGTCTATGATCAGGTGATTACGATCGACCTCGCTACGATTAGGCCAACAGTGGCATTTCCTCATTTACCAGAAAATACACGTACGATCGATGAAGTAGGAGAGATCCAAATTGATCAAGTAGTGATTGGGTCATGTACAAATGGTCGTATGGAGGACTTACGTATGGCTGCAAAAATCTTCAAAGGGCGTAAAGTAGCCAAAGGTGTACGTGCTATTGTATTCCCAGGAACACAGCAAATCTACCTTGATGCCATCAGGGAAGGGATTATGGAGATTTTGATTGAAGCAGGATGTGTGGTAAGTACACCAACATGTGGACCATGCCTTGGGGGACATATGGGAATTCTTGCAGCAGGCGAAAAGTGTGTGGCGACAACAAATCGTAACTTCGTAGGGCGTATGGGGCATGTAGAGTCAGAGATCTATCTTGCTAGTCCAGCAGTAGCAGCAGCTTCGGCTGTAACAGGTTATATTTCAAATCCAGAGAGTATCGCGTAAAGGAGGCAGAGTGTTATGAAAGCAAAAGGAAAAGTTTTTCGCTACGGCGATAATGTAGATACAGACGTGATCATACCAGCACGTTACCTCAATACATCTGATCCAAAGGAATTAGCAAAATTCTGTATGGAAGATATTGATCCAGGGTTTGTGAAGGAAGTTCAGGAGGGCGACCTGATCGTTGCGGACAAAAACTTTGGATGTGGCTCTTCAAGAGAGCATGCGCCAATTGCAATTAAGGCAGCAGGGGTATCTTGCGTCATTGCAAAATCTTTTGCACGTATTTTCTATCGTAATGCAATTAATATAGGTTTACCGATTCTTGAATGCGCAGCAGCAGTAGAGGCCATTGAAAAAGGTGATGTGTTGGAAGTAGACTTTGCTGATGGTCTTATCACCAATGTGACAAAAGGAGAAACCTATCAAGCAGAGCCGTTTCCGGAGTTTATGCAGCGTATTATGGCTGCGAATGGACTTGTAGGTTATGTGAAACAAAACAGAGAATAGAGGTGAGCAACATGTATCGTATTGTGACATTGCCAGGGGATGGCATCGGGCCAGAAATCGTAAGAGAAGCCATTAAAGTATTAGATCAAGTGGGTAAAGTATACAATCATGAGTTTACCTATAAAGAGCATTTGATTGGAGATATTGCGCTAGAAAAGACAAACTGCTCTTTGCCACAAGAGACAGTGGATGCTTGTAAGCAGGCAGATGCTGTGCTCCTTGGTGCAGTAGGAGGCCCTGTGGGGGAAAATAGATGGGCCAATCATCCTACAGGGGATCGCCCTGAAAAAGGGCTTCTAAAGATCAGGGCAGAGCTCAATCTATTCTCTAATCTTAGACCAGCTATTCTTTACAAACAGCTGAAAGAGGCTTCACCAATAAAGGAGTCAATTATAGGGGATCAGCTAGATCTTATGATTGTAAGAGAACTTACAAGTGGTGTGTATTTTGGAAAGAAAACGCGTACGAACCAAGAAAATCAAGAAGAAACGTATGCGGTAGATGAACTATACTATCAGGTTAGTGAAATCAGAAGAGTTGTTAAGGTAGGGTTTGATATTGCCATGAAGCGCGGAAAAAAAGTTGTAGTTGTGGATAAAGCCAATGTGCTTGAGACATCCAGACTATGGCGAGAAGTTGTTGCAGAGGTAGCTAGGAAATACCCTGAAGTAACTTATAGTCATATGTATGTTGACAATGCAGCGATGCAGCTCATTGTTAATCCAAAGCAGTTTGATGTGCTGATCACAGAAAACATGTTTGGCGATATTTTATCAGATGAAGCGAGTATGCTGACAGGATCAATAGGGATGCTCCCATCAGCAAGCTTAAGTGATACAAAGCTTGGTCTTTATGAACCAAGTCATGGTAGTGCACCGGATATTGCAGGGCAAGATCTTGCCAATCCGATTGCGACGATCTTATCAGTGGCGATGATGCTACGTTATTCATTCGATCTTGAAACGGAAGCAAGAGCGATTGAAAATGCAGTGGAGGCAGTACTTGATCAAGGCTATCGTACGGGAGATATTATGAGTGAGGGCATGTGCCTCATTGGAACGGAAAAAATGGGAAGTTTGATTTGTGAACATATTTAATAGGAGGCGATCAGAATGAGTCGTATCATTTATTTAGATGGGCAGTTTGTGCCAGAAGAAGAAGCGAAAGTATCAGTATTTGACCATGGCGTACTTTATGGAGATGGTGTGTTTGAGGGCATTAGAGCTTACAATGGCCGTATTTTCAAATGCGAGGAGCATATTGATCGTTTATATGCTGCAGCGAAAGCAATCATGTTGACGATTCCTATGACAAAAGAAGAGATGACAAATGTACTTCTTGAGACATGCCGTCAAAATGAAATTCGTGATGGGTATATTCGTCTGGTTGTGACACGTGGAAAAGGAGACTTAGGTCTTAACCCTGTGAGCTGTCCTCAGGCAACAGTATTCTGCATTGCAGGAAGTATTACACTTTATCCAGAAGAAATGTATGAAAAAGGTATGCCAATCATCACAGCGGCACAAAGAAGAAACAAAGCAACGATTGTGGATCCACAGGTAAAATCACTTAACTACCTCAATAACATCCTTGCAAAGCTTGAAGCAAACCGTGCAGGCGTACCAGAGGCGCTCATGCTCAATCATGATGGGATTGTAGCAGAGTGTACAGGTGATAATATCTTTATCGTAAGAAAGGGTGTGATCTACACACCACCAATTCATCTTGGAATCTTAGATGGTATCACACGTAACACAGTGATTGATCTTGCAAGAGAACTTGGCTATGAAGTGAGAGAATCAGAATTCACTTTATTCAACGTCTACAATGCAGATGAGTGTTTCCTTACAGGGACAGCAGCAGAAGCGATTGCTGTAACGAACGTAGATGGTAGAGTGATTGGTGATGGTGTCGCAGGACCGATTACAAAAGCGCTTCTTAAAGCGTTCAAAGAATATGCAAATAGCAATGGAACAGATATTGATAAATAAAACAACTTTTAACCGTACTCTCATGGGTACGGTTATATGGCATTAGGAGGAAAAATCATGAGAAGTGATCGTATTAAAGAGGGTGTGGCAAGAGCGCCACATCGTTCATTATTCAAAGGAATGGGTTATATTGATGAGGAGATCAAAGCACCACTTATTGGTGTTGTCTCAGCAAAAAGTGAGATTGTACCAGGGCATATGCATCTTGATCAAATCACAGAAGCTGTTAAAGCAGGGATTCGTATGGCTGGTGGAACGCCTATCGAAATTCCAGCAATTGGTGTATGTGATGGGATTGCTATGGGTCATGAAGGGATGAAGTACTCTCTTGTGACAAGAGAACTTATTGCAGATTCTATTGAATGTATGGCAATGGCACATGCTTTTGACGGCTTGGTGCTGGTACCAAACTGTGACAAGATCGTACCAGGAATGCTTATGGGGGCAGCGCGTATGAACTTGCCAACAGCACTTGTAAGTGGTGGTCCGATGCTTGCTGGAAACGTAGGGGGTAAGAAGGTGAGTCTTTCATTGATATTTGAAGCAGTAGGTGCTTACAATGCAGGAAAGATGACTGCGGATGAATTGTTAGAGTATGAAGAGAATACTTGCCCAAGCTGCGGCTCATGTTCGGGGATGTTTACAGCCAATAGTATGAACTGTATGACAGAGGTACTAGGGATTGCACTTCCAGGCAATGGTAGTATTCCAGCGGTGTATGCAGAGCGTATTCGCCTAGCGAAGAAGACTGGCCTTGCCATCATGAAGATGGTACATGAAGATATTCGTATGCGTGATATTCTCACAGCGGATGCCTTTGAAAATGCACTGACAGTGGATATGGCGCTTGGATGCAGTACGAATACGATGCTTCACTTGCCAGCAATTGCTCATGAAGCAGGGGTGAGTATCAATCTTGATATGGCCAATGCAATCAGTAGTCGTACACCAAACCTATGTAAATTAGCACCAGCAGGCCCGCATCATATGGAAGATCTGTATTTTGCAGGTGGTGTCGCTGTAGTCATGAAAGAACTTACGAAGAAAAATTTATTACATACAGAGATTGTGACTGTAACAGGTGAGACGATTGAGAATAACTTAAAAGCCGTATGGAACAAAAATGAAGAAGTGATTAGACCACTTGAAAATCCTTATTCTGAAACAGGTGGGATCGCGGTACTAAGAGGGAATATTGCTGTAGATGGCTGTGTGGTGAAACGTTCTGCGGTAGCAAAAGAAATGCTTGTACACCGTGGACCAGCAAAAGTCTACAATAGTGAAGAAGAAGCAAGTGCAGCCATTGCTGCAGGGGAGATTGAGAAAGGTGATGTGCTGGTGATTCGCTATGAAGGTCCAAAAGGTGGTCCGGGTATGCGTGAAATGCTCTCGCCAACATCTGTTCTTGCGGGTATGGGGCTTGATAAAGATGTGGCACTGATTACAGATGGTCGTTTCTCAGGTGCAACACGAGGCGCATCTATTGGTCATGTGTCACCAGAAGCAGCTGAAGGGGGGCTGATCGCCTTTGTAGAAAATGGGGATCAGATCGCTATCAATATGAATGAATGTACGATTACACTTGATATTGATGAAGAAATATTAGCGCAAAGAAGAGCGGCATGGATAAAACCAGAACCTAAGGTAAAACATGGTTACCTTGCACGCTACGCACAACTTGTTACTTCTGCAAGTACAGGAGCAATCTTTAAGTCATAACAGTTAGGAGGAGGGGTGTCATGAAATTAAATGGTTCAGAGATATTAATGAGATGTTTGATTGAACAAGGTGTTGATACAGTATTTGGTTATCCAGGGGGAGCGGTGCTTAATATTTATGACGCACTGTATAAGCATAGTGAGCAAATCACACATATTCTTACTGCCCATGAGCAGGGGGCTTCCCATGCAGCGGATGGCTATGCAAGAGCAACAGGTAAGGTAGGTGTTTGTATCGCAACTTCTGGGCCAGGGGCAACAAACTTGGTAACGGGTATTGCAACTGCCTATATGGATTCAGTGCCAATGGTAGCGATTACAGGAAATGTAGGGAGACCGCTCCTTGGAAAAGATAGTTTTCAAGAGGTGGATATATCAGGGGTGACGATGCCAATCACCAAGCACAACTACATTGTCAAAGACATTACAAAATTAGCGGATACGATTCGCGAAGCATTCTACATCGCGCAGGAGGGAAGACCGGGGCCAGTGCTGATTGATATTCCGAAGGATATCACGGCGCTAGAGTATGAGTATGTAGAGGCAACGCCGCGTAAGGTGCTTCCGCGTATCCATACTATTAAGCAAAAAGATATAGAAGCAGGGCTGCAGATGATCAAGGGATCAAAGAAACCACTTATCTATGCAGGTGGTGGGATTATCTCTGCCAATGCTCATGAAGAACTATTGACTTTTGCAGAGCTGATTCAAGCACCTGTGTCTACCTCTCTTATGGGGGCAGGTGGTTTTCCTGAGACACACTGGCTTGCGACGGAAATGATCGGGATGCATGGCAGTAAGGCTTCTAACTTAGCTGCTACAGAGTGTGATCTACTCATTGCTGTTGGGGCAAGGTTTAGTGACCGTGTTACGAGTAGTGTGGCAACTTTTGCACCCCATGCACAGATTCTACATATTGATGTAGACCCTGCAGAGGTGGGTAAGAACATTGCAGTTTATCAGTCTGTTTTGGGTGATGCGAGAGAGGTACTACGTACGCTCTGTGATCTGCTTGACCAGCAAGAGCATACAGAATGGGTAGAAAAAGTGCGGACGTGGAAAGAGGAGTTCCACTTTGACTACCAAAGAGATGAGCGTCTTAGACCCCAGTTTATCATGGAAACGATCTATGAGCAGACAAAGGGTGAGGCAATCGTGACCACAGAAGTGGGGCAACACCAAATGTGGGCAGCCCAGTTTTATAAGTTTTCCAAGCCACGTACACTTATTACTTCGGGTGGACTGGGCACTATGGGTTATGGTACAGGTGCGAGTATCGGAGCGCAGCTTGGCATGCGAGGCAAGCAAGTGGTCCATGTAGCTGGGGATGGTTCATTTAGGATGAATTGCAATGAGTTGGCGACGATTGCTTACTATGATGTCCCCGTGATTATTGTACTCCTCAATAACAGTGTTCTGGGAATGGTACGTCAGTGGCAAAGTCTCTTCTATGAGGGGCGCTACTCTCAGACAGTGCTCGATCGTGGACCAGACTTTGTAAAATTGGCAGAAGCGTATGGTATCATGGCTTATGAAATCACTACGCAAGAAGCGTTTAAAGAATGTTTTGCTAAGGCGTTAGACTTAGGGCATCCGATCCTTTTGAATTGCCGGATTGATCTAGATGAAAAAGTACTGCCAATGGTCGCGCCTGGTGCACCTATTAATCACTTAATTGTCGAATAAGAAAAGCCCTAAAATGTCACACTACATTTTAGGGCTTTATTTTTGGTCATGGTCTCACCAGAGGTCTCTAAAAATCTTGACAAGATGTACGTAGGGGTATTTGATGTATACAAGATGTAAGATTGTAAAATTTCAGAACATATGTTATATTATATAAAAATAAGTTAATTCAATCACAAATAGTAAGACATTGTTACAAAATCAAGTGAAGCAGTCGCTTGGAGGTGCGAAGGTATGAAAAGAGATGAAAAACATTATGTGGGCTGTCTTATAGGCGGAGCAATCGGAGATGCATGGGGTGCGCCGGTTGAGTTTATGAAGCTCAGTCAGATCAGGAAGCTGTTTGGAGAAGACGGTTTGACACACCTTGTGGCGCCAGCTGGCACATCCAAAGCGGTCATTACAGATGATACACAAATGACCCTGTTCACTGCAGAAGGTATTTTACGTAGTATTGTACGGGCCAATCAAAAAAATATTGAGCGTACAACAAAAGATACAAATATGTTGATCTTTAGAGCTTATTTGAGATGGCTTTATACACAGGGGCTTAGTACACCTAACTGGGATGCCAAAAACTATGATGGTTGGCTAGTGAAGGTAGGTGGGCTACATGCCTATAGAGAGCCTGGTGTGACTTGTATCACCAGCTTGGGTAAAGGTATAATGGGGACAATGTTTAGACCTATCAATGATAGCAAGGGCTGTGGTACAGTGATGCGTGTGGCGCCTATAGGGTTGATGGAAAAAGAGGCACACGTCTTCGAACTCGGTTGTATGAGTGGGGCCATTACACATGGACACCCTGAAGGATATCTTGCGGGGGGAGCTATGGCGTTACTCATCTATCATGTGATAGAAGGCGATCCACTTGAAGAAGCAGTGCAAAAGGTAGTTGAACGCCTTGGTCAGATAGAAGAAGGTGGTAGGTGTGTGAATTTACTGACCAAGGCAGTCACGCTTGCAAAAGAGGGGGATCCCTCTGCTGAGAAACTTACAATGTTGGGTGAGGGGTTTGCGGCGGACGAGGCACTGGCTATTGGGATCTATGCAGCACTGAGCTATCCTGATGACTTTGAGAAGGCGATTTGCCTTGCGATCAATCATGATGGGGACAGTGATACAACGGGTGCAATCACAGGTAATCTCATGGGCGCAAGTTTGGGGTTAGATGGTATTGCGGAGGTGCTGTTGGATAAAGTGGAACTGAGTAAAGAGATCATTCAAATAGGTAAGGATCTGGCTAGAGGCTATGATGCGGATGAGGCTTGGCAAAAGAGATATCCAGGGTGGTAAGTAAGAGCAGTAACCTAGTCGGTTGCTGCTTTTTTGAGTCGTTGTAAGCTTGTCATAAAGAGTGTCTTCTAGTATATGAATAAGACAAGTCATGTTGGACAGAAAAGAGTGATAAAAATGAAGCGCATGTTAGCTGTGATGATTGGAACT
>JBOFIR010000224.1:0-4536 GCA_051650265.1 Cellulosilyticaceae bacterium
ACGGCGAAGAGCACTATCTAAAGTTTCATTTTCGCGAACAGTAACCTCTGACATTTCTTTCCCTCCCTCCGGCTGCAGTGTTGTGCTTTATGCATTTGTACGGAGAAAAGATTAAAGCACTATACTAAATTATAATTGAGTTTCCCTATTTAGTCAATAGTCTACAGTCATTTTTTTCAACATTATGCATTAACTTGTTCTAAAATAACCTGTTTTGCCTCTTGAAGAGCTTCTTTAACTTTGCTAGCGTCTTTTCCACCAGCTTGTGCCATGTTCGGTCTTCCGCCACCGCCACCGCTTACAAGTTTAACAGCTCTAGAAATAATATTACCACAATGTACCCCTGAAGATACAGCACCATTTGTTGCCATTGCCACTAAGCTTACTTTACCATCGGCAGCAGATGCAAGTACAACAACACCTTCACCTAATTTATCTTTAAGTGTATCCCCCATACTTCTAAGGGCGTTCATATCAAGTCCTTCGAACTGAGCAACAAGTGTCTTGATGTCTGCTACTGTCTCTACTTGGTCTAAGATTGCTGCGGCATCTGCCTTAGCAGCGTCTGCTTTCATCTTGTCAATTTCTCTTTGAAGTTGTTTGTTTTCATTAATAAGTGTTTCAACTTTTTTAACCACTTCACCACGTTTTGCTCTAGATACTGCAGCAATCGTGTTGAGTGTTACTTCAAGACCATTGAAGTACTCAAGTGCACCTTTACCTGTTACAGCTTCAATACGTCTTGTTCCTGATCCTACACCTGTTTCAGAAACGATTTTGAACGTTCCTACTTGCGCAGTATTTACAAGATGTGTTCCACCACAAAGCTCTACTGAGTAATCACCCATATTTACAACACGTACAGTTTGGCCATACTTCTCACCAAATAACGCCATTGCACCCATTGCTTTTGCTTCATCAATTGATGTTTCAAGTACGTTTACTGGAAGTGCTGCAAGAATCTTCTCGTTTACAAGTCTTTCAACTGCAGCTAATTGCTCCTCTGTAAGCGCCTCAAAGTGTGTATAGTCAAATCTGAGACGATCATTCGTCACATTAGAACCTGCCTGCTCAACATGTGAACCTACAACTTCTCTAAGTGCTTTTTGAAGAAGGTGTGTTGCAGTATGGTTGCGTGAAATATCCATACGGAATCCGCCATCTACAGCAAATGTAGCCACTTGACCTACTGATACCGTACCTGATACCACTTGCCCTTCGTGCACGATCTTACCACCGATTACTTTTGTTGTATTCGTAACAGCAATCACACCTGTCTCAGTCGTGATTGTACCTGTATCACCTGCTTGACCGCCACTTTCAGCATAGAAAGACGTCTCTGGTGCAATCACATATACCTCATCACCTTCGCCTGCAGACTCTAAAAGTGCTGCATCATTTGCAAGGTATGCAATCGTCCCCTCAAGTGTTTGGTTCGTGTAGCCTACGAATGTAGAAGATACCTCTGCACCGATTTGGTGGAATACTGTCTCATCACTACCCATGTAACCTGTTTTTGCACGTGCGTTTCTTGCACGTTCCTTTTGTTTATTCATCTCTGCTTTAAAATCTTCTTCGTCAGCTGACATGTTTTTCTCTTCAAGAATCTCTTTCGTTAAATCAATTGGGAACCCATATGTGTCATAGAGTTTGAAGCAAGCTTCTCCACCAAGCACTGTTTTGCCTTCTGCTTCTAGTGTCTCAATATAATCCTTTAGGATTGTGAGCCCTTGCTCGATTGTTTTGTTGAAGTTTTCTTCCTCTACAGTGAAGAGTTTGAGGATATAGTCATATTTATCTGCAAGCTCTGTGTATTCACTCTTAGAGTTCTCAACAACAGTTTTTACAAGGTCTTTAAGGAATAAACCTTTGATACCAAGTAACTTACCGTGTCTGATTGCACGTCTAAGCAGTCTTCTCATCACGTAGCCGCGGCCTTCATTTGATGGTTGAACCCCATCAGATGCAAGGAATGTTGCTGAACGAATATGGTCTGTAATAACGCGAATAGAAACGTCTTTCTTTGGATCTGAAAGGTATTCTACACCTGCAATCTCACATACATGATCACGAATTGCTTTGATTGTATCTACATCAAAAATAGATGTTACACCCTGCATCATTGCTGCAAGACGCTCAAGACCCATACCTGTATCAATATTTGGATTTGGAAGTGGTTCATAACGACCATCTTCAGTACGGTTGAATTGTGTAAATACTAAATTCCAGAACTCAAGGTAACGATCACAGTCACAACCTACTGTACAATCAGGACTATCACAACCAAATTCTTCACCTCTATCGTAGTAGATTTCTGAACATGGGCCACATGGACCTGTCACACCTACTTCCCAGAAGTTATCTTCTTTACCCATGTAGAAGATCTTCTCTTTAGCCAACCCCATTTTTTCTCTCCAGATTACAGCTGTCTCTTCATCTTCTTCATAAACAGAAACAAATAAACGTTCTTCTGGTAGACCGATCACTTCTGTAACAAACTCCCATGCCCAGGCAATAGCTTCTTCTTTGAAGTAATCTCCAAATGAGAAATTTCCTAACATTTCAAAGAATGTACCATGTCTTGCTGTCTTTCCGATATTCTCAATATCACCTGTACGAATACATTTTTGACATGTTGTAACACGTGTACGCGGTGGCTTTTCTTGACCTGTGAAGTAAGGCTTAAGTGGTGCCATCCCTGCATTGATTAATAATAAACTGTTATCGTTTTGTGGTACTAATGGGAAACTCTTCATACGTAAGTGTCCTTTAGACTCAAAAAACTCTAAATACATTTCTCTTAGTTCGTTTAAACCGTAGTTTTTCATTTTTTTCCTCCTTGGAATATGATTAAGCTTTAAAAGCTATTATGTGTTTTTCGATGCATCAAGTATTCTTCTAGGCATAGATCTAATTTTGTCATCTTCTTGGCATGATTAATCCCCACATAGCGATAATGCCATGGTTCATAGGTAATCCCTGTTTCACACTGTTTCTCTTGTGTATAGCGCAGCACAAATCCCCACAAGTGGGCGTTCTGCACCAGCCATACGCCTTGGGTCGTCTCACCAAATGCACGAATTAGGGGATCTTCCGCTTCTGCTAATGCAGATGTGGTCACATCAAGTGCTAAGCCCAGTTGATGCTCACTACACCCCGGCAATGCCACAATAGTTGCTGCTTCTTCTCTCACACGCTCTATGGGCACCCCATCTTGTAGGAGCCTCTGAATCTTCTTATTAAATAAGTTCTTCTGGTACTCATAAGAACGGTAGCCACTCACAAGTACCAATGGGGAAAATCCTTCATTTTGCAAACTTTGGTTAAGTTTATAAAACGCCTCGTATGCCGCTTTAACTAACCAAATCCCAGTGATAGGATCCCGCATAAGATCCTTGGGAATAAATAGACTATCTAACGGATGACTTTGATTGACAAGCTGTAAGAAGTTCATAAATACCTCCTTGAAATAGGTTTAGAAACACAAAAAAACCCCATCCCACATAGGGACGAGGTTGCTCGCGGTACCACCCTAGTTATGCCATACGGCATCACTCTGAAACTTATAACGTAGTTACCCGTGTATCCCTACTAAACTCTTCACTTCAAGATACATGCTCCAAGACTGCTTCTATAAACAGGTGTTAGGAAGCTCTCACCACTTCTTCCCTCTCTGAAAATCCTTATTTATATACTCCTTCTTTTCACTGCATTTATATTATTTATATACTCATACTAGCTTGTTATATGCCTATTTGATTCGATTATATGAAATGTATGGTAATTTGTCAACATTTATGTGGATTTTGCACTGTGCGAAGTCGAATCGCGGGGCACACACAGAAAGATGATAGCCCCTAAGCTACCATCTCTCCATTAGATCATATGTCCAATTTTTTTACCAATCTGCGCGAACTGTTTTTTCTCCTGAGCAGAAGCTTTTACATAAGCAGTACACGCCACACCGATACTGCCACCTACAATTGCACCAATTAGAAATCTATTCATGTACATATAACAGCCCTCCAAAAGTCTATTTCGTGAAAGTAGTTTATGCATTTTTCAAATATTATATACAATGTATCAGCAAACCACTTAGTAATTTGGGCTCGAACCAAGTCGATTTGGGAGGCATCACATCATCAGACTTTGCAATGGCGATCAATTCTTCTAGCTCTGTTGGATACAGGCTAAATGCAACGCATCGCTCTTTGTCTGTTCGCTTATTCAGTTCCTCAACACCTCTTATGCCACCCACAAAATCAATCCGATCATCCGTCCTTGGGTTTTGGATGCCAAATAGTGGCGCAAGAACAAGGTTTTGTAACAATGTGACATCTAGCTGAGCCTTGAGTGTCATCCCACTAAGGTGCTCTTCTTTAAGGGTGAGGTGGTACCACTTTTTGTAAAACCTCATGCCAAAATGATGCTTCTGAACGGGCTTGTAACAGGTACCTTCTACTCTTTCTATATAGAAAGCTACGCTAAGCTGTGCAATGATCTTCACCTCATCGAGTTCCTCCGTGTGTTTGACTA
>JBOFIR010000225.1:0-2362 GCA_051650265.1 Cellulosilyticaceae bacterium
AGAAATATGAGGGGAATAACAATAAGTGAAATAAGGGAAGCACTAAGATTTGGGGAAGCACAAGGGTATAGTCTTTTTCCACAAATCAGAGATAGAAACTATAGAGACAAAGCCAAGACACATCCGATTACACAAGTGATGATAAAAGATATTATAGCGTTAGCAGATCAGGTAAAAGATCAAGCGCCACCTCAGCTGACTTTTGAGCGGTTTATTGATTTTTTAGAAACTGGCAATCGCTATCGTTATGAGAAGTTATTCTTTAAAAGTAAAAATGAGTTGCATGCATTAGTAATGGCGGAACTAATGGCAGAAAAAGGGGAGTATTTACAAGCTATACAAGAGCGATTATGGCAATGGTGTGATAGCTATTCATGGGAGCTGCCTGCCCATGTCCCGCTGACAGAAGCAGATATTCAAAAAAAGGGTGTAGCAGCTGACCAAGTGGTCGCACTTTTCTCAGCAGAATCTGGGTTTTATTTTGCTGAAATACTATCACTGCTCAAGGATAAAATACATCCACTTTTAGCTTATAGATTGCAGCAAGAAATTCAAAGAAGGATTATCAACCCCTATAAAACCTATACCTATGGATGGGAAGAGGTAAAGATGAACTGGGCATCTGTATGTGCGGGGGCTACAGGTTGCGCAGCCATTTATCAAATACAAGATATCGATGAATTAGCACAAATCATATTGCGTGTAATCGGGACGATGCAAAGCTATCTCTTGGGATTTGATCAAGAAGGAGTGACTACAGAGGGACTAGGGTATTGGCAGTATGGATTTAGTTTTTATATGTATTTTGCAGAGCTTTTAAAGGAGAGAACTTGTGGGGAATTAGATCTCTTTACAATAGATGAGCAAATAGCGCAGATAGCTAAACTACCTACTTACCTACAGTTTCCTGACATGCATATGGTTAACTTCTCAGATGCAGCGGGTGATGAGTGGCATGGAGAGTATGGGGTATTAACTAAATTGCAACAGCTCTTTGGGATAGATGAATATCACTTCTCACAAGCTATACATATTTTTAGAGATCATACAAGTAAGTGGGCACTCCTCTCAAGAAATGTATTTTGGACACTTGAAAAAGATGATTTTAGTAAAAATCAAGGCTATATCGGAACAAAGTTTTTTGAAGGGAGCCAGTGGCTGATTGATAGAAGTTATGATCAGGCCAATCAATTTGTATGCTTTGCAGCAAAAGGCGGGCATAATGACGAGCCACATAACCATAATGATCTAGGAAACTTCATCTTACATTATGGGAAGAGCACAGCACTTTGTGATTTGGGTGCTCCAGAATATACAAAGGCATTCTTTGGGGAAAATCGCTATACATTTTTACATGCTTCATCTCAAGGACATTCTGTACCCATTATCAATGGATGTGAACAAAAAGCTGGAAAGTCTGCTCATGCTGTTGTAAAGAGGATCAACCTTCACAATCCAAGCTGCTTTGCACTAGATCTAGTAAAAGCTTATCAGACAGAAAGCTTAGCTGGCTATATAAGAAGTTATACTTGGGATCATAATAAGCTTTGCTTAATCCTAGCAGACCAATTTGAGTTTAATCAAGAAACCAATACAGTAGAAGAAGTATTCATGACACATCATCCAGTAGAAATCTGCAAAGAAAAAGTAGTCATTCATACACCAGAGTATGCTGTAGATATTGTGGCAGCAGGTGTAGATGAGCAAGACGTGAAGGAAATAAGTTACTCTAATCACTTTGGGGAGGACTCCAGAGTGAATCAGATTAAGCTTAAATTTAATCAATTAGGGCAATCTGAGACTATTAAGGTAGAGATTATAATTAGAATCCATTATAAATAAAGATATAAAGAAAACGGTCAATTGATAAAGGGCCGTTTTTTGTTTTGGTAAATTTATCTTAATAAGCTTTCACACAATTTAAGGTGCTGCATATGATGAAGTAAGGATAAAATAAAAGGAATATGAGAAATAGGACAAGCTTGAAATAAACAACAAAAGAGGCAAAAAGTAGGGAGTTTGTTGGCAGAGTTAAGGAGGAGGTATGAGGTATGAGGCTGTTTGATGTACCACAAATGATTCATCAACCATCAGGAGAAATATTGCAGTGCTTTGCAAGTGGAGATGAATACTTCAATTGGCTACATGATAGTCATGGTTATATGATTATTAAAGATGAAAATAGTGGAAATTATACCTATGCACAATATAAAAATGGTAGTCTAGAACCATCGGAGTTAATTGTAACGGCAGAAATGATGGATGATAGCGCATTGAAATACAAATATCCATTTATAGTTAAAGTGGAAGATATTAGGGATTATCTAATGGGGAAGTTAAGCGGCTATAAGGTAGAAGCCTT
>JBOFIR010000226.1:0-30071 GCA_051650265.1 Cellulosilyticaceae bacterium
CATCCACAATTGAAATACGTGCTTTAGCTAATCTATTAAATAGTGTGGACTTACCCACATTTGGTCTCCCTATAATTGCTACGATTGGTTTACTCATTGTAGTTCTCCTTTGTTTGTATAATTGTTTCTAGCCATTGTCTTCCATCGTTTGAAACGATTGTTATGTGCATATCTAATGCTTCTTCAATCTGAGGCACTGTATAATCATCTAACAATATGTTTTCACCACATTTTAGCATATTTTCAGCTAATAGCAAATGATGTCCTCTCTCTGGAACTGCTTTAAGTGTAGCGATAATATCTTGTCCTGTCAACAAACCTGTCACAGTTACTTGTTCACCAAAGAACTGATTGACGATTGGCATTACAGTTATTTTATAGTTTGGCCGTTTCTCTCTCACCTTCTGGATACAACGTTTCATAAACTGCTCCGTAATACAGCCAGTTGCGATAACCGCCTCAAACACTTCTTCACTATAGTTTAGATCTGCTACTACTTCATCCACTTCTCTTTCAAACTTAGTGAGCATACCGACACCATTGTCTAATACATAAAATCCTTCATAACTATCATAATGTGGTAATGCCAATCCACCTGTTACATAAAATTCATCCGCCACAAACACAAAGCGTCGTCCCATCTTTTCAAGATAGTAAGTTTGCCACTTCTCGATTACTTCAACAACATTTTTGGCTGCCGGCTCATCAAAGGCTTCAAGTGTTGGTAAGTTTTCTCTAAATCTCGAGATTCCTACTGGTACCACAGTTAAAGATAGTATATGTGGAATGAACTGACTTAAGTCACGAATTGTCTGGTCAAGTACTTTACCATCATTAATCCCTTTACACAATACAATCTGCCCATTGATCTCTATGCCTGCATCTACCAAACGTTTAATTTGCTCTAAAATCTTACCTGCAAATCTATTTTTGAGGAGTGCTACACGTACATCAGGATCTGTTGCATGAATTGAAATGTTGATTGGTGATAACCGATATTTGATCAACCTTTCAATGTCATGCTCTGACATATTGGTGAGTGTAATATAATTTCCATTAAGGAAAGACATACGCCAATCATCATCTTTGAGGTAAACAGTCTTTCGCATATTGGGTGGTAACTGATCAATGAAACAAAACTGACATTTATTGCGGCAACTAATCAGTTCGTCCATAAGCTCTGATTCAAATTCGAGTCCAAGATCTTCGCTATAGTCTTTCTCAATATCGATAACCCACTCTTCACCATCAAATTTACGGATACATAGTTCTATTTCCTCGTCACTGAGCAGATAGCGATAATCAAATACATCTTGTATCACTTCACCATTGATTGTGACTAAAGTATCACCCACTTCAATCTCTAGTTCCTCAGCAATACTATCTGGAAGTACGCCTGTAATCTTATGTGTCTTTAATTGTCTTTTATTATTCACGTCTTTCATCTCCTATTTTCTAAGGTACATGATCGCACTGAGCGTCCCTCTCTTACCCTGTGTATAGCGGTGAGAATAAAAGGTCTCATGATTGCAACATGTACACACATCACCCTGGTGAATCTTCTCAGGTCTAACGCCTACTTCAAGTAAGAGTTGTCTATTATACTCCCATAGATTCACTTGGTATTTGCCTCCGTCAATAGGCACAACAATGCTTTCTTGGCCTTTGAATTTGTGTGTAAAAGCTAATGCAACATCTTCATGCACTTCAAAACAGCATGGACCGATTGATGGGCCAATTGCCACCTCAACCTCAGTCACATCTACACCCTCTTCCTCGATCCACCGCTTAATCATACGTGGACCAATTTCTCCCACAGTACCTCTCCATCCTGCATGTGCAAGCCCTATGAGATGGGCTGATGGGGCATAGAAAAAGAGTGGCACACAATCCGCATAGTGCGTTACAAGTGCAACATCTGCCTCATCTGTGTAAATACCGTCTGCACTTTCCCATTTGTTAGGATATAAGATACCATTTCCACACTCCTTATATGTAACTTTCTCAATCAATGTCTCGTGGACCTGCTTTGAAATTACCAGTGACTCATAAGGAATACCCATACTTGCACACAGTAGCTTATAGTTTTCTTTAACATTCTGAGGCTGATCGCCACGGTTAAACCCTAGATTGAGACTCTTAAGTGCGCCTGTACTTACACCCCCATGCTTGGTAGAAAAACCATGTATGAGGTTAGTATCTTTTTCCCATGTTCTAAAAACAAGGTATGGCGTAGACGATTCATTTACTATTTTACAGGTTTGTGTCGCCTTCATCACATACACCTCCTATATAAATGCATTTTCAATATGGGTGATTTGCTCCCCCAAGATTTCTATCACATCAAACCGACAATAGATTTCCCGCCGTGTATGCATCATTAGATAGTACTGCGCCGTGCGTTTAATCCGTCGCTGTTTCGTTACGGTGACACTTTCTCTCGGATAACCATGATTGGCTACTCCTTTGTACTTCACTTCTAAAAATACCACATACATACCATCTTTGGCAATGAGATCGATTTCTCCAAATCGGCTCCGGTAATTCGCTATGATGACTTCATAACCTTTTTGGATTAAATACGCGCTTGCTAACTGCTCATAATACGTCCCAATAGCTCTATGGTTTAGTGTGCCCTGTTTTAGCATATAACTCATCCAAATCTCCTACAAAAACTAAGATTTGAGCTACAATATCATATAACTCACTAGGAATTTGTTCCCCAATCTGTAGCTCTGTTAGAAGTGTCGCCAACTTCGCATCCTCATAAACAGGTACCTCTTTTTCTAATGCTTCTTTGATTATATTTTCAGCAATATACCCTTTTCCTTTGGCTACAATCTCTGGCGCACTCATATCTTGTGTGTAGCTCAAAGCTACTGCGCGCCTCATCTGATCCCCTCGCTCCATACCTTGCACCTCCTAGACTCTACAATCCATGCTATGTGGTGTATGGACTGTTCCTAACGCATGCACCTGACTAGCTTCTGGCGACTCTACCTTAATCGACACCTTCATCTGTTTGACAGTATAGCCAACCTCTCCCAGCACCCCACTCAGTTGCTCCATATACCGACTGAAGTGTTTTTGGACCTGCATATTACTGACCTCCATGCCAATAACAAGTTCTTTTTCAATCTGATGAATATGAACCTCAAGATGTTCCAGTGCTGGCATATCCAGTGCAATAACTACATACAGCTCTTTTTGCGCCTTTGGGTGTTTCTTCTTCGGCTTAAAAAGGTAGACTTCCACATCCTTATTCTGCTCCTTATAGTGAAATGGCATACAAAACATCTGCCCTTGATGCTGCATGTGATGGAACTGCGCGGTACTTTCTTTCAGTGTTTCAAGTACCTGTCTTGTCTCCTTAGGTAATGGCACCTCTTCTAACGTTTCAAGAATCTTAGAAATCACTTCTTGTAGGGGCACCGCTTCTTTGAGATATTTCCCCCGTTCCGCCTCTGGCAGTTCTTTCAGCGTTTCATAGAAAGTCATTACCTTTTTTTCTATCTCCACCGCAAGCCATTTGTTTTGAGCCAAGGGAGTCATCATTTCTTGTGGCTCAAACTGAAGTGGGGTGATCGCATTAGCAGCTTCACCTCTTGTTACCTGTCCCCCTAGCAAAACACTTAATTGCCTATAGGTTTCCTTAGGAAGGTCCGCCGTAGCAATCACCTGTGTCAGTTGGCTCAAAAATGCAGTCTTACCACCTAAATCCCTAAGTACCTGAAAATCACGTAATTCTCTTTCCTGTAGACCACCTTGGGTCTCAAGCAAATTAATAATCACTGGTACAGGAAGCTTTATTTGCTTATGTATATAAAAACTTTTTAGTAACTCCCCACGGTCTAATGGCAACTGTTTTTCCACAAATCCTTCTATAAGACTCTTAGTGGTCTCTCCCTTTGGTAGATTCAAATCTTCCATAACCTTCTGGGCTAATTCCTTCGGCTCCTTAGCAACCTGTTCTACTTGTTCTGCGGGTATGACTTGAAGCACAATACCTTGATCACCCTTACTCATCACAACAAATTTCAACAATTCCCCTAGCTGTGCGTCTCCTTGACATAAAGAAATGGGCAGTTTGATACCTGCTTTTGTATCAAGTAATAACTGCCCATCTTTTGTCATCAACTGACCCTCTATTTCGCTACCTACTAGAAGTTTTTCAAGTAGTGCTTTATTCATCTGCATCATCTGAAGCTTGATTTGTGATAAATCACCGATCTGCATTAATATCCCTCTTTTTTTAAGAAACTTTTGCGATGCTGAGATGTAATACCATATGCTCTAATGGCTTCATAGTGTTTTTCACTACCATAACCTTTGTTACTACGCCAGTCATATACAGGATAGATGGTATCATATTCCTTCATCAAGCGGTCACGCGTCACCTTGGCAATAACACTTGCTGCTGCAATTGCCGCGCTCTTATCATCACCTTTAATCACTGCATGCTGGCCACACGTTACACCTGGAATCAGCTTATCCCCATCTACAAGAATCGTATGGTAAGGCACTTGAATCTCTGCTACTGCTTCTCTCATTGCTTTAAAAGTTGCCTGTAAAATATTGATCTGGTCGATTTCTTCTGGTTCAATGAGTCCAATCCCTATAGCTACTGCGTGCTCTTGTATCATCTCATACAACGCTTCTCTTTTTTCTTCGGTAAGTTTTTTAGAGTCCTTTAGACCCGGAATCATACAATCTGGAGGTAAGATTACCGCCGCTGCTACAACCGGTCCAGCAAGTGGCCCTCTGCCAACTTCATCAATGCCTATCAGAGAACTCACATCTTCCTCAAACACACTATCAAAAGCACATTTAAGAAGCCATTCCTCTTTTTCCTTTTGTTGCTTTTGTAGAATTCTAATATATTTTTCGCATATCTTCTTAGCACCTGCACGTTCATCCTCAAGAAAAGGCTTCATTTCCTCTTCTAACGTTTCTAATGGCACTTGTTTCAGATAAGCATCTATTTCTTTGATATTCACGGTATTACCCCCTATTTGATCACACCTATTTTAGAGATAGGAAAGATACACCACATTGCCTTTGATACAACCTGCGCTCTGCTGATCGGCCCAAAATAGCGACTATCTAAACTATCTGGTCTATTATCTCCTAACATGAAATAGTGGTCCTCTGGTATAGTTAATGGATAATCCATGCCTACACCAACCACTTGCCATGTACTATCCCATATATAGATATAGTTACTTTCATCTAGTGGGTGTCCATTCACCCATACCTTATTATCTCTAATATCAATTTCATCTCCTGGCATACCTACAACGCGTTTTACGAGGTATTCTCCCTCATGGCCAAATACCACGACTTCCCCACGTTGGGGATCCCTATAGTAATATGGTATTTTATTAGTAATCAGATGATCACCTATTTCAATAGTCGGAATCATCGAACCTGTAGGCACCACACTATGTGAGCCTACAAACTGCGTAAACATCATGACCACTAGTACCGCCATCAAGATTTCTTTGAGGAGTTCACACCACCTAAGGGCGTGTTTACTCTTGTTCCCTATCCGCTTCTCGTGCTTGCCTTCTTGCTTCACGTTCTGCATCTTCACGTTTCTTAGCCTCTTCTTTTTCCTCCGCAAGACTCTTTGGTGTCTCTAAAGTAATCTTACCAAGTTTTCCCCCACGGTATTCATCAAGTATCACATGTGATGTACGGGCTTCATCCATCATCCCTTTTGCACCAATAAACCCACGCTTTTTTGCGATGGCTGTGAATAATTCATATGGTGTCTCAAATTCATCCAGATTCACCTTATAGCGCTCTGAAATATTTCTTGGGAAATACTTTTCCCCATGCTCTAAGAATCCTAATGTCAGACCTCTTACATCTAAAATATCATCTTTGATAGACCCTAAATAAGCGAGTTTCATCGCCACTTGCTGGTCCTCGAATTTTGGCCATAAGATCCCTGGCATATCTAAGAGTTCAAAGCCTTTTTTGATCTTAACCCATTGCTTCCCTCTTGTAATACCTGGCTTATCTCCTGTCTTTGTACTACCTTTTCCTACAAGACCATTGATAAATGTTGATTTACCTACATTAGGGATACCTACGATCATCGCACGGATTGGTCTATAGATACGTCCTCTTGCTTTGTCTCGTTCGATCTTCTCTTTAAGCATCGCCTCCGCAGCTTGCGTCACTTGCTTGATCCCTTTACCTGAAGTTGCTACAACCTCTACTACCCTTACATTCTCACTGCTGTACCACTTAATCCATTCTTTTGTTGCCTCAGGATGAGCAAGATCAGCTTTGTTAAGGATAATTAATCTCGGCTTGTTGCCTGCAAGTTTGTCTATATCTGGATTTTTTGTACTATATGGCGCACGCGCATCTAACAATTCAATGACAATATCAACGAGTTTCAGGTTCTCCTCAATCAGTCTACGTGTTTTCGTCATGTGACCTGGATACCATTGTATATGCATAGTTCTTCCTCTTTTCTAGTATTTGGGCTTTTCTATTGGATTCTTCCAAAACGGCCAAATACGAAATTCTATTTTCCCTATAATCTGTGACTGGGATACACACCCAATCTCACGATAACGACTATCAACACTACTATTCAGATTATCTCCAACTACGAAATAACTATTCTCTGGAACAGTAAATGGATAATCAAGATCCCCCTTATCATTAACATGATAAATATTGGGATCATTCAAAGAAGCACCATTAACATAAATGCTTCCATCTCTATAATCAATCACATCTCCTGGCATGCCTATAATCCGCTTTACCAGCCTGGTGTCTATGTTCTCATCATAAAAACCTACTACGTCCCACTTTTGTGGTTCTTTCAAACGATAAATCATCTTATTGATGATGACAAAATGTCCATCTTCTAAAGTTGGCAACATTGAATTCCCCACAACTTTAAAATTTTGGATAAAAAAAGTGGTCGCAATTACCACTATTCCTAGAGCAATGGCACTATCAATAATCCATCCTTTTAGCTCTTTCATACACAGGAGCCCCTCTCCTTTTGATACACAAAAAGGGACTTGGAAAGTCCCTTTTTATTTTATTAACTCTTTAACTTTTGCGTTTTTACCTACACGTTCACGTAAGTAGTTTAATTTAGCACGTCTTACTTTACCACGACGGATAACTTCAATTTTCTCTACGTTTGGAGAGTGAACTGGCCATGTTTTCTCAACACCTACACCGTAAGAAACTCTTCTTACTGTGAATGTTTCACGAACGCCACCGTTTTGTCTTTTTAATACGATCCCTTCGAACATTTGTACACGTTCTCTTTGACCTTCTTTAATTTTTGCGTATACACGCACTGTATCACCTACGTTGAAAGGTGTTACTTCTTTTAATTGTGCTGTTTCGATGTCTTTAATAATTGCATTGATCATTGTCAATTCTCCTTTTTTCTAAGATGTTCGTAACACAGTCTGGTGTTAGAGGACCATCCGTAATTAACACCTATGAATTATAGCATGTCTTATTATTATTTGCAACGATTTTTTGCGCATTCACTAACGAACTGCTTTTCTTTATCTGTCAATTTTGCCTTTTTCAGTAAATCTGGACGCTTGTTGAAAGTATTCACTATTGCTTGCTCACGACGGTATTCTGCAATTTTCTTGTGGTTTCCCGACAAAAGAATTTGAGGAACTTCCCTTTCATTCCAAACTGCAGGTCTCGTATATTGCGGATACTCCAATATACCCTCAGAAAACGATTCATCTTCAAAAGACTCCTGTTTGCCTAGCACCCCTGGTACAAGTCTCACGATACTATCCGCTACAACAAGTGCAGCTAGCTCACCACCAGTTAAAACATAGTCTCCGATTGATACTTCATCTGTTACGATCTCATCAATCACTCGTTGATCAATGCCTTCGTAGTGCCCACATAAGAAAATAAGATTTTCTTCTTGTGCAAGCTCTTCTGCCAATCGTTGATTCCATACTTTTCCTTGTGGTGTCATATAGATAACACGTGGTTTCTTCTCCATGCTTTGCACAAGATGTTCATAACAGCGATAGACAGGATCTGCCATCATCAGCATCCCAGCGCCACCACCGTATGGATAATCATCTACCTGAAGATGCTTATTTGTTGCAAAATCTCTGATATTAATGGCACTAGCATCGATGAGATTGTTTTCTCTTGCTCTTCCCATGATACTATAGTTCATGACATTTTCAATCATCTCAGGAAAGAGTGTCATTACTGTGATTTTCATTATGACTCTAGTCCTTCTAGAAGGTGAACTGTCATCTTATTGTCTGCTAAACTTATCTTTTTGATACATTGTTTGATAGCTGGAATGAGAAGTTCTTTTTGCGTTTCTTGATTCTTAATCACATATACGTCATTGCTTCCTGTAAATAGAATATCGACAATCACGCCAAGCTTACGTCCCTCTTCTGTCTCTACTTCCATATCATAAAGATCACTAATATAGTACTCATCTGATTCCAATGGAATAGCGTTTTTACGTTCAATTTTAAGTTCGTAATTTTTAAGTAGTTCTGCTGCATCCATCGTTTCAATCCCTTTGAGTCTTAGAAGCATAAACCCTTTGTGTGGTCTAATGCCAGCAATCTCATAGACCTTTGTGTCACGTCCTACAACATAGACTTCGCTAAGCTTATCAAATGTCTCTAATTTATCTGTAATTGGTTTCACACGCATCTCACCGCGCACCCCATGTGTATTTACAATTTTGCCGATTGTCAGTAGTTGTTCCATTTCGATCATCCTTTTACTTATGATTTTTCACTATTGTAACACGCAAAAGTAGGTTAGGGATACCCCTAACCTACTGCATAATCTCAACAACGACCTTCTTATCAGAAGAAACCGCTGCTGATTTCACTATTGTGCGGATTGCTTTCGCAATCTTGCCTTGCTTTCCGATGATTTTGCCCATATCTTCTTGTGCTACTTTAAGCTCTAAAACAATGGTCCCTTGAGTTTGTTTTTCAGAAACAGTAACTGCTTCTGGGTAATCTACCAATTCCTTGGCAATAACTTCAACTAATTGTTTCATCGGATTACCTCCTAGATATCACTATTTAGCTTCGATACCTGATTTTTTAAGTAAATCTCTTACTGTATCTGTTGGTTGTGCACCAGTTGCTAACCATTTTTCTACAGCTTCTTTGTTTACGCTTAATTCATTTGGTTCTTGACATGGGTTGAAGTATCCAACCTCTTCAATGAAACGTCCATCTCTTGGAGAACGTGAATCAGCTACTACGATTCTATAGAAAGGAGCTTTTTTAGCACCCATTCTTCTTAAACGAATTTTTACTGCCATGTGTTCCACCTCCTGGGGTAATTAGTTATTATTTATTTACATAAAAGGTAATTTGAATTTACCTTTTTTGCCCTTCATCATACCTGAGAACTGCTTCATCATTGTCTGCATCTGCTCAAATTGCTTGATCAGTCTATTGACTTCTGCAATATCTCGGCCCGAACCTTTTGCAATACGCTTTTTGCGTTGCATGTTCAGTATACTTGGGTTAAGTCTCTCTTCCCTTGTCATCGATAAGATAATTGCTTCAATATGTGCCATTTGCTTATCGTCAACCTTAAGGTCTCCAAGTTTTGCATTGTTCATACCTGGAATCATACCAAGTAATTGGTCCAGTGGACCCATATTCTTTACTTGACGCATTTGATCTAAGAAATCTTCAAAGTTAAACTCCGCTTTTCTAAACTTCGCCTCTAACTCTTTAGCTTTCTTTTCATCAAAGTTTTCTTGTGCCTTCTCAATTAGAGTAAGCACATCACCCATCCCAAGAATACGCGATGCCATACGCTCAGGGTGGAATGGTTGTAAGTCACTGAGTTTTTCACCCATACCTACATACTTGATTGGTTTGTTAGTAACTGCTTTAACAGAAAGCGCAGCACCACCACGGTTATCCCCATCAAGTTTTGTCATAACCACACCATCAATTCCAAGTGCCTCATTGAAAGACTCTGCTACGTTGACTGCATCTTGTCCTGTCATGGCGTCTACGACTAATAAAATTTCTCGAGGTTTTACTTCTGCTTTGATGAATTTGAGCTCATCCATCAGTACCTCATCTATATGAAGTCTACCAGCTGTATCGATAAACACCACATCATGGTTATGCTCTTTTGCATACGCCATACCCGCTTTTGCAATATCTACAGGATCGTGGTCAATACCCATTGAAAATACTGGTACACCTACTTGCTTACCTACTGTAATCAGCTGATCAACAGCTGCTGGTCTGTAGATGTCACACGCTACAAGTAAAGGTCTCTTGCCTTGAGATTTCACAAGTGATGCAAGCTTGGCACTTGTTGTTGTCTTACCAGCACCTTGTAAACCTACCATCAAAATTGGTGTAATCCCTTTTGTTGCAAAAGTAATCTTGCTTTGCGCACCACCCATCAGACTGATGAGTTCTTCATTTACAATCTTAATCACGTGCTGTCCTGGTGTTAAACTTTCTAGTACTTCAGACCCAATCGCACGGCTCTCAATTGATTTAATGAAGTTCTTAACAACTTTGAAGTTAACATCTGCCTCTAAAAGTGCCAGTTTGACTTCTCGTAAAGCTACCTTCACATCTTTTTCTGTGAGTTTACCTTTACTTTTGAGTTGTTTAAATACATTTTGTAATTTATCAGATAATTGATCAAAGGCCATCTTTTTGAATTCCTCCTACATTTCACTGTTTAACTCCGCTAGAACCTTGTCCATAGCGTGTATATAGGCTTTACTATGTTCATCTAAGCCTTGCTTTGCTTGTGAGGATAATTCCTGTAGCTTCACAATCATCTTTTGCTGTTTTTGATACTTTGCCCAAAGTTCTAGCTTCGCTTCATAGTCTATGAGCTTGGCCTGTGCCTTCTTAATTGTATCAAATACGCTCTGACGACTAATGTTGTGTTGTTCGGCTAGTTCTCCTAAAGACAAGTCTTCAAAGAAGTACTGTGTGATCAGTTCTCTCTGTTTCTCTGTCAGTAGCTCTTGATAGAAATCAAATAAGTATGTGATCTCTAAGAACTTTTCCATCTCAACACCCCCCACTACTGTCAGCCCTTTTTGCTTTACATATGAATTATAATGAATCACCTTGCATTTGTCAACTGTTAATTCATATCTGTTGCAAAAAGTGCTTTGGCAAAGTCTTCCGCATTAAATGGTTGTAAATCTTCTATCTTTTCACCTACACCTATATATTTTACAGGGACATTCATCGTTTGGCAAATCCCAACAATTGCCCCACCTTTGGCAGTCCCATCAAGTTTAGTCAAAATAATACCATCTACATGTGCCACTTCTTTGAAAAGCTTAACTTGTGAAATTGCATTTTGTCCTGTTGTTGCATCAAGAACAATGAGCACCTCTTTATGTGCTTCTGGATACTCTCTATCAATAATACGAGAGATTTTCTCAAGTTCTTTCATGAGATTTGTCTTATTTTGAAGTCTTCCTGCTGTGTCACAAATGAGTACATCCGCTTTTCTTGCCTTAGCAGCTTGAATGCCATCATATACCACAGAGGCAGGATCTGAACCTTCCGTTTGCTTAATAATCTCTACACCTGCACGGTTCACCCATACTTGAAGCTGTTCAATTGCCGCTGCTCTAAATGTATCTGCCGCTGCTACTACTACGTGTTTACCTGATGTTTTAAGTTGGTTTGAGATCTTACCAATACTGGTGGTCTTGCCGGCACCATTAACACCTATTACCAGAACAACATTTGGTTTATCCTCTACAATAATAGGACTTGATTCTTGTGAAATCAAGATTGTTGTAATGATTTCTTGCAGTGTTGCCTTAAGAAGTGCCGGATCTGTAATCTTACGTTCCTTTACCAGGCGACGTAGTTCTTCAATCATATGCAGTGTTGTCTCCACACCAAAGTCAGCCATGATAAGCGCTTCTTCTAACTCCTCATAGAGATCCTCATCAATCTTTTTGAAACCTCTAAGGACATCATCGACGCTCCCTAAAATATTGTCTCTTGTCTTTGTTAGTCCTGACATCAGTTTACCGAAGAAACTTTTTTTCTTTGTCTCCTGTGTCACTTCTAGCACAACAGAGTTTACTTCTGACTCTACTTCCACCTCTAGTACTTCTGGCTCTACTTCCGCTTCCGCCTCTAGTACTTCTGACTTTACTTCCACTTCCGCCTCTAGTACTTCTGACTTTACTTCTGCTTCCACCTCTAGTACTTCTGACTCTACTTCCGCTTCCGCCTCTAGTACTTCTGGCTTTACTTCTACTTCCACCTCTAGTATTTCTGGCTTTACTTCTACTTCTACATCCTCTTCCACCTCAGAAAATGCTTCTAATTGTTCGCTTATAGGTTCAATCACAGTCTCTACAGTATCAATAAGCGGTGTAACCGCTTCTTCAACCATGTCCACAATAGGTTCTGTCACTTTCTCTACTACTTGTGACGCTCCTACTTCTTTTTCTTGCTGATCGTCTTTATTTTTAATGCCAAAGAGCTTTTTAAAAAATGACATTATTATTCCTCCTAGCTATTTTTCTGATCTAAGTACTGCGTTGCATCTTCGAGTTTAATCGAAAGCACTGTTGATACGCCGCGTTCTTGCATAGTGACACCATACAACGTATCTGCCCTCTCCATTGTCCCTTTTCTATGGGTGATCACAACGAATTGTGTCTCCTTTGAAAGATTGCCTAGATACTCAGCAAAACGTAATACATTGGCATCATCCAATGCCGCTTCAATCTCATCAAGCACACAGAATGGTGATGGCTTGAGTTTGAGAATACCAAAGAGCAATGCAATCGCCGTAAGTGTACGCTCACCCCCTGAGAGTAATGTCATATTCTGCAGTTTTTTACCTGGTGGTTTGGCGATAATCTCAATACCTGATTCCAGGATATTTTCCTCATCCATCAGTTGTAAGAATGCCATACCACCACCAAACAATTCTTGGAATACTTGGCTAAAGTTCTCTGCAATATGTTTAAACTGTTCTCTAAATATATCATGCATTTCTGCAGTAAGACGATCAATCATCTCAACTAATGTACGCTCTGCCTTTTGAATATCTTCTCTTTGCGTTGTTAGGAACGTATACCTCTGATGTGTTTCTTCGTATTCTGCTACGGCATTAACATTAACATGGCCAATCACCTTGATCTGCCCTCGGAGTTTCTCTGCATTTTTTCTCATATCTGCAAAAGCTCCTAGCTCCTGTTTAAATACAAGCGCCCCACCATAGGTCATTTCATATTGTTCCCAAATATGATCGTTATGCTTTTGTCTCTCTAGCTCTAAGATCTCTTTCTTGTTTTCAAGTCGAAGCTGCTCTGCTTTTAGATTTTCTAAGACTTCGCTTTCTTTTTGAATGCGTGCTTCAATCTCAGCCTCTTCTACCTCTAGCTGTGTACGTTTTGTTTCAAAAGTAACCTTTGATGCTTTGGTTTCCTCAATCTGAATCCCTACGTTAACAATCTCTTCTTCAAGTTTTTCAATTTCAACATACAACTTGGCTTTATCTGCCCCTAGTTCCTCTTTACGCTCTGCAATACTTTGATGCTGGTCTTTTGTATTTGCAAGGTTTTTTTCTAAAGTCTGAATCTGCTCCACAATATGTGTTCTATTGGTACTTGTATTAGAAAGTGCAATACGCTTTTGTGTCAGTGCTTCTCGCATCTCTTCTTGCACTTTCTTCTGCGTCTCAATTTCAGACTCCCTCGTTTGTATATTGGCCTGTGCTTCATCAATATGTCCTTCTAGTTCTTCAATGGTTTTGACAATTGCCTCTTGCCCTCTACCAATCACCTCACGGCGCTCGGCAAGTTTTGCCTTCTCTACTACCAATTGATGCTGTGATTTCTTAGTGAGCTCTAACTCACTTTCAGCTTGTCTAATTTCCAGCCCAATCTCTTGTTTTTGTGCGTGGAGTTGTTCAAGTGTGTCTCTTAGTGCTTGCCATTTACTATGGCAAGCACTTTGACTTTCACGTAAGGTTTCTAATGCACCTTTTGCTGTATCACAGTCTACTAAATATTTTGCATAGGCTTCCTTGAGTTCCTTGAGCTCTCTTGTACGTGCAAAAATATTGTTCTTGTTGTTCTTGCTACTCCCACCACTTAGTGTTCCCCCTGCATTAAATACTTCACCTTCAAGGGTTACAATCTTATAGCGATAACCGTACTTCTTGGCTATATGCGATGCATGATCCATAGTATCCACAATGAGAATACGCCCTAATAGATACGCAATAGCGGGGCTGTACGCCTGATCATAGCTAACAAGTTCACTTGCAAGGCCTAAGAAGCCATCCTCATTACGCAGTGCACCCATTTCTTTAGGTGGTGCATACGCTTGTACTGTGTTTAATGGCAAGAAGGTCACACGCCCTATACCACGTTGTTTCATCGTAGCAATCATCTGTTTGGCATCTTGTTCTGTAGAGGCCACTATATTCTGCATAGCGCCACCAAGTGCAGTGACAATAGCAAGTTCATAGTTTTTATCTACTTCAAGAAGTTCACCGACAATTCCTATGATCCCTGCCCACTTTTTAGGATCTGTCTGTTTGAGACTAAGCACCTGCTTCACACTTTGGAAATAGCCTTCATGATCATTTTTGATTTGTTCAAGCCACCCAACCTGACGACTAGTCTGTACAATTGTCTGTTCAAGCTCACCTAAACTTCTCTCAGCACGCACTGTTTGTTCATCTAGGGATTTCTTTTCTTGGGTAAGCTGCTCATAGTTGGTTCTTTCAGCATCAAAAGTCTCTGTAAGTGTTTCAAGTTTTTTTTGCTTTACACGTACACTAACTTCTTGGTGAGCCATCTCACTCCCTAGCTGCTCAATAGAAGCCTTGATTTCATCTTCACGATAATCTAGTTCTTCATAAAGCGCCTCTTGTTTGTCCATTTCCAAGCGGTAAGCATCCACTTCTCTGACTTTGTCATAGATCTGCTTTTTAGACGTCTCTAATAGTACTACAAGTTCATCTAACGCCTTAACCATCGCTTCAAACTTTTCTTCTGCCTTGTGCAAGATCTCCTTTTGTGTTGACTCCTCGAGATCCAACCCTACTTTTTTTGTGAGAAGCACCTGTAAATCAACCTGCATATTTTTTTGATCAGATTCTTGTTTCTTTGTATCTTTTTCGATTTGATGGAGCAAAATGTCGATACTTGCTATACGTTCTTTACTGATCTGAACATCACTTTGCTTTTGCTGCTCCCTCTTTTCTAGGTTCCCTACTTCTGTGATTAATTCTTCTACACGCTTAAAAAGGGCCTCCCTATTTTGTTTCCATTCTTGGTGCTCCTTTGCTACCGTTTCTTTACGGTCCAAATGATCACCTATTTCAATACCTATGTTGTCCATATTCCCAAGAAGCTTTTTCATATCTTCTTTGATACGTCCTACTTCTTCGATATAAATATTTAAGTCTAATAATTTGAGTTCATCTTTAAGGGATAAGTAACGTTTCGTTTTTTCTGCTTCAATTTCTAGTGGTTCTAGACGTTCTTCTATCTCATGGACAATGTCATTGACACGATCAAGATTATCACGCTCTTTATCAAGTTTCTTTTCTGCTTCTATACGACGCACTTTATATTTATAGATTCCAGCCGCCTCTTCAAAAAGACTACGTCTATCTTCAGGCTTCGAGCTTAGGATCTTATCAATCTGACCCTGTCCTATAATAGAGTAACCCTCTTTACCAATCCCAGTATCCATGAAGAGCTCCTGAATATCTTTGAGCCTACAGATCGAACCATTGAGAAAATACTCACTTTCTCCTGATCGATAGACACGACGCTTCACTACAACCTCTGCATAGTCTATAGGAAGCGCACGATCTGTATTGTGTATATGAAGTGCCACCTCAGCGTAACCAAGAGGTTTCCTTTTCTCTGTTCCAGCGAAAATGATGTCCTCCATTTTGGTTCCCCTGAGGGTCTTGGCACTTTGTTCACCCAGTACCCACCTGATGGCATCTGCAACGTTACTTTTCCCACTTCCATTTGGCCCAATAACCGCAGTAATCCCTTTAGGAATAGTGAGTTTCACTGAATCCCCGAAAGATTTGAACCCATGTATCTCAATCTTCTCTAGATACATAACTCACCTCTCTTATATTGATTTCTCTTTCAAATTCTTGATTGCAACACGGGCTGCATTTTGTTCCGCTTCTTTCTTACTTTTGCCAATACCACGTCCTAGGCATAGCTCTCCATGTGACACCTCTACATAGAAGTCCTTATCATGGTCTGGCCCTTTTTCTTCCACCACTTCATAGCGAATTGGCATCGTACTTTCTTTTTGAATATTCTCTTGAAGAAGCGTTTTATAGTCTGTATAAAGATCTTCGATTGAAAGATGGTCTACTGATTGAATCAATGTGTTTGTAATAAATCGGCGCACATCCTCAAATTCACCGTCCACGAAAATTGCACCTGTAATCGCTTCAAACATATCCGCTAAAATAGACGCACGTTGACGCCCACCTGTGATCTCCTCGCCTTTACCAAGAAGAATGTATTGCCCTAACGCATTTTCTCTTGATACCTTTGCAAGAGATGCTTCGCATACAATACTCGCACGAATTTTTGAGAGATCCCCTTCAGGCATCTCTGGATGTTTCTTGAACAAATACTCACTGACGATGAGGTCAAGAATCGCATCTCCTAAAAATTCTAAACGTTCATTGTCTTTCATTTGTTGATTTCTATTCTCGTTAGCAAAAGAGCTATGTGTGATGGCCTCTTGTAACACGGCGATCGTTTGGAACTTGTAGCCGATAATTCCTTCTAATTCTTCTAACGCCTGAGTTGAAATATATTTTTTATTTTTCTTGTTCATAATGCTCTCTTCCTTTGATTTATATAATCCTCTAGTTAAATAACATGTTTAATAGTTAAAGGCTTTAATTACTTAACACATCACTTAACACTTGAAATAGACGAAAAGCCCCGCTAAGCGAGGCTATGTTCTAATCTAACTCATTATGTTCTTTAATGAATTCTACGACATCGCCTACAGTTGTGATACCTTCAGCATCGTCATTGGAGATTTCCATATCAAACTCTTCTTCAATCGCCATTATAATTTGGAAAATATCCAGAGAATCCGCATTTAAGTCATCCTTGAAAGATGTATTCAGTCTCACATCCTCCTCAGAAATATTAAGCTGCTCACTGATTATTTCTCTTATTTTCTCAAACACCATACCAACACCTCTTAAAAATTTTTATACTTTGATAATAGTATATCCCTCATTGGTAGTCAATATCAAAATACATTATTATTCAAATTTAGACGCAATCTTTTGGATTAAGTCATCTTTAATAAAAGCTTCTGTCTGCATGATTGTACTGTAGATTTGTTTTTCTTTTGAATTGCCATGTGTTTTGACTACAAGCCCATTGACCCCAAGAAGTGGTGCCCCACCCTTATCTGAGTAGTCAAAGCGTTGTTTGAGCCCATAAATACTCTTTTTCATCATCACTGCAGCAATCTTATTTTTAAGGCTGCTTGTAAACATATCTTTGAGCATAGAGAATACCCATTTACCGAAGCCCTCCATAAACTTGAGAACAACATTTCCAACAAAGGCATCACATACTAAGATATCTGCCTTGCCTTCAGGAATTTCTCTTGCTTCAACGTTACCGATGAAATTAATCTTCTCATCTGCCTTGAGAAGTGGAAACGCTTCTTTTGTAAGCGCATTACCTTTTTCTTCTTCAGCACCGATATTAATCAGTCCTACTTTTGGTTCTTTGATTCCTAGGCACACTTCTACGTATACTGTTCCCATACGTGCAAATTGCACAAGGTAAGAAGGTTTCGCGTCCATATTGGCCCCACAGTCAATGAGTAGTGAGTACCCTTTTCTATTTGGAATAAGTGGTGCAAGTGCTGGTCTTTCTACGCCTTTGATTCTTCCAACAATTAGTGTTGCGCCTGCAAGAAGTGCACCTGAGTTTCCTGCACTGACAAAGCCGTCTACTTGTTTCTCCTTAAGGAGTTTAAGTCCCACTACCATTGAAGAATCTTTCTTTGTACGGATCGCCGTTACAGGTGAATCTTCCATAGTAATGACATCATTTGCATTTATTATTTCTACTTTTGTCTCATCATATGTATAAGACTTAAGTTTTTCCTTGATGACTGCTTCTTGTCCTACTAATACAAGTACACATGATGTTTCTTTTGATGCAGCAACGCATCCTTTGATGATTTCATCTGGAGCATAATCTCCTCCCATGACATCAATTGCTATCTTTGGCATTAGCACACCCCTTATCAACTTTATTTTGACAAATTACGCGGTTATGATGATACACAAAAAGGCAGCATAAGCTGCCTTTTTGAAACAAATTAGTCTACTTTAATTACAACGCGGTTTGCGTATGAACCACAAGCTTTACAAACACGGTGTGGCATCATTAATTCACCACATTTAGAACATTTAACTAAGTTAAGTGGAGAAAGTTTCCAGTTTGCTTTACGTTGATTTCTTCTAGCTTTCGACGTCTTTCTTTTTGGTACTGCCATGATTTAACACCTCCTCAGTTCCTATTTCTGGCTGCTGAAACTAAAAATATCTTTTAGTTGTTCTAGTCTAGGATCTATGTCAGAGCGATCACAGGAGCATGTCCCTTTATTTAAATCTATGCCACACTTCTTGCACATTCCTTTGCAGTTTGCTTTACAAAGCGCTTTCATCGGAAGGTCCATGACGATGGCTTGTAGAATGTCCTCTGACAAATCAATACTTGACTTACTTACTCTTTTAATGCCTTCTTCCTCGTCGATCTTTTCCTCGGTCGACGTGAATTGACAATATAAAGGCGCATGAATTGGAGTAGAAAACTCACCCATGCATCTATCACATAACAACTTTAAGTCTAGGTCCACATATCCCTCTACAGTGAATAAATCTCCGTATCTGGCTACTGTCCCATATACTTTAGTCATGTAATCTGTTGTCGTAGTCGCTAAGTTTAAACTGCTCAGGTTAACCTGTGCTGTCTCATCAAAACTTAACTCTTCCTGGTTAATTAGTGTTTGGATATTAATAATCATTTGTTTCACTCCACTAGTAACACTTTGTAATTATACATATATGAGCCTTATTTGTCAATGGATTATTTAGCAAGTAATCTGATTGCATCACGTGCAATCATAAGTTCCTCATTTGTTGGAACTAACATCATACGTACTTTTGCGTTTTCTGTAGAAAGATCTCTTTCTACACCACGACATTTGTTTTTCTCAACATCGATTTCAACACCTAACCAAGCAAGCATGTTTGCAAGCTCTTCTCTCATGATTGCATTGTTTTCACCAAGACCACCAGCGAAAGCAATTGCATCCACACCGTTCATAAGCGCTGCATAACCACCAATGTATTGTACAAGTCTGTGTTGGAATGTATCCATTGTGAAACGAGATACAGGATCGCCTGCTACAACACCGTCTTCGATTTCTCTAAAGTCGCTACCGAATTCACAAAGTGCAAGTACACCTGATTTTTTGTTAAGTACTGCGTCTACTTCTGAAGCTGATAAACCTTCTTTTTCCATAAGGAATGTTACGATAGCAGGGTCAATATCACCTGAACGTGTACCCATTACAAGACCAGCAAGTGGTGTGAATCCCATAGATGTCTCGAATGATTCTCCGCCTTTAACAGCACATACACTTGCACCGTTACCTAAGTGGCATACGATGATTTTTGTATCTTCAAGTGGTTTACCTAACATATCAGCAACTCTTTGAGATACATATTTGTGTGATGTTCCGTGGAAACCGTATTTACGCACACCGTGTTTTTTATAGTATTCTTGTGGAATAGCGTACATAAATGCTTCTCTTGGCATTGTTTGGTGGAAAGCAGTATCGAATACAGCTACCATTGGTGTTTTTGGCATAAGCTCTTGACATGCATGAATACCTGTTAAGTTAGCTGGATTGTGAAGTGGTGCAAGTGCACTACATTCTTCGATTGCTTTTTCTACTTCTGCTGTGATTACTACAGAATCAGTGAATTTCTCTCCACCGTGAACAACTCTATGGCCTACAGCATCGATTTCATCTACAGATTCGATACATTTTGTTTCGCCTGTTGTAAGCATTTCAACCATTTTTTCGAACGCTACTTTGTGGTTAGGGAAGTCACAAGAAACTTTTACTGAATCTGCGTCTCCTGTTGTATGCTTGATGAAAGATCCATCAATTCCGATTCTCTCACAAATACCTTTTGCGATTTCTGTCTCATTTTCCATGTTTAATAATTGGTACTTTAATGATGAACTTCCACAGTTTACTACTAAAACGATCATTATTTGTTCACTCCTTGGTTTGTATGATTATTGTTGTTGTAAATTATTGTTGCGCTTGAACAGCTGTAATAGCTACAACGCCTACGATATCGTCAGCACTGCATCCACGAGATAAGTCATTCACTGGTTTTGCAATACCTTGAGTTACAGGACCATAAGCTTCTGCTTTTGCAAGTCTTTGTACAAGTTTGTAACCAATGTTTCCTGCATCTAAATCTGGGAATACAAGAACATTTGCTCTACCTGCTACTGGACTTTCTGGCGCTTTAGCTTGTCCTACTTCTCTTACGATCGCAGCATCAAGTTGTAGTTCACCGTCTACTTTAAGTTCTGGTGCTTCAGCTTTTGCAATTTTAGTTGCTTCAACGACTTTGTCTACATCTGCATGTTTTGCACTACCGTATGTAGAGTGTGAAAGCATTGCTACTACTGGCTCCTCACCTACTAATTGTGCAAAACTTTGTGCTGAACTTTGTGCAATTGCAGCAAGTTCTTCTGAGTTTGGATTTTGGTTGAGTCCACAGTCAGAGAATACAAATGTACCATTTGCACCCATATCGCAGTCAGGAACTACCATTACAAAAAATGAAGAAACTAGTTTTGTACCTGGTGCTGTTTTAAGAATTTGAAGAGATGGTCTCAGTACGTTTGCAGTTGAATTTGCAGCACCTGCTACCATACCGTCTGCTAAACCTTGTTTTACCATCATAACACCTAAGAATAATGCATCTTTGTTTAATAACTCAGTTGCTTTCTCAACTGTCATACCTTTTGAGCCACGAAGCTCTACAAGTTTCTCAATATAGCTTGGCATTTGATCAAACTCATTTGGATCTACAATCTGTGCCCCACTTAAGTCATAACCAGCTGCTTTTGCCATAATCTCTTCTTGATTACCAATAAGAATAAGATTTGCTAATTCTTCTTTTAAAATAGTATGCGCTGCTTCAATAGTACGCATATCTTGTGTTTCTGGTAATACGATTGTTTTTTTATTACTTCTTGCTCTCTCTTTAATTGATTCTAAAAAAGACATAAAAAAACCCCTTTCAATTTTTCCTTTACGACTTACCCTCTTTCATATTATATTAAATGTATCTCGTGTATACAAGAGCAAATTTCAATTTTTTAGGTAATTTCAAAACATGAATAGGAGGGCCTACCTATGAAAATTACAGGTATTGTCGTGGAATATAACCCTTTTCACAATGGTCACCTTTACCAAATAGAGCGTGCAAGGGCACTTACTCAGTGTGATTATCTGATCGTCGTGATGAGTGGCAACTTCGCCCAACGTGGCATTCCTTGCATCACAGACAAATTTGCACGTACTGAAATGGCACTTGCTTGCGGGGTAGATATGGTACTAGAACTACCCGTACCATTTGCAACTGCGAGTGCTGAACGCTTTTGCGAAGCTGCAATCTCCTTACTTCACAAAACAGGGATCGTAGATACCCTTTGCTTCGGTGCTGAAATTGCTGATCTTCCTCTGATGGAAACAATCGCATCACTCATGCACGACGAGCCGCCTGCACTTTCTGAGGCGATTCAGGTACATCTACGCAGTGGCATCAGCTACCCCCGTGCACGTGTGATGGCTATTGAGTCTTATCTCGGCAAGCACACACAGTATGATCCGCACACCATCCATAGTGTGCTTACAAGCCCAAACAACATCTTGGGGATAGAGTACCTCAAAGCACTTCGTAAATACCAAAGTACCATAAGACCTTTGGCAATCCAGAGGGTAGCTAGCCAGTATCATGATACTGAGATCACCAGCACCATTGCTTCTGCCACAGCGATTCGAAAGGCCTACTCAGATGCAAAGGAAGATTTGATCCAAACAGCTATGCCAGATGCAGCGTATACACTTCTTGCCAAGCATCACAAGACCGCAGCTCACCTCGATGCACTCACCCAATCGCTACTCTATAAGTTTATTTTTTCCAACATGGACGATTTATATGCGATTTGGGATGTACCAAAACATCTTTGCCACTCCATTTTGAACGCTTCAAAAACTTGCAGTAGTATTTCTGAGATTGTAGACACCGCCACTTCCAAGACCTATAGCCGTGCGACTGTACAACGTTCAATCTTACGCATACTCCTTGATTTAAAATCAGCATCTATTGCACCGCTTGAAGAGGTGGGCTGGATTCCTTATATTCGCATATTAGGTTGCCGCAAAACAGCACTTGAGCTTATCTCGTTCATGCATAAACATGCCAAATCACCTATCATTACCAATCCCCGCAAAGCCTTAAAAAATCTAGATCCTTTAAGTACGCAGCTCCTTGATCATGAATTCAAAGCTACACATCTTTACGCACTCCTTGCCGCCCGACCTGTAGTTGAAATCCATGATTTTGCTAAAGGGCTACTCGTCAAAAATCTTTAACAGCTTGTGACAAGCTGTTATTTTTTTTACCAAACTCTCATACATTATAATAAGCTTGACCACAAAGGAGTTGTTTTATGTTTAAAAAATTAAAATTGATTGGAATTGCCCTACTTATCGTTTCACTCATGACTTGTATACTTGTGATGCCTTCAGTCTGTATCGATGGTGCCACCTTTGGTCTTCTTCTTTGGTTCAACAAACTTTTACCCTCTTTACTACCCTTTATTATTCTTACCCAGATGCTCTGTAGCCTAGGGATCATCTCCCAGGTCAGTACCTATATCTCGGCATTTACACAAAAGCTTTTTGGCGTGGATGGTACAAGTTTTGTAGTATTTGCCATTGGCCTTATTGCAGGCTATCCCACTGGTGTCAAGATGACACGGCAACTGCTTGATCAAAACCAACTTTCAAAAGAAATGGCCCAAAAATGTCTTTGTTTTGTCAATAACTGCGGTGCACTCTTTATCATCGGTACTGTAGGGAGCATCATTCTTGGAAATGTCACACTTGGTTATTTCCTTGTTTTGACACATATTTTATCCGCCTTTACCATGCTTCTACTCTCTCGTTTTTACAAAGTTCCTACATACAAGCAACATACTTCATATAACCATCAGACATCTCCTTCCTTTATAGCTGTTTTCAATCAATCTGTGCAAGGTGGAATGGATACCATCGTTTATGTTGGTGGTTATATTATCTTCTTTTCTATGCTTTCTAATATTCTAAAACATCTAGATAGCTTCCAGACATTCTTGACAGCGCTAAGTGACTTCTTACATCTCCCCGTCTATTTCTTAAACAGCATTGTCTATGGCATGATTGAATTTTCTAGTGGTATTGCACTTACTGTGAAGGTGCTTCCACTGACACCAAGTACGCTTGCCCTTATTGCCTTCATTTTGACTTTTGGTGGATTTTGTGTATTTTTCCAATCCTCCTATGTGCTTCAAGGCAGCGGCCTAAAGCTCACTTATTATCTCGCCTGTAAATTGTTTCAAGGTATTGTCGCTGCAACCTATACGCTTCTTCTGTGCCCATTACTCCCTACAGGCATACTTCCCGAGCGCACACAGGCTCTGCCCCATCTCTTACTTGTCCTCTTATGCCTTATAATCTGTACAAGCATCCTCTACAGGACCAGTAGTACTGCTATGATTGCTATTCTAGATACAAAAAGAAAAAGGTGAGTCATCTCACCTTTTTCTTTTTACTCATTATTATTTTCAAGACTGAGCTGCTCATGCATCATGTCCTTGAGTTGCTGTCTATGTTCATACAGTGTACGAATATTATCTGTCACAAACGCCTCAAAAGCTTGCGCTTCATGATGAATGATCTCTAGTGTCGATTTAAGTTTGAGTTCAACTTGCTTGATGGTGTAGTCTGCATACTCGGCAGCACCCATATGTATTTCTCTTGCATCACGTCTCGCTGCATCAATAATAAACTGCGAACGCTCCTCAGCATATTTTGTAATCTCATGCTGTGCAATCATACGACTGAGCGTTTCCTCTGCTTCCTGAATCATAAGCGAAGCATCCCCCTGTGCTTCAGCTAGAATCTTATTGCGTTCCTCTACAATCCATACAGACTGCTGAATCTCTGTTGGCAACTTGTTACGTAGATCCTGAAGGCATTCCATTAAATCATCTCTATCAACGGCAATCTTACTGCTTGCTGAAAGAAAAGCCGGTTTTGCCTCATCAAGCATCTCTTCCATGATATCGAGTAAACTATTGATATCTTGTTCTTTCTTATTAATTCCCACGCCTAATCCTCCTTCTTAAATTTAGCGTCTAATTTGTCCCCTACATACTCAGGTACTAAAAAATGAAAGTTTCCTCGGAACATAGCCAGTTCTCTTACAGAACTTGAACTGAGGAATGAATACTCTGCATTGGTTACCAGGAAAATCGTCTCTACACCCGGCAGAAGCTTCTTATTGATTTGTGCCATTTGCATCTCATATTCAAAATCCGTCACTGCGCGTAGGCCTCTTACAATCACACACGCATCCTTAGCCTTTGCATAATCTACAAGTAAACCAGAAAAACTATCTACTTCCACATTATCTAGGTGCGCCGCACTATGTGCCAGCATATCTATACGTTCTTCTACAGTGAACATCCCACCCTTTTTGCTGGGATTTGTCAGTACAGCTACAATAAGTAGATCCACTAAACCTGCTGCACGTTCAATAACATCCATATGTCCTTTCGTTACAGGGTCAAAACTCCCTGGATAAATACCTATTTTCACTATACTCTAGTCCTTTCATAAAAACTCATGATAGTCGTCTTGTAGTTTTTTTGTTTGATAAGTGTTAATTGCTCCGGTATAGCGATTTCATATTCTGATCCGCTCTCGAGAATGATATAGCCCGCTTCTTTAAGGAGATCTCTTGTCACAATACCGTCTAAGATCTTATCGATCCCTTCCATAGCATAAGGTGGATCTAAGAAAATAATATCAAACTTCGCCTTCTGCTCGCCAAGCATCTGAATGACACTTAAGCTATCTCTATTATACACTATCCCATCTTTTTGTAGGGAAGTTTTTTGTAAATTTTGATTGATACATGCAATTGCCGCAGGATTATTGTCTGTAAAAATCACTTTTTGCGCCCCTCGGCTCAATGCTTCGATGCCAATAGCCCCACTTCCACCAAATAAATCCAAAAATTCACATCCTGGGATATCAAATCCTATCATATTAAATAAAGTTTCTTTGATACGATCTGTGGTTGGCCTTGTATGAAGCCCTTCTGGCGCAACAAGTTTTGTCCCTCGACATTTTCCACTAATTACTCTCACGTCTCACGTCCTCCTTCTAGCTGGTCATTGATTCCCCATATTATAACACATTTTAACAGTTAGAGTGCCTTATGCATAGCCTCTTCATCCATTTTTTTGATCATAGTTGCTTTCAGTAGTGCATGCTCTGGACGCTCTAATTCACGATCTTGCCCCAGCAGACGTTCCACTGCATCTTGCGCCAACTTAAGCACTTTAGCATCACTATAGAGATTGGCTATCTTCATCTCTGGCAGACCATGCTGCCTTGTCCCAAAGAACTCACCCGGTCCTCGAAGCTTGAGATCTGTGTCCGCAATCACAAAACCATCTGTACTTTGTTCCATAATTTTAAGACGTTCACGTGTGACCTTATTCTTGGAATCGCTCACCAGTACACAGTACGACTGATGTTTGCCACGTCCTACACGTCCTCTGAGCTGATGAAGCTGCGCTAGGCCAAAACGTTCTGCATTTTCAATAAGCATCACGGTCGCATTTGGGACATTGACCCCTACCTCAATAACAGTGGTCGATACCAGTACATGGATCTCCCCTTTTGCAAACTGCTCCATAATGGCATTTTTCTCCTTCGGCTTCATCTTCCCATGAAGGTAAGCCACTACACGCCCTGTGAACACTTCATCTTGCAGCTGCTGTGCATATTCTACAACACTCTTAAGTTCACTCTGCTTCTCATTCTCCTCAACCATCGGACAAATCACATAGCATTGTCTACCTTCTGACATCTGCTTCTCCATAAAGCCGTAGATTCTCGGATGATATGCTGTATCCACCGCATTGGTCTTGATTGGCTGTCTCCCTGGTGGCAATTCATCAATAATAGAAATATCCATATCCCCGTAAAGGATGAGTGCTAACGTCCTAGGGATTGGTGTCGCTGTCATAACAATCACATCTGGCGTCTGTCCTTTCTCTGAGAGCTTGAGGCGCTGACGCACTCCAAAACGATGCTGCTCATCTGTAATCACAAGGCCAAGCTTTGGCATCTCGATAGGATCCTCAATTAGTGCATGTGTTCCTACTACTACCTGAATCTCTTCTGACTGGAGTTTTTCTAACAACTCTCTTTTTTGCTTTTTAGTAGTAGACCCCGTAAGAAGGGCAACCCCAATGCCAAATGGCCCCAAGATCTCCTCCAAAAATTCATGATGTTGCCTCGCCAATACCTCTGTTGGCGCCATTAGCGCCCCCTGCATACCATTTCTAACAGCAACAAACAAACTTGCTGCTGCAACTACCGTCTTACCAGAACCTACATCTCCTTGAACCAAACGATTGGCTGCATAGGGACTTTTCATATCTTTAATGATTTCATTAAGCACACGCTTTTGTGCCCCTGTCAGCTCGTAAGGCAAGCTCCCTACAAAATCCATAAAGTCCTCCGGCACACACTTACGAATCCCACTGCTTTTTTTACCAAAGTCCGCCTTCAATAAATTGAGGCTCATCTGAAGCATGAAGAGCTCCTCAAACACCAAGCGCTTACGCGCAGCAAAGAATCCTTCATCTGTCTTAGGGAAATGAATATGACTGATAGCTGTACTCTTACTCACAAGATCGTAGCGACTAAGCACCGCTTCTGGTAGGCGCTCCGCAACAAGTGGCAATCCTTCTTCTAAGCCTCGTGCAATGTATTGTCTAATCACCTTTTGAGAGATCCCTTTGGTCACAGGATAAATCGGCGTAATACGTGAAGCTTTTTGCACACCTTCTGCATGATCAATCTTTTCATACTCTGGGCTTTCCATCTCAATTTTGCCATATTTATGTTTAATCTTACCGTAGAAATTATAGAGTTCACCTACATGGAACTGACCTTTCATATAAGGTTGTCCATAGAATGTAACGAATAAACTCCCCGTATCATCTTTGATACGAAAGCTAACAATAATGAGTCCACCCTTTTTCATCACCTGTGGATTACTTGCTACTTGAGCAATGATGTTGTTCTCTTCTTCCATCTGGACATCTTGTATCTTGATTACATTGCGCCGATCTTCATATTCTTTGGGATAGTGCTCTAGAAGATCTTCTAGCGTCTCGATGCCTAGCTTATGAAGTTTCTTGCCTGTCTGCTCCCCAATTCCTTTGAGCGCTACAATCTGATCATCTAATCTCATCTTTTTCACCTGCCTTTTTAACTTATAAATAGAGAAAAAGACTAAAGTCTCCTTTAGTCTTTGCATTGTTCTTATTCTGCTGAAATCATGAAATAATATACAGGTTGGTTACCACAATGTAGCTCAACATCTGCATCTTCAAATACTTCTTCTGCAATCTCTAGATACTCACCTGCAACATCCTCTGAGATTTCTTGACCATAATAAACACTGATCATCTCTGCATCTGCATTCATTTTTTCTAGAACCTCTTTGAAAGCTTCTTTAAGGTCTTTGTTATGCACCACAATGTTACCTTCTAAGATTCCAAGATATTCACCATCTTTGATCTCTTGACCATCGATTGTTGTATCACGTACTGCAATTGTAATTTGAGCTGTTTCAACTGTCTCCATGGCTTCTTTCATGGCCTCAGCAGAGGACTCACCTGCTCCACTACCATCATAGCTAATCATAGCTGTGATTCCTTGTGGAATCGTCTTAGTAGGGACTACAAAAACTTCACATGCTTCTTCAATCTGTGCCGCTTGGTCTGCTGCAAGAATGATATTTTTGTTGTTTGGTAAGACAATGACTTGTTTTGCATGACAACGTTTGATCGCTTCACTGATATCTTCAGTACTCGGATTCATTGTCTGACCGCCTTCGATTACCTCATCTACACCAAGACTCTTCATAATCTCAGCAATACCACTACCTGCTGCAATCGATACAAAAGCAAGGTCTTTACGTGGTGCAGTATTTTCTGCTGGTTCATCTCCCAAGATTGTAGAGTGCTGCTCACGCATATTCTCAATCTTGATGTTTGTTAAAGCGCCAAATTCAAGTCCTTTTTGAAGTGCAAGACCTGGATCATCTGTATGCACATGAATCTTGATATATTCTTCATCAGATACCGCTACAATACTATCTCCAATTGTCTCAAGATAGTTTCTAAGCGCATCTTCGTCATAGTTTGCTTTAAGATCTCTTTGTACAATAAACTCTGTACAGTAGCCAAAAGTAATATCATCTGTATCGAAGTTCTGAAGCGCTGCAAAAGCACCTGTTTGTACTTTTGAAGTTGGCTTTTGGATACTGATTTCAATATCACCAGTAATAACCATTGCTGCACCTTCGAGGATGCAAAGAAGCCCTTGTCCACCTGCATCGACTACACCTGCTTCTTTGAGTACAGGTAACATATCTGGTGTTTGGTTAAGCACTTCATACCCATGAGTAAGTACTTGTCTTGCAAACTCTTCCATGTCTGTTACTTCCATGCTCACTTGCATCGCCTTAGCCGCAACTTCTCTTGCCACTGTAAGGATTGTCCCTTCCTTTGGCTTCATAACAGCTTTGTAAGCCGTGTCCACACCTTTTTGGAATGCATTAGCTAATGTAAGTGTATCAATCTTCTCTTCTGTGAGTCCACGTGCAAAACCACGGATCAGCTGTGATAAGATTACACCAGAGTTACCTCTAGCCCCTCTGAGTGAGCCTGTAGATGCCGCTTTACCAATTGCCTCAACACTTGTTGGTTCAATACTTTCTACTTCTTTTGCAGCAGCTAACATGGTAAGAGACATATTCGTACCTGTATCACCATCTGGTACAGGGAATACGTTCATTTCATTAACCATTTGCTTCTTTTCATCTAATAATTTTGCCCCAGCCACAAACATTTCTTGTAGCATCTTGGCATCAATTGATTCTATTTTCACTTTAAGTGCCTCCTCAAAACAGGTTACGTGATGCAGACTAGTTATCTACTCTGACACCTTCAACATATATTTTAATTTGTTGTATTTCCAAACCAAGTATCTCTTTGACTTTATACTTTACTGTGCTCATTAAATTGTCGGTTACGGCTGAAATCTTAGTTCCGTACTCAACAATGACATGGAATTCTATATTAATCTTGTTATCAACAACTTCTACTGCAATCCCTCTTGAAAGGTTCTCACCTTTTAGAAGCTGTACAATACCGTCTTTTACATTTCGAGCAGCCATACCTACTATCCCATAGCACTCCATGGCTGTAATACCGCTAATTTGTGCAATAACTTCCTCATCAATTAGAATCGTTCCATATTCGTTTGTAAATGTTCCTGCCATGACATAACCTCCTTTTATTTTAAAGCCTGTCTGTTTATTGCCATTATATCACAATCGTATAGTATAAATAAAGTACTTCTCTTCACATCCCTGTCAACATTTTAGATATTTCCAAAATAAATATTCTCTAACAGACTTGAAATATGATTTATTATCTGTTAAAATAGCAGTTGTTATGTCACGGATTTATTGAACAAGGAGGTGTTTCAAATGGCAAAATGCGAAATTTGCTCAAAAGACGTGCACTTTGGTATTAA
>JBOFIR010000227.1:0-4998 GCA_051650265.1 Cellulosilyticaceae bacterium
GTCTGAGACTATAATCTGTACTATCCTTAAGCACTTCTGCCAACCCAACTTGCACTTCACCCGTAGGCATATGGCTTACACCACGTAAGCCATGCCCATAAGTGTCTGAATGTCTAAAAAGGGTTTCAAAGTAACTATAGACAGCTTCTTCTTTGTAATCTGAGTAATGATCATCCGCTAACTTAACTAATCGCTCATAACGACTCCCATCACCTTTTTGAACTTCATTTGCCTCTCTCATCTGGCGATATTTCTTACTATACTTACCATGTGTCTTGTAATACACTTCATAGTGGTTCATAGCAAAAGTTAATTTGTTTTTCTTAAAATAAGTCATTCCACCAAATACACTATTGCCTAGTGGTAAGGCTTCATTCCAATCTGATGGTGCATTTTTGTAAGTTACTTGATGAATCATTCGCTCTACTCCTATCTATTATTATAACGATCTACTCCTGCTTGTTGAATTGCAACTGCACGCTCTACGCCTAACACTTTGACTTGCTCTACAAATTCTTCAAATTTATCCAGTGATTCTACACCTGTAATAAACCCAATTGTTTTTTCTGATATGTATGTATCCATTTCTGTTACGATTGTTGCTAACTCTTTACTTTCATCTGGTGTAGCTACAACTGGTGGTAACATATTTTTTGAAGCTGTTTCTACATCTCTATTGAACATTTCTAAACCTGCTTGTTGTGCTGGTCTATACATATATTGGCTATGGTATGCTGGATGCTCACATACTCCTGGACTTGGATATCCAGCTTGTGTATACTGCGCTAATGCTACAGCCATAGATAACCCTTCTGGATTTTGAGTGATGAGATCTGTATAGACAGGTTGCCCATCTACCATATTGTAAGTGAGTCCTTCTCTACCAAAGTTTCTCATCATCACTCCTTCATCACTATATCTTTGATCAAACCAGCTCACGATAGTCTCTACATCTTCTGCTGCTGTTGTGACTGCTGCTGTTGTCCCACGCATTTTATGTGAATATGATGCTGGTAATACCTCTAACCTTTGACCTTTTTCAAGTGTTGGGAATGGTGTTGCTACTAAATCAAAATTAGGATTAGTCGATGCATCAAGCCATTTCCCCATGCCTCCACCAAGTCCGCCAAAAGTAGCTCCTGTCTTGTCATTAAGGACATTTGAATCAATTGTTTTACTATCTATAGAGGCAAAATCAGAATCGATGAGTCCATTCTCATACCATCTGTTCATCGTTGTTAAAAACTCTTTGTACTCTGGTTGTATCGCTCCGTACTGTACCTGATCACCTTCTAAATAGAACTTTTGTGTAATGCCATAAGCTGGTATCATATGATCAATTAAGCTTGACATGCTTACTGAAAGTGGCATTGGTGCTCCCTTTTGCTCTTTGAAAGCCGTTAGTACAGCTTCCCATTCACCGATCGTTTCTGGCACAGCAAGCCCTAACTCTTCTAACCAGTCTTGTCGCATCATAAATCCACCAAATAATCTTTTGTCTGATCCATTTACAGCATGGAATCCATAGACTGCTCCACTATCTGTCTTTGATTGTTTGAGTAACTCAGGATCACTTTCAATCATATTTTTATAGTTCGGTCCATTGGCTTCTAAATAAGGTGCTATATCAATGATAATACCATCTTTGATTGCTTTTTCTGGTCCTCCTGGATAAGCTGTGAGCCAAGTTGTCTCCATAACATCTGGTAAATCATTTCTTGAAGCAATAAGGAGCTTAAACTGCTCACCACCTTGGCCTGTTGGTGGATGTAAAAATTCTACTTCCACCCCTGTTTCTTCTTTTACTTGTTTGAAAAACTCTACTTCATTATAAGTTGCTACTACAGGTGCTGCATTTGGATTCATACTGACCCAATAAGTAATTTTTTTGCCACCTTTTTCTGGTTTGCTCGCTTGTTCCTTAGGCTCTTCTTTGGTAGCTATTGTTTCTGAACTCTCTCCTTGTGTGTTCGTTGGTGTTGTCTCTCCACTTCCACACCCTACTAAACTCAATAATACCGTTGCTGCTAAAAACGTAATAAAAGATTTTCTCATTTCGACCCCTCCTAGTTTTTAATTGGCTAGGTTCATTATAGCTACTGCTACTGACTTTTTACTATTTCTCAAATCTCACTTACCCTTTCTCTTTTGTGTGGTAAGTCAATTATTATCATTTTTTTACCCTTTCCCAAGTATTACTTTTCCAAAGATGTTCTAGATAAATTGCGGTATTGAATCGGCGTCATCGCTTCATATTTCTTGAAACTACGAATAATAGCAATGCTATTGATATAACCTACTTGCTCTGCAATTTCATTAAGTGTTAAATTTGTTTGGTGAAGTAATTCTTTGGCTTTTTTAATCCTATAGGTATTGATATACGTCAGTAGATTTTCTCCTATATGCTCTTTGAACATACGGGATAAATAAGACGCATTGAGTTCGAACACATCCGCTATACCTGCTACATTTAAATTAGGATCTTGATAATGCGCTTCGATATACTGTATAATCTCTTGCCCTCTTTGCCACCCAGATTCCCTTTTACCCATCTGACTCTGCTGGCAAAGATGTTTCACAACCATTCTGAGTTCTTCTCTTATCTCTTCTGTTGTATGAGACTCTTTGATTAATTGGCTCGGCTCTATGATTCGCTCTACCTTGAGTTGATGCGCCATCTTGAGTAAGGTACTACATATATCGATAATAAAACATTTGATATTCTCTATATCTAAATTCTGCTCTCCCAAATTAATATCAAATAAATAGTCTAATGTAGCTAATGCTTTATGCGTCTCACCTTGCTTAATATAATTAATAATTTGGAACTCTAAATCCATACTATAGAAATAATTACTATTTTTTTCATGAAGCTCTGTCGTATGAATGATGTGCTTGTCTCCTAATACCAACCGATACTCCAGTCCTCTCTGGGCTTGTCTATAAGCCAAATGTAAAGCTTTAATGCCCTCATACTGGTCCGATACACTCCATGTTCCTCCGATTTCTAGATGTTCGCTTAAGAAAGACTTCCCACTTTCTAATCTTTCAATCACTTTTTCTAAACAATCTCCAGCTACGCACTCCCTAAGATTGATTACAAATACAAAGTGAGTCTGCAAAGTAAGTACATATACCTTCGCTTGTTCTTCTAAACTTTCTTCCAAAACATTACCTATAGCAAATTCAACAAACTGCTTTTCCTTGCTAGGCAACTTATCCATTTGAGGCTGCTCTATACTACCTACCATCCATTCATCTGACAATAACTCCTTATCAGTATTTTTAAACCGATCAATTAACTCTTCATCCATTACGCCATTAAGCGCTTTACGTATACTATTTTCCCATACAATATCTCTCTGATTCTCGCGGTCACTTTGAAGATACTTCAGCATATTCTCCATATAATCTACTTCCGAATAAGTAAACTCATCCGCTTGATTAACTTCCGGCATTCTTCTTTCTGATTCTAGTAATTTAAATTGTTTGACCAGACGAATGATATGGCTATAATTTTTCTTCATCAGTCCTAGTCCTACAGCTAAAGAAGCTAAAAATATCATTAATGAAAAAGTGATAAGTACGAATATATCTTGCGTAGCCCCCTGCAATCCCCCTTGATCCACAAAAGCTTCGAACTGTAACCCCGATTGATCTGAAGTGACTTGAATAACCAAATGCTCTTTTTCACCTTTTTTTCCCTTATCTTCTCTTTGTACGAGTACTTGTCCCTGTTCATTTCTAATCTCCAAAGTAGCACTTCGGCTTTCTTCATACTCCCTTATTAAATCTTTTAGCCGACTTTCTGCAATCAAGCAAATCACATTATAGCTAACCTCTATAGACGGCGTGGAAACATAAACTAATCGTCCTCCTACATCCACCAGTTGTCCTTTTGGATAGTCCTTCTCCAGAATCTCACGCCATACCTCATAACCCTTTAATGTCTTATCATGAAAAGCCTGATACGCTACTTCTGGCTCATAATAATAGCTATTGGCAATCACAAAATTTCCTTGTCTAAAGTAGATATACATATTTTCTATAAAACTGTTATAACTCTTGATATTACTTATATCTGCCATGGCTAGGGCAATATCATATTTATCTTGTCGTGTCATTGGTAAACTAATATGAGATAACTTATTGACCTGATTATTCATTGCAATATCAAGACTTAAATTAGTCATATCTTTGATTTCAAAATCAATTTCTTTCATTAAATTGTGTAACCCTGATGTACTCTCTTCTATGTAATTTTGTGTAGCCTCTCGAGTCATCCTCCCATACATATAGAGATGGGCTGAAACCGTTAGTATACCTATGATGATATAAGGAATAATTAACGAATATAATAATTGTCTCTTAATGATAAACTTCATATCCTGCTCCTATCTATTGTTATAGCGATTAACTCCTGTTTGTTGAATCTCAATAGCTCGTTCTATCCCTAGACGCTTAATATACTCCACAAATTCATTAAACCCATCTAGGGGCTCTACCCCCATAATGAATCCTATTGTTTTTTCCATCACATATCGTTCAATTTCTCCTAAAAGTTCATTAAGCTCTTTATCCTCCGAAGGTGTAGCTACAATAGGCGGTAGCCTATTGTAGGGTATATCCATTATATTTTTGTTAAAAATTTCTAAGGCTTCTATCTCTGCTGGTCTCTGCTGAATCTCGTGCTGACTATACTGCTCATCAAACCACTTCATGATCACTTCTATCGCTGGTGCTCTTCCTGTAATTGCTGCAGTTCGTTTCCCAATCCTGTCTATATATGAAGCTGGAGCTATTTCTAACGCTTTCCCTTTTTCAAGCGTTGGAAAAGGAACAGCTACTAAGCTTAATTCATTCTCTTCAGCCACTTGCCAGCTTCCAAAAGTTGCTCCTGACTTTTCGTGTAGTAGATTTGACCTAACAGTTTGTTCATCTATAGCCGCAAAACTAGGTTCTATTAGTTCAGCTTCATACCATCTATTCATAGTTGCT
>JBOFIR010000228.1:0-8728 GCA_051650265.1 Cellulosilyticaceae bacterium
GTGCCTCCAAATCAATTTCCTGCAATAACCTTCCGATTCCTATAGCAGCTAGCTGTAGTCCCCTAATAAAATGACGCAAATAACTCACAAAGCTTTCTTTAAATAATAAAAACTGTGTTGTCTTCATCATCTCCTCTACTTTTGGGGAGTAAAACTGGCTGATATAATCTTGATAGTTTTGATTAAGCTCCTTAAAAGCACCATTGAGCTCTCGCCACCAACTATAGACCTGGTCAGCTGGTTTCTCCAACATCTCGCTATAGATCGATAACAGATTTTGAAAGCGCGTCACAAGACTTGCTTCTAATGTGGCATGATTCTCTTTCGTCATATGCTCCAAAGTGTAAAGCATACGCTCGATCTCTATTGTATAAGGAGTGAGTTGGTAGCGAAACTCCCTGTTCTTAAATGCCTCTATGGAATTCACCTTGGTGGTATCTGCTAACGCACTGAGATTGTGCCATTCCACCAAAGTATTGAGATCACTCTTTAACAAATCCATTGTGTAATGTTCAAACTCCTCATATTGCTTCACATACTCATAAATCTCTTCTTTGAATACCCAATACTGCATCTTCTCATACTGCTTATACATCAAACGAATAATAGTACGGTAGCGCCAAGTATTCTCCTGACTGAGATATTTACTCTCTTCAATTTGCCGTGATTGCAAAAACTCAAGCTTCATATATTCTCCTGTTTTCTTGTTGATCTATTTGAAATATTTATACTCCTTTTAGTATAGCGTGCTTTTAAACACAAAAAAAGGCAGATTCTCTACCTTTTCTTAGTTAACAATTATGGATTCACCTAACCTGTATTTAGAGCACAACTGGCTGAATAACATATGTTTCTATTATTTTATTATCTAGTGTTTTGCTATATGCAGCTTCAAATAATTCAGCATTTTTTAGTTTGTTTGCCTTATCGTAAATAAAGAAAAATAAATATTTCCCATGATAATGAGCCATATCTGCACCTATTTCTTCTGTCAATGACTTTTCACTCATAGTTGTTCTAGAACATTTAACCTCAATTACTATTTGATAGTCTTCTAGTACAAGATCATATCTCATGCCACCATAGCCATTATCTTCATTTTTTTCTAGCCTTACTGTAGGAAAAATGGGCTTTAATAATGCATATAACATTCTTTGTACGTCATATTCATTTCCAATTTTTATCTGATCTAAGTCCTTTTGCGTTAATGTGCCCCTGCCATGTAGTTCATCTTGATACATTGCCTTAATATGCAAGTAGAAGTTACTCAAAACCTTTTTTACAATTTGGACCGCTACTAGCTCACTAAATGCTTGATCCTCTTTTATAACATGCTCTAATCTCATTTCAGATAAGAATGCTATACTGTTAGCGATCACTTCTATCAATGTTGTTTTACTGTATGCTTCATCAAACGGATTACGCTTATAGTTCATTGCAAATTTCAATTCCTTTTGGAACTTGGCATCTACTTGCATTACTGCTAACTTCATAATCACTTGTTTCTTCCATTCATTAAATGCTAATATGCCACTTTCTAACTCTACGGTTACACTTTGTATGACACATTGACCCTGTTCTATAAGTTCCCTTATGATTTGTTCCATACTATGACCACCTCAAGTAAAACAAAAATAAGGGGTCTAATATATAAATACAGTGATCTTTCCATTCAAAAACTTGATTTTCTTGTTCCATGATATCTTGTAACTTATTTAATGCCTCTCTGATTCTTTGTGTTGTAGGTTTTTTAGCAAACCCCTCTACAATCATTTGATCAATTCTGCCTTTTATTTCATTAAGAGAGAGACATGTATAAGGTGGATCTTCTGATAGTGCCTGAATAATCATCCCATATATATCACACTCTATCCCATTATATAGAGGATATGTGACACGTTTTTGCCCACGTCTTGGTGGCCCTTCTTGCAATATCCTTACAATATTTTTGTATTGATAGTTAATACATGTAAAGCGACAGCTATCATTAACAGTTTCTGTAGTAATTTCTTGAATGCCTGAATTTAAACAAATGATATTAAAACAAATAGACTGCATAAGCAGCGGTGAATCAATGCTCTCTAACGCAATTTTCTCTACTATTTCATCAGAAATAGTGATGCACAACTGCCTAAACCCACATACGGCAATTTCTTTGAGCTCCTCCTTTGTCCAAGGTGCCATTTCTATCAAACTCACGCGCCCCATCAAATCTGGATTAGATCTAATCGTATCATCTGATCGATGTGGCAGTGAGATCACGACGGCCTTAAATCCTGTACGAATGACATCCTTAAGTTGACATGCTATGTCATATTGCATATCTTTTGGCGCATAATGAAAATCATCCAATACTAACACCTTATCATTTTCTTTAAAAAATTTTACAACCTTATCCTTACTTCCTAAATAATGCTGTTTAGTTGTAGTCGTCATTGCTTGGTTTATACCATTAATCGTATTTTCTTCTACAAATTCACCTTTCATAGATAAGCCGATCTTCATTGCAATAACATCCCAAAAATCTCTTGATCTCTTAAAATCATTCCCTGACAAAGAAATAATTGTTTCTAAACCAATAACCTTATCACATAACACCGTTTTTCCGATTTTTGACGGACCTACTATCGACGTCAAAAACCCTTCAATACTCAAACTCTGTTCAAGCCTTTGTTCATACGTATAAGGCGTACCAGGTGTTTTTCTTGTAACATATGTATACTCAGGATATGCACCCGGCTTAAATATGTCGGAATATCTTATCTGATCCACTATACTACCTCCTAAACTGACTTTATTTAATAATTTTATTTTATTATACCCCTTTTACCCCCTTTTTAACACCTTCTCTCAAGAGATTTTAGTTATATTAAATTCTAATACATCGACGTATAAACACATCTCTGGAAAGAAATTCTAAATAATAAACGCAACAAAATGGTGCGTTCGATTGTATTCCTAGTAAATGCACTATTTTTTCCAAGGAGGCAACTATGTACGCTGACACCGAATGTATGAAGCAAGAAGTCTCACGGCTCTACACCCAATACGTGGATATGGTCTACCGCATCTGTTTTGTATTTCTCAAGAATGCGACAGATACAGAAGACGCTGTACAAGCCGTGTTTATGAAAGTCATAGAGAAACAAATGGTCTTCGACTCCCCAGAGCATGAGAAAGCCTGGCTCATCGTGACCGCACAGAACCACTGTAAGAACCAACTGAAGCACTGGTGGCAAAAAGGCATTGCCTTTGACCAAAATACCCATGACAAGATCCACCATGATGAATCCAGCGAGGTGCTAGAGCTCCTACTCCAGCTCCCTGACAAATATAAATTACCACTCTACCTCTACTACTATGAAGGCTATAGCACAGACGAGGTGGCACAGATCCTAGAGCTCAATAGCTCTACCTTGCGCTCTCGCCTCAAGAAGGCACGCGAACTACTCAAAACTAAGATTGGAGGGACTTCCTATGAATAATGATACACTCAAACAAACCTTTGATACTATAACCCCAACGCCTGAGCAAAAAGACCGTATGCTCTCTCAGATCCTAGGACAGATTGATGCCCAAGTGGCGCAGCCAGCAACGCCAGAAGCACCTGTGATCTCTCTTGCGCCTAAGCGCAAATCTACCCATGCCAGGCAGTGGCTCGGCCTTGCTGCAAGTATTGCCGTCGTGATCGGCATAGGCGTAAGCCTTCAGCAACCCCCTACACCAACACAGCCACAGGGCAATCCTTCCCTAGAAGCACCTATTGATACGCAAGCGTCACTCTCCCTAGGCACTTTCTTTGAGAAGAAGAGAATCTATGAGGATGTGAATCAGCTTAAAGTCACTTCTAGCACTGACTTTGAAATCATCCATACACTTGAGGCATCCGAAGCACGTACGCTTCTCACTGCCTTAGATCCTAGCTTGCCACTCCAAGAAGACCAAATAGACTTTAAGGCCTTGCAAGATGCACCATTTGTAATCCTTGGCATTGTCCTCTCAGACGGAAATGAATTCCAGATTTTCTATACCCCAAGCCTTGGACTCCTAGACCTTAATAGTATCTATTATAACGTTTCCCCTGCTGCTGCCCTGGCACTTGAACCTTTGCTCAAGTAATACATGAGTCACTTCCTCTTTTTTTTGCTACTACACATCCCCGTCTTTTTGTAGTAGTATTAGGCATATAGACGATATGGGCTATTGGGGGAACAACAAATGATAAATTATCTTTTTATATTAGTAGGTGAACTCTTTGATCTCCTATTAGATAAATGTATAGGCAAGACAGTTAGTGATCTCTTGGAGTATCGCATGGTGACCAAGCCTCGGATCTACTGGCTAGAGCTAGATCTCTCACATGAGACGCTCAAGTTTATTGGCGAAGCACCTTTTGAGAATCCTGAGACGGACCAAGAGATTGGCAATGAGGTCTCATACCGCATCGACTCAGCGGGCAATCATCAGTACTATACCAACGATCAGTCATGCTACCGTATGGTGACGACGCCGACTTTGGTAGACTATGAAGTGATTGCTGTGGCATTCATGCAGAAGCCATATAGTTTGTTCGTAGAAGAGCACATCCAAGTAGGAATGTATACTTTCCTCACCAAGCATCTAAAGAATTACTCTGAGATCGTAGAGGATGACCATGGGACTGATGTAAATTATGAACTCTATCATGCCCGTCTTGCACTGGTGAACAAAACTATCTTTGAGATGCAGTCTTTACTTTCAGACTACGAACCCATCAGTGAAGACTAGTCTTTACTCAGATTAAATAGACAAAAAACAAGCTGCCCTAAAGCCACGTAGATGACTTTAGGACAGCTTGTTTTTTTGTTTTTGAGGAGGTTTATACCATCTTTGAACCAATATAAAGTTCACTCATGGCAAGGAATAGGAAGTAGGCGCCTATCACATATGGCACATAAGGGACTATAAAGAGTAATACCAGTGGACACAGTATAATAAAAAGACCCATCCCTATAGCAACTATTGTACCCAAAGATTTGATATTCCATCCAAAAGTTTTTGCTTTCATTCCTAATAGCAAACTATAGAGCCCTCTTACTAAGGACCACGCGCCATACACAACTAACATCATTTCGATAGTCTCAATGGGTGAGAAGATAAGGATCAGACCAAACGCAATATCGATGATCCCCGATAAGAGACTATACATCCTTAGAGGTGTCTCCCATCCCCTAAAGATCTTCGAACCTGCTACAAGAATCACCAAGATCCCAGTCACCGTCTCAAAGCTGATAAGCGTCCCCAATGGATTGATAAAAAAGAGTGCGCCAATGATTGCAAGAAGCACCCCATCTACGATAAAAAATTTATCCAAGTAGTTTTTCATACACAGACTCCTTTAACTCATTTTGATTAGAGTTAGTGTGTCTCATTCCACTTGATTCATGTATTTTCTATACCCATTTACTCAAAACTTTCTCATCGCCCTGATCTTTTCATAGATCCCTTTGTTTAAAAAATCATTATAGTGCTCAAGCCAAATACTTTCATCAAAATGTATGATGCGCTCCCCCAGTTGTTGCAACCGAAAAACGTCAGAGGTATGTAAAATCATCTTTAGTGACTGGTAATCTTCAAAGAGCCTTGCTTTTTCTGCAATTAAATATTGTCCAAGCGCATTGTAAGTCACCCCGTCCACCTCAAAAGGCATCTCATGCCACAAGCCTTCTTCAAGTTCTTCATCCATCCAAACTGCTGTATTCATACAGATCCTCCTTTTTGCTATTCATAGAAAAAAGGTAGCTTACGAGGCTACCTTTGTCTCTATTTCATATATATGCTAGTTCAGTACCTGCTGATGATTAGTTAGATCAATTGACTTATGCGAATCACTTCTCCTTCTCCAGTACAGATGTCAGTTTGGTAATGCTCGTGCTGAGCTGCTCCATCTTGCCTTCGATTCGGACAAGCAGATACATAGACAATACAATAGGAAATCCAAAGTTACCGATTTGACTGATCAGCTCTTCCATCTAGGCACCTCCTCTCTTTATTTGATCTCTATAAATGTCCTTTTGCAGTCTTTATCCCTACTCAATAACCTTTATTTTCCTTTTGTTGATGTATCTGAAAAGAATTGACTAAAATTATATATCTTTTTACTCATATTAAATGGACTAATTTTACTAAAAAATATATAATTTAACTATTATTTCATTAAATTTAAGGGGGATATCATGAAACAAATTACAGCAGTTGTGATCGGCGCAGGTCTTAGAGGGGGATACGCTTATTCACCTTATGCATTAGAAAATCCAGATGAGCTTAAGATTGTAGGGGTTGCAGAACCTATTGAAGAAAGAAGAAAACGTATGCAAGAGCTTCACAATATTCCAGACGAATGTTGCTTTAGCAGTTGGGACGAGCTTCTTGCTGTACCACGCTTTGCAGATGCAGCTATGATCTGTACACAAGATCAGATGCACTATGAGCCAGCTATGGCAGCTCTTGATCTTGGCTACCATCTTTTACTTGAGAAACCAATTGCACCAACAGCCGAAGAGTGTATTGCAATCCAGGACAAAGCCAATGAAAAGAACTGCCATGTCGTGGTCTGTCACGTACTGCGCTATACTTCTCTTTTCAAAGAACTCAAAGCACTCATGGATGAGGCGCGCATCGGCAAAGTGATGACACTCACACACTGTGAGAACGTTCACCACATCCATCACTCACACAGCTTCGTACGCGGTAACTGGCGCAATAGCAAGGAGAGCAATCCGATGATCCTTGCCAAATCATGTCATGACCTAGACATCATCCAATGGCTTGCTGATGCCAAGTGTACAGGCGTGTCTTCATTTGGACACCTCAGCTACTTCTGCGAAGCCAATATGCCAGAAGGTGCACCACAGTACTGCATGGATGGTTGCCCATCTGGGGACACTTGTCCATACAATGCATCACGTGTCTACGTCAAAGAAAAGCTTTGGGGCTGCACAGACTTCTGCATGAATCCTAAGTCTGCAAAAGATATCTCTAGCGCACTTCACTATAGCAACTACGGACGCTGCGTATTCCGTTGTGACAACGACGTAGTAGACCACCAAGTGGTAAATATGAACTACGACAATGACATGACTGTGACATTCTCTATGTGCGCCTTCACACACGACTTTAGCCGTACCATGAAGCTCATGGGTACCAAAGGTGAGATCCGCGTCATGTTTGGCGACGAGCATGTAATCGAAATCTATGATTTCGTATCTGGTCGCAAAGACGTGATCTATCCACACCGCTCTAAGTCAGGTCACGGTGGTGGCGACTTCGGCATCGTCTCCGACTTCGTGAAGCTCTTAGCTACAGGCAAGAAGTCCTCTTCACTCACATCTATCGATGTCTCTGTGCAGAGTCACCTCCTCGCCTTCGCCGCAGAAGAGTCACGCCTCAGCGGTCAAACTGTAGAATTATAAACATAAATACCCCATAAGAAGTCACTTTTAAAGCGACTTCTTATGGGGTATTTTCATAGGATCTATATTGCTTTGATGGTCACTTCAAAGTGATAATCATTTTGTGCTGGCAAGCAATACTCTGGGTGCGTTCTAGCGCCCCAGCTATCATCACCACCTACACCTGAGTGTCTCATTGATGTTTTGATCACTGTCTGTGTCACTGGTGGCAACTCATAGTGATGCGCTGCTTCTTCAATCTGGTGTGGTGTATATGGTAAGAATGAGAAATTCATCTCCCCTTCTGCTTGGAAGCGCATCCCACTCCCTCTATGGTCTGTTACTTCTGCCCATCTCACACCTGTACGATTACCACACTCTTGAGGAATGGTGTATGGTGTCATATTCGCTGTAACACTGTGATTGTAGACACCAAGTCTTGCGCCATGTCTACGGTCACAGTAGTTCTCATCTGGTCCATAGCCATACCACTTCACTTCATTGTATGCCTTCGGCATCACAAAGAGCATCCCAAAGTCTAGCATCTCTGGGAGATCTGCTACACCTGCATAGTCCATAGCCACTTTGATCTCGCCATTGCCATAAGTGGTATAAGTTACTTTACATGTGGCATTACCTGGAATTGGTAAGCTATAGGTATAACAGATAGATGCACTATAGTCATCCCATGAAGTTTTGATGTCTGCTACAGTTGCATACAGGCTTGCTACTTTCCATGGTGCACAGCGATGCCCCATACGATTGCCACGGTCATTGTCTGTTGGTGCATGCCAGAAGTTGGCTCTTGGTACACGTTCGATCAGTTCTTTGCCCATACGCTTGTATGAGATCAGTCCACTATAGACTGTTGAGTAGATCACATGGAAGCCATCTCCTCGCACACCAAAGTTAGAAAGTCCACTGATCACAGTGATCTTTTTCTTCTCTTCTTCTTTGATCATTTCATTGGCATAAACATACTGTCCAAATGCCACCTCATGTCCCGCTTCCGCCCATAGTGTAGGTGCCTTAAGTCTGAGGGACACCGTCACACTATATTCACCTGCAGCCAGTTCTTTCTTGATTGGTAGTGCCACTTCACGTGTCTCTCCAGCAGGGACATCTACATCCATATTTCCAAAGCAGATACATGATTCACCTTTCATCACTTCATAGTAAAGTGACAGATCCTTCGTTCCTACAAAGAGATTTTTGCTCGTAATCGTAGCTGTTGTTTCAGTCACTGCGATCTTGAAGTTCTGATAACATGCTTTGACTTCTTGCATCTTTGGTGAGGC
>JBOFIR010000229.1:0-18208 GCA_051650265.1 Cellulosilyticaceae bacterium
GCATGTACCACTTCACCCGCTTCAAACTTAACCGCTGCAAGTGCCGCAAGTACGCTGGCTCTTTGCATTGTCATATAGCTTGGTGCAAAGTGTGCACGATCGCCCATTGCCTCAAGAATCTGCTCCTTGAACACATCAATTCCATCACCTACAAAGACCACTTCTTGATCTTTGATACGCTCTAGAAGCTCTGTAATTACGATAGCTTCGTGCGCGCTGAGTGGCATCATGTTACCTTGTTGCCACTGGTAAGTCGCAGTGTATACCTGCTGACGTCTTGCATCCATGATTGGGCAGATTACATAGGGTGTATGTGTGATATTGTGCGCTAGCACATCCAGTGTTGGGATACCAATCACTGGCACGTCAAGTGCCATGGCGATTGCCTTTGCTGTCGCCCCGCCGATACGAAGCCCTGTAAATGATCCTGGGCCACTTGTCACTGCCACTGCATCAATCCCATCAAGTTCGAGTCCAATTAACTCTTTGAGATGTTCCATCATTGGCATAATCGTCTCAGAATGAGTGAGCTTGTGACAGATATAATACTCACCTACCAATTTACCATCGCTTAAATATGCTACACTTCCTGCCACACCAGAAGCATCAATCGCTAATATATTCATGTCCTACACCTACTTTATCGTTATTTTTCTATAGTCAAAACCTTGCTCTAAATCTTTGTCGATATAAATCCACTTGGCATCCTCTGGAATTGCCTCTTCTACATTGTTCGCCCACTCTACCAGGCAAATCCCTTGCCCAAAGAAGTACTCTTCGTATCCGATCATCTCCAACTCATCAATGTCTTCGATACGGTACATGTCAAAGTGGTAAAGCGGCTTCTCACCATCATATACTTGCACGATTGTAAATGTCGGACTTGTGATATGCTCATCAATCCCTATCCCTTGTGCAAACCCTTTAGAAAATACAGTCTTCCCTACACCTAAATCTCCGATAAGGCAAAAGATATCTCCCGCTTTGGCAGCCTTTCCAATTTCATATCCTATTTCAAATGTCTCTTGTTCTGACATACTGATCTTATTCATGAGGTATTTTATTTTCCTTTCAACACTTTTCTATTCCTCATTTTAATATGGGTTGACAAAAGTTTCAACCTATCCTCGCAAATTAGAGAGAATTTAGTCTCAAACTGTCATCTATTCAAAGTATCCCCAGCTTAAGTTCAGCTCAGACACTATATATGCTTATAATAATAAAGGAAAGCTCCTTGAAAAATCGCTATCCAAAGGGGCTTTCCTTTATTATAAACCACATCTAAATGATGAATACCTAAAAGCACTATACATCATCAAGCCAATATCATCCGTTTAGGACGTTAACTCCCTAGTAAATACCCAATACCAAGGTTGACGCCCTCCATAAATGTAATCACCATTTTTACACATCACAAATAAATAGTCTTGGTTATTCAGCCTTTCTATATGATAATCTTCAGCGATACTTTCTTTTAAGTCAATTTTACACCCCTTTGTCCACACGAATCTTTCAGGAAAATAAATTTCTCTACCATTATATTTCCCCCTGAATGTTCCATCCACTTCAAACAGCAACCATTCACACCAAAGTACCCCTAGGAACTTCTTTTGATTCGGTACAAATTCAGTTTTATTTTCAAGGAAATCTACGCTTACCCATTTCCCCAAAATCTCCTCATCTACTATAAATTTATAATCTATCTCATCCTTTACGGCTAACTCTGATACCTTATATTCTTTATTATTAATTTGTTTTAAAATTAAATATTCTGGCTGCCCCCCTTGATAGATATATTCCCCGCCTTTCATTTCTAAGTACATGTAGATTTCATCATTAATTTTGCAAATTTCGTACCTATTACAAGTCGTCCCCTCACTTGATTGATACATTAAATAACCTTTAGTCCAACTAAAACACCAATAGCGTTCTCCCTTAGGAAGGAAATAGAATTCTTTAAATACTTTTTCACCCGAATATTTTACTTTATTAGGATTGAAGTGGGTTTTAGTAGGTACGCAGTCTACAACATCCCAATACCCAACAACCTCCTGATCCTCTTCAAAAGGTATGTCAATATCATCAATATGCCTTATATTACTGTGTGCATTCAACGGCCATATAGGTACACTCAATTCAACAGTGTTCCCCTCGTGATATACCTCATAAAATGGACCCACAACCTGAGCATGTGTTTGTTCTACTTCTTTAGTCAATAGGTCATACGATTGTTCAAGTTCATCCTGTTTACAAGCAAGAGTAAGCACATCAAATGGTGTTTCTATACATCGCTGAATGTACTTACCTTGTGTAGGTATTTGCCCTGTAATCTCAAGACAAACTTCAAGATCAAAATAATTGCTTGTATATTCTATTTCATAATTAATAATTATGCTTTTCTTCCCTATTACATTGGCTGGCAACCACTTTTTCATCTCCTCTATCTGCTCAATTGCCTCTCTCTTAGTTTTAAAAATTTTTCTTAGTGAAATGACTGTAAATCCATTCATTTTTCGATTAATAATATCAACTAAGTACTCTTCACCAGTTGTTATCCCTCTTTTAATCTCACTGAGCTTTTTCAGCCTTTGCTCTGTCTGTACAATGATATCCCGCAACTCTCTCTCTTTTATAGTAATCAGATCAAGGGTATCTATGCGCTTTTCAGAATAAAGTTGTTTTTTGATTTCTTCTAAGGTAAACCCTAGTTCTTTTAAAGCTAATATTCTATTGCATGTCATTAACTGGGCAGCCGAGTAATAGCGATACCCTGTATATGGATCAATTTTATCTGGGACAAGTATCCCCTCACCGTCATAATATCTTAATGTTTTCACCGGTATCTTACAGAGTTTTGACAATTCTCCAATTCTGTACATATAAACTCACCCACACTTTCTTTGAGTCATTTTATTATATAATTAATGACCACATATCTTATAATCCAACCATAACATTACAGTTGAGGGGAGAGTCAATTATCCTTCTATCAAAAAATTATTTCTGCTACTACCGCAAAAAACTCCCTCAAATAATAGGTAGGAATCAGAAATGGTAGTGTCTGTGCTCCGATCCCTTCTACTTGCCACCCCAATTCTCTCGCAATAATCTTACTCCTCAAAATATGAAAGCTACTCGTCACTACTATCACGTCAGGATTTTCTGCGCGATCACCTAACATTTCAAATGAATAAGTAAGATTTTCTACTGTATCCGTTGCACGATTTTCTAGCAAAAGGCGCTCTGAAGGTATACCTTTTTGCACCAAGTACCTTTTCATCGCCTCTGCTTCAGTGATTGCCTCACCACTCCCTTGTCCACCTGTCAATATCGCCTGCGTATTGGAATTACGCTTCAAATAATCGTAAGCCACATCCAATCTATGTTGTAATGCCAATGAAGGTGTCTCCCCTCTCACTCTTGCGCCTAATACGATCAGATAGTCACTATTTGCTGGGATCTCAAGCGCCATACTTTGAGAAATAATCAATCCTTCTATCACAACGAAAACACTTACGCCTCCCCAAAACAAACCTTTGATATACTTGTTACCAAAGAGCCATCTCAAAGGTTTGTCAAAAGATAATATGACGCTCACACCAATAATCCCAATCCAAACTGGTTCCATACCAGCCCCACCATCAACAACTAAAATGTTGATGAGATTAAGCACGCCAAATACCACTAAGATTCTCCAAAAATACGCCCACTTCAAAACTTTTTTCATATGTATACTCCTTCTTTTTCCCCACAACACATCCCTATTTTTACGCAAAATAACTACTCAGATTGGCTAATCCTAAGATCACCCATATGCCACTCATCACTATATAAAACCAAAAATTCTTTTTATCCTGTATCTTATAATAATCGTAGCTTTGAATACCATACATACCCGCCAAGAGTAAATCCAACCCAGCCATGCCTAGCGTAGAGAATTCACCTTTCACCCAGGAATAAATGAGATAGGTGATGCCGATGACCCCAAAGGCTATGGCCACTATTTTTCTTTTCCCCATACACGATCCCCCTTCTACTGCCTACTATTTACATGTTACTGATCTTTTTAGTAAAACAAATAATGCGATTAGCCTCTATAAATCCGAGTTTGAGATGGAACCTCAGACTTCCTTCATTCGTCAATTCACAGTCACTTGCAAATTCTGTACTCCCTCTTTCCTTCGCCCATGCTTCACATGCGCTTAGAAGTGTCGATGCTACACCTTTTCCCCTGTAAGCTTGATCCACAAAGATCCCTTCTAGGTAGCCCACAGGACTGGTCTGTGTGCCTTCTACATAGTCGTGGCGAAGCTGGCACTGTGCAAAACCAATTGCCACATCACCTTCATAAGCAAGAAATACCGCGGAATACTCTCCTTCAATATAACCTACCATCTCTTCATTTAATGCCTCAAGGGTATGCTCTGGCCATAATTTAAGGGCCAACCCTGCTACTTCTAAACTTTCCTTTGTTGTTGCACATTTAATCATCAGTTTTGTCTCCTTTTCTATCCCCACTTTTGTGATTTTCCCTTGCTCACCTTGTAAATCCTTGGCTTAACAAGTTTTTGTAGTACTTCATAAAAACCTCTATTTCATCCCTTGAAAGATCCATCCTGTACCATCTTTCTCCCCAATCAAGTCTTAGATAACCCCCTCGTGTTAGGGTTAGTGTATAACTTTCCAACGGATCTTCCCCTATGTACCACTCGATACAAAAATTGTAGTACCCACCATCTGATAAGCTATAGGTCGGCTGATTCTCCACCTTACGGTATGTGATCCGCTCCAAATCTCTTAGTAATGGTGCTACATATGGCTTCGGTATATACCCCTTACTCTCATAGTGTTTTCCCTTATCCCAGCCATTGATCCAAACATAATAGCTCTCCCGCTCTTGCGAGGTTCTTGCCCCATCTAATTGATCAAAGCTTCTTGGCCGCATATTGAACCGCGCAACCAAGACCACCACAATCATCCCTACAAGTGGTAACCATCTGAGCAATTCCCCTATTTTCCCTTTTTTCATCCCCCGCATCGCCCCCTAAAAAAAATCACCTATAGTATGATTATGCTATAAGTGATTAAAGTAAGTTATTCAATATGAAGTTGTTGTTTAAAATATTCTAATCCTACACGATCAATGTAGTCACCAAGGCGCTCATGCTGCTCGCCTTCTTTTGCATACACGTCGATGATTTGGTGAATCAGCCCATAGAGCGCTTCTTCTTGCACCAAAGGCACCAAGAGATCCCCTAGACGTGGCTTGCGTCCACCCTTGCCGCCTACATAGACGCGCCATCCTTTGGATGTCCCAATCAGACCGATATCTCTTGTATGACTATCGGAGCAGCTATTCGGACAACCACTTACTCCTATTTTAAGCTTATTAGGTAGGTCTTGTCCATGATAAATCGTATCAAGTTTTGAACCTACTGCCACCGAGTCATTGAGTCCACGTTTACAAAAAGTCGTCCCCGGGCAGATCTTCACACTTCTCACACATAGCCCAATGGCTGCGCCAGGCTTCATTCCAAGATCAGCCCACGCAGCATCTATGTCTTCTTCCCGAAGCCCTACGATCGCAATTCTCTGTGCTGCAGTTACCTTCAGTGCTGCGGCGCCATACTTCTCAGCGACATCCGCAATGGTCCGTAGCTGTTCGGGCGTCACCAGACCACCTGTCAGGTGAGGTGCTATGGCGTAGGTTTCTTTGTCGCGCTGAAGCACTGCTCCTTTTTCTAGTAAATCATTCATCTCTTGCCTCCTCATTACTTCATATGACCTTTAGTATGACCAAGGATTGCTAAAAAATTCTATAGTAAAAGAGCTCCTGATCAAAGGAGCCCTTCATGTCGTTCTATTCATAATACTGAGCCTGTGCATGCCATAACTCATGGTACAAACCCCTTTCATCTTCAAGAAGCTCTTTGTGTGTCCCATGCTGAATTAGCTGCCCACGGTCAAATACTGCAATCTGATTGCAGAAGCAACAGCTTGATAGGCGGTGTGAAATATAGACAGCCGTCTTGTTCTGAATCAAGTCTTCATTGAGCCTTGTATAGAGATCCGCCTCAGCCAGCGGATCAAGTGCAGCTGTCGGCTCATCTAGTATGATAAATGGTGCATCCTTATACAGCGCACGCGCAATAGCTACTTTCTGCGCCTCTCCCCCTGAGATCTCCACACCCTCTTCTGAGAACTCATTGTAGAGCTGCGTTGCAAGCCCATCTGGGAAGTTCGCCATACGGCTTTCAAGCCCTGCACGCTTGATACAATCTGCAACCTGCTCTTCCTCATACTCAGAAGATACTGCAATATTTTCCCCAAGTGTAAAGGAGAACAAATTGAAATCTTGGAATACCACAGAAAAGGCTGCCAAATAATCTTGGTAGCGATATTCTTTGATATTGATTCCATTGAGGAGAATCTCACCTTCAGTCGGGTCATAAAGTCTACAAAGCAGCTTGATGAAGGTGGTCTTCCCCGAGCCATTTTTGCCAACTACTGCCACACGCTCACCTACCTTAAACCGTATCGTGATATGTTCTAGGCTATACTGCTGAGTTCCTGGGTATTTGAAGCTCACATCCTTAAATGTAATCTCAGCTGTTTTGACTGTCTCAAGATCAATCGGCCTTGTACCAGACTCCTTACGATTTGGTAAATCCAAGAAGTCAAAGTACCAACCGAGATAATCCGCATTTTGTTTCTGGTTGGATAAGTCCTGCATCATCCCGGTAAAGCCTATCCCAAACTGTGTGATCGCTCCTGTATAAAGCACAATATTACCCACGCCAAATGCCCCTGCTAGCGCTTTGAGCCCCACAAAGAGGTAGATGATAATATTCACCGTAACTTGGATGCATGCCCCAATCGTCCAGTATTTTGCATTAAGCGAAGGGACAATACTTTCTAGATCTACTATTTTTTGAAGATGATAGCCTAGTCGCTGTGTAATCATCTGCTTTTGATGGTAAAGCCTAATGTCTTTACCTGCATTGTACTCTGTTCCTAATGTGTAGGTATAGAACCGATCATAATTATAATGCTTGCCCGCCTTGTTCATCACTTCAAACTGTTTCTTTTGTGTGATGGCATTGGTCTTGACCGAGTAGGCAATAGATCCTAATAGCAATAAACAAATACCTATCCCCGTTAAAGGTGAATTGATCACCTGGGTCAATGTACTTTCACCTGATGCCCTCGCTACAAACAACTCCACCATCAAAGCAATTGAAATAACAACAGAACACGTATGGAGCGTCAGTGTTCTTAGTCCAAAGACGATTCCCATGACACCTCGTCTATAGCGCCCTCTATTGAGCTTCTCTCTGAGCTGTCTGACACGTGCATCATCCATATCCCCATAATCAAGTTCATAACCTTTGGCTGCCACATCTAGTTCCTTTTTATGTCCCAGCATATATTGATATGTATCAAACATCTGATTGAGCCCATTAGCTAGCAGTCTACAGATAAAATTCAAAACAACTGTCAGTATGGCGTAGCTTACTACACGCTCAATCTGCCGATCCACACGTCCCAATTCTGTAATGATCTGAGACGAAAAATAAATAGTAATAAATGGGACGATAGAAGAAAATACACCCGATGCCACTGTGACAAGTAGCATCCCTGGTTGCAGCCTACGAATAACACCTAGCCCTCTTAAGATTAGCCTCATGCGATCTGCCCCCCTTCTTCGTCTGTCTCACTCTCTTTATAGTACTGTGCTTGTACTTCAAACATCTCTGCGTATTTGCCACCTCTTGCAAGAAGCGCCTCATGTGTACCCACTTCTAGAATCTCACCATTTTCCATGAGAATAATACGATCACAGAATCTAGTACTTGCGAGGCGATGAGAGATAAATAAAGATGTCTTATCCTTGGTCAGTTCATTGTACTTGAGATACATGGCATTCTCAGCAATCGGATCGAGCGCTGCTGTTGGTTCATCCAAAATCATGATCGGTGCATCCTTATAAAGTGCCCGTGCTAACATCAATTTTTGTTCCTCTCCCCCAGAGAGCTGAACCGCTTTTTCATTCATGTCTCGAACCAGTAAGGTATCAAGTCCCTCTGCAAACTTCGCCACCACTTCATCCATTCCAGAAAGCCTCATACAGATTGCAAGCCTTGGATAATCTACTTCAGTTGCCTCACACAAAGTGATGTTCTGCTTGATTGAAATAGGCAATAAGCGTAGATCTTGAAATACTGGTGCAAAAAGCCTATAGTAATCTTCTTTGTTGTAATCCGCTATATTCTTGCCATCCACATAGACTTGCCCACTTGTAGGTGTATAAAGTCCTGCAATCAACTTCACAAACGTCGTCTTTCCAGCACCATTTGCTCCCACAACTGCGATTTTTTCTCCTGGTTTGATCACGAGATTAATCTGCTTGATCGTCGCTGCTTCTTCACTTTCATAGCAATAGCTCACATTCTTGAGTGCAATCTCAAAAGGTCCGCTCTCAGTATCTGGCACCTCACATCGTCCGACCTCCTGCGCATATTCAGGCAAGGAAAGATAGGTTCTCAGGTCACAGATATTGAAGTTAAGGCCATTGAGCTTGGCTAGACTTCCGATGATGGTCATACACCAGTTGGAGAAGCCTCCGATCACCCCAAAGTAGAGCACAAAATCCGCAACAGACAGATTGCTATTAAATACCAGATAAATCAAATAGCCGTATGCAATACCATCTCTTAGAAGGACAAAGAATGCCTCAACACCATTGTTGAGGAAATAAAAAAGCTGCATCTTCACTGTCCACTTGATTCTTCTTTTCATAAAGTGCGCAAAAGCATCGTGGAACCACTGCTTCATGCGATAAAGACGGATATCTTTTGCCGTCTCAAAAGAACCTGATTTGTAAGTCAGATATGCAAGTTTCAAATCAAGCTTAAGCCACTTGTCCCTATTATTAAATACCCACTTATTGACCGCTGTACTGACAAAATAGCTGATGATCGTACTCCCTATGATAAATACGATGATCCATGGGCTGAGTGAACCTAATATCCCCGTGTAGATCATGAACCCTAGCGCATTGGCAATAATAGTTGTAAAGGTTACTGGCAGTGCCAACATCCCCTCGGTCTCCCCTGCCGCCGCAAGATCATACGCCTTACGAATCATCACCTGTGTCTTCGGCTGATCGAGCTGCTCATAAGGGATCGCCATCGCCTTGGAAGCAATCATCCCCTGCATCTTCTGCGTCACCGTCAGCGTATGCAAGCTCATCTTGGCCTGAACGAGTTGTTGCAGTACACTCAGAACGAGCATCGCTATGGCTATGCCGCCCACTGCACCCATCATATGTATCGGCGTCTGCCCATTCTCAATCTCCCCTACAATTACCTTCGGGAGATACACTGTACACAGTGGTAGCAACACGATCACAGGAATATTCCCAAAAATATAGAACAAACTCGCCTTGTTCCATTCCCATAGTTTCCTTACTGTAAATACCGTATTCTGAAAGACGTTATACTGAGGTTTCTTCCGCTCCTCTTTTTGACTCATTGTCTCACCTACCCCTCTTCGTTATCCCACTTTTCCATTTACACAAAAGCAAAAGTATTTTCATGTTAATATATTTTTAACTAAAGTTCAATATTTTTATAATTTACATTTATTTATACTCAATAAAACAGACAGAGACTTCAGTTGAAATCTCTGCCTGTTTGGTCAAATACTTTGCGCTAACACAACTCTACTTTATACCATAAAAAGAGGAAGGACCATGCTTCAAATTCCCAGTATATTTCATTGGCACAAGTCCATTATGAACACTCTTTGCACACTCTACCAATTGCTTAGTGAGTTCTGGAATATCTTCTCTCTCCATTACTTCCTCAAGATCCATCCATACCACCTCACTATTTTCAGCATGGTCTGTTTGTGCTTCTCCACTCACATAATCAGCCGAGAATACCACATACCAATCATGGAAATTAAAGCGAATGCCTATTATTTCCTTTGGTTCAATAACAATACTCACCTCTTCAAGAAATTCCCTTTTAAGCGCTTCTTGGGGTGTTTCACTATGGTTCACATAGCCCCCTGGGACAATCAGCATCCCGTTACCATTACCATATGTATGCCGTGCCAACAAAACCTTCCCATCTTTCACAACTACTCCAGCAACAGATTGTCCCCAGTTTGTTTTATTTTCTCCCATTACTGCCCTCCCTTTTACCATGCGATACTCGCTATTTTAAATGCTTCATTTCCAAAAATACAAACCCTCATTTACCTATTAAAATAGGTTAATTTGATCTACCAATTGAACCTCTACATTTGCATTTTGATTGATATAAAGTACTTCAGGATTATCTCGCTTTGGTACGAGGAAAGTTATACCTTCAGAAGTCCTTTTTGCGCCTGACGCAGTAACTTCGTTACATCTTCTCATATGAAAGACTATAGGTACCTCTCTTTTTTTACTTGAGCATCTTTCAAGAGTAAATTTCACAAAATCTATAGGTTCTTTGCATTTAAACAAGCTACCTCCCCATTCTTTGCTAAGCAACTCTTCTTTACTTCCATTTTCAATACAACAATATTCCAACGAATCTGGCCTACATAACATAAAATCAATAAAATAATACCAGCCTTTATGTTTAATATAACTTGTTACATGGCCATTTCCATCTTCAATACTATAACCAAATGCACCTATATCTTCATATTTATCCTTTAATAAGTATGCTAGCCAATTTGTGTCGGTCGCACAACATCCCTGATTTGATCTCAATGCATCCTTGCCTGAAGTATGTGTTTGCCATATTTCCCATTGTTCTTCATCTTGGCTTATTATGTGTGTCTGATTATCTAACACACCTTTAAATTCTGAAGTTATAAATAACTGCAGCGCTTCATATAAGTTTGCGATCTGCTTATACTTATCTTCAGGCGATAGCGTCACCAACTTCCGTATTTCTTGATTTGTATAGCGAGTCCCCCCAAGCGAACATACTGGAACCCAGTATACCTTGGGAAATACTTCTACTATAAAATTAATATTGGCTCTATAATTTCCAATATCTTTATTCATACCCCTCACCCCTTCTACTATACCTCAAGTATACCATTATTCTACTTTTTTCGTATAACTTTATAAATTTAAAATATTGAATTTATATTTAAGTTTCAACAAAAAGGTCATTAAGATACCCTAAGGTATCTCAATGACCTTTTCTCGTCTCTATTTTGTTAATGCTTCCTCTAGAATCTGACGGCTCACTTCTAGGGTAACTTCGCCTGTTTCAGATAAAGCAGTCATACCGTGTGCTTCTAGCGCAGCGATGATCTCATCGATATGCACTGCCTTTACACCGTAGTCTGCAAGGTAAGTCGCTACACCAAGGCTTTCGAAGAATGCGCGTGTCTGATCGATTGCCTGAGCGATACGCTGCGCAGTTGTGCCTTCAGTGATGCCCCATACGCGCTCTGCGTATTGTACAAGTTTCGCTTCTTTGGCCTCTTGGCGTACTTTCCAGATCGCTGGCTGCAAGATGGCAAGTGTCTTGCCATGATCAATTCCAAATCGGTTTGTCAGCTCATGGCCAATCATATGTGTCGTCCAGTCTTGTGGTACCCCTGCACCAATCAACCCATTCAGTGCCATTGTTGCACACCATACAAGGTTTGCACGTGCATCATAATCTGTAGGGTCTGCAAGCGTCTTTGGACCGATTTCAACAAGTGTTTGTAAGATCCCTTCTGCTGTGCGGTCTTGGAAGCGGCCTTCAGCTGGAAGTGTCACATACTGCTCCACTGTATGAATAAATGTATCAATGATCCCGTTGGCTACTTGTGTAGCAGGTAATGTATAAGTCAGCTGTGGATCTAAGATTGAGAATACTGGGTAGTTATTTGGGCTAAAGATCGCAAGCTTACCACGGCGCGAACTAATCACACCCCCGTTGTTCATCTCTGACCCTGTGGCTGGAAGTGTCACCACTGTCGCAAGAGGGATTCCTTGTGCAACAGATACAGGGACTTCATCATAGTCAAAGAGATCTTCTGGATTCTCCCCACCATAAGTGGCAGCAAGGGAGATAAACTTTGTTCCATCCATAACAGATCCACCGCCTACTGCAAGTAAGAAGTCGACGCCATTTGCTTTTACAATTTCTACCGCTTTCATGAGTGTATCATATTTGGGGTTTGGCTCAATCCCACCAAACTCAAAGTATGTACGTGCCCCCAGTGCCTGACGTACCTGATCAAGTGTTCCAAACTTTTCTACACTGCCGCCGCCATATGTAACGAGTACTTTGGCATCTTGTGGTACAAGATTGGCAAGTTCTCCGATTGTATCTTTTCCAAAAACAATTTTTGTTGGGTTATAAAAAGTAAAGTTAAACATGTTTCCACTACCTTTCTTTTGCGCTTATACCCTTAGCTTACACCTTAAAGTAAACTCTAAGTCAACCTCTTTTTGCTATTTAGCAATCCGTATTTTTCCCATTGTACCAGTCTAACTTCTTATCGATCTTTGCAATGCTTCTATGAAGCGCCGCCATCTGCTCTTGAAGTTTGACCTTGTGGTTTTCTAAAATTGTCTTACGCTCTGGAATCGTGCCTTCTCCCGCTAGACTCAAGGTGACGATTTGCTGAATTTCACCAATAGACATCCCCGTCTCCTTAAGGCATTTGATCAGCTCGATCCAGATAATATCATCTTCCTCATAGCTTCGAATGCCCTGCTCATTCTTCTTTACATGAGGCAAGAGTCCTTCTTTTTCATAATATCTGAGTGTATGTGCACTCAGCCCTACCCGCTCTGCTACCTTACCTATTGTATCGCCCATTATCTAACCTCCTCGCTTTGACTGATTATTTAACTTACCAATCTTGATCGCCACCTAAGACAAAAGTAGCATGACCACACGGCATGCTACTTGCTGACTACCATCCACTTTGCTGCGTATTCACTGTAAAGTGGCTATTATCATTTTTAAAGACGATCTCAAATTCACTTTCCTCGCCTACACATACTTTTGTAAGTGTCGCTTGTCCCATAACTTCCGCATTCACTTCTGCATCTTTGAAGTAATACATGAGGGCTTTGAGTGTGATCCCATGTGCAACGATCAGTACAGTTTCACCTCTGTGCGCTGCAATAATCGTATCCATTGCATCTTTGACACGCTCACGTACCGCCTCTAAAGTCTCACCATTTGGTGCACACATCTGCGTATCACCATGCATAATCAGGTCGATATCCCATGCGGGGTTCTCTTTTGTAATCTCTTCTGTCTTATGCCCTTCGTAGTCACCAAAGCTCATCTCCATCAATCCATCGTGGCAGATGAGTGCCACATCCTGATCACCTTTTAGAATCTCTGCTGTATGGTAAGCGCGCTCAATTGGACTTGCATAAATCACATCTATTGGTAAAGATTGAATACGCGCTGCAAGCTCCTGCGCACGCTCAATGCCATCTTTTGTAAGTGGTGAGTTGCCTCTACCTTGTAATCTTTTTTCAAGATTCCATTCTGTCTGTCCATGTCTCGTCAAATAGATTGTTGTCTTCACTAATCAAATCTCCTTTGTTTCTCGCACTTTTGTCAGTATCTAGTATAACATGAATAGGCACAACTTAAAATATAGGATTAGAACCTTACCCTGTCTCATGGATCACTCAACAAAAAAACTAGAACTATTACTAGTCCTAGTTTTTGTTATCCGCTATTAGTACTGCTTACTTCTGACGCCCTATAGACTATGCCTCTAGGTATTTGAGAAGCATTGTCCCAATCCCAACATTGTAACCGGCAATTGCCATACATGCTGTCATTGGTTTATTCATCACAAATGCAAGTGGTAGCTTCTTATCTAAGATGTCATACCCTTCATAGAGATAAGCAAGCGCTGCCTTGTCATAGCCTACATAAACCTTAATAAATGGTAAGGCTTCTAATGTTTTGACAAGTGTTGGGTTTGCAATGTCTGAAGCTTCTTCTACAACCAATACCACGTTTGGCTGCTGCTCCATATACTGCTCCTTCGCACCAATCATCTCATTGAGTAAGTGCTCTGTTGGCTCTGCACCTGCATCTAGGAAGGCTACGATATTACGGCTCTCACCTGTTACTTCTGAGAGTTTGTGCGCCGCACCCTCTGCATCTACAAATGCCACTTCATCTACTGTTACAGTCTTACCACCGGCTGTATCGACTGCCGCTAATGAGATTCCTACTGTTACAGTTTCATTCTCTTTCACATCTACATAGTAGAGCTTTGCATACACTGTACCATTTGCATCTCTATTTACAGTTGTAATACGGTATGCACCCTCTTCCACTTGGTAGCTTACTTGACCTTCACTCCAGTCACCTGTTCCGAGGTGAAGTGTGTGGTAAAGTCCGTTTGCATAGCGTCCTACTGTATAGTTCTTTCTATATTCATAGACAGTGTCGTCCTCTGCTTTGAGTACAAGATGACTGTTCTTAATGACTTCTTCTTTGGCTGCGCCTACTTCAATCTCAGTCCAAGCACCTGCATTGTAGTAGCTCATATTACCATTTGCTTTGCTTAGGCAAGCTGGAATCCCAAGTGTTCTACAGATTGCTACGAATAAGATTTTCTTACTTGCTATATGACCGTATTTGACCTTCATCAGTCCTACAGGTTGTGCACATAAAAAGGCATTTTGAGCACTTGTAGCTGTTTGGATTGTCTCATCTAAGTAATCATAGATTGTTCTTGGGTTTGCTCTAAACGCTTCTTTTTGTGCGTCTGTAAGCATCTGCATAAGTCCCTGACGATAAGGTGTAATCTTCTCTGTTGCAATACGTGGTGCTAAGATGCCTTTGATAAAGATTGCTTCCTCTACAGTCCCCTCATAAGTCATAGCCCCAAGAAGATGTGCTTTGAGCGTCTCACAACTTGTATCTGAGAGATCCTTTGTATTGAGGGTATCTAGCATTTTCACTTTGTATTCAAGAAGCGCCTTTGTCTCCTCATCTTGGAAGAATGCCATGATCTCTTCATAGTTACCACGCGCTGACTCAAGATGCCTTGCTACACCTTCTTCAAATGGTGCATAGTCTTTCGCCCACTCTACTGCTCTTTCCCCAAGGTAGAATGTGGCTACAAAAGCATTACGTGTGTCTTGGGCATGTGTATGTGCCGCTTGATGACGTGCTTTTGTTTCTTCATCTACTGCATTCTCATCTGGTGATGCACCTGTTGGTGGTACCAGTGTCAGCGTCTCCACTAGACCATGTGTACGCGCTCTATCTACAAGTGTCACAGTGAGTGCATCTGCTAGACGCACATCAATCTGATCGTAAGTTGCAATACCGTGTTTATGTACATAGATCACAAGGTCCCCAAACCCAGTTGTGAAGTGTGCCTGGCCTTTTTCATCTGTTACAAGTTCTGTCAGTGGGAAGAGTTCTGAGTAATTCACCACTTCAAAGCGTACGCCTGCACCTACTACAGGTACTCCCGCCTCATCTTGTACAGTTACTGTAATCGCTTTTGTCTTGGCATAGCGATCAAGTGTATTGACTTCAGTTGCACTATCTGTCTGACGTGTGATCAGTTCATTTTCTACAGTTGTTGCAAACACCTTGCTTTGGATGAGCATTCCTCTTGATGCAGAAAGTTGGAACCATCCTGAATCAAGTGTTGCTTCTGGCTCACATGCGCCTAAGAAGTGCCACTCACCATCTGTCCATACCTCTACCCATGCATGGTTGTCATCACAGTGTGCCCATCTTGGCGTGTACGCTTGTCTTGCAGGAATCCCTACACTTCTAAACGCTGCTACGCCAAGCACTGACTCTTCACCACATCTTCCAAACGCATTGCGAAGCGTTGTCAGTGGACAAGTTGTTCTAGAATCTGTTGTTTGATAAGTTGCTTTTTCAAAACACCAGTAGTTAATAATAAGTGCTGCTTCTTTCATAGACTTCCCTTGAATTCTAGGATAAAGTTCTTCAAAGAAATCATCTTTATAAAATGCAATGTTTTCATTACTCATACGGTATTGTAGTACATAGTTTAAGAATAACCCACCTGTCAGTTGATCTCCCCAAGGTACCATCTGACGTACTTTGAGTGCTTGTCTTACAAATTTCAAGAAAAGCTCCCCATCATGGTTGGCAAGGTCTTGTTCTGGCATAAAGGCATAGAGATACTTGAGACAAATGGCCTCATCCTCAGTACATGTCTCTAATACACCAAAAAGCTCTTCTTCTCTATGTTTTGCAGCCTCACGTACGAGGGCAAAACGTTCTTCAATGATCTGCATATGTTCTTTGTTTACTAGCATCTTACTTCCTACCCTTCTAGTCTTCTATAGTCTCTCTTCATTATAGTACCATAGTACAATTTGAAATCAAACCTTTAGATGACAAAACTGTAAGACTTCTGTAAGACAAACCTAAGGTATTCTTTCTTTTTTTCGGTTACAATAGGCTTATCACATGACACGGAGGATATAATATGGATTTTATTAAAAATGGCTTCAATAGTTTTCAGCTCAAAGTCATCGCACTGATTTTGATGACCTTTGATCATATAGCAAGCTTTCTATGGGGGGCTTTTGATATACCAATATGGTTCAACTGGCTTGGTAGACTCTCAGCCCCAATCTTCATCTTCATCGTTGCAGAAGGTTTCTACCATACAAGTAACCGAAAAAAATATATGCTTAGACTCTACCTATGGTCTGTGGGCATGGCACTTGGCAATAGCCTGATGAATAGCGTCTTTCCAAATCCAAACGGATCGATCATCATCAACAATATCTTTGCAACCATGTTCTTAATCACGGTTTGTCTCTACGGAATTGAACGCATCAAAGAGAAAAAGATTGTTTCAGGAATTGCACTGATTGGACTACCTTTTGTCCTTTCAGGACTACTCTTCTTATTCATGAACATGGGTATGCTTTCTATCTTCAAATTCATGATGCTCTTTGTGCCAACTGCACTCACTGTAGAAGGTGGCTTTGTATGGCTCGCACTCGGGATTGGCTGTTACCTCCTAAGAGGCAAAAAAGTTGGACTTAGTATCTTCTACATCCTACTTTCTGCCTTCAACTTCTGGGTTGTTGCAGGTGCAGGTTTGACCTACGAAAACCTCTTCCTACTAAACTTCCAATGGCTCATGGTCTTTGCACTCCCTTTCATGCTTGCCTACAATGGTGAAAAAGGACGCAGCATGAAATACTTCTTCTATCTTTATTACCCACTTCATTGCTATGGCCTCTACCTACTTGGTCTTGCCTTAGCCCGCTAACTCATAACCCTTTTATTTTCAAAAAGATCGGTAACGTCAAGCATGTATGGCGCTACCGATCTTTTTGATTGTGTAGTAAAGTGCTCCTTTCAAGCATTTTACTACTGTATGAACCACTACGCACACGAAACTGCCGTTATCCCACTCTAGTTGCTATACCACAATACTGTTTCATAGTTTATACTATCTATACAGAGAAATGTTACTCAAGAAAAAAAGAAAAGGGGGGAGCTATCTATGTTTACAGTCGGACAAGTTTCAAAATTTTTAGGGCTATCACGAGACACTTTAAAATTTTACGAAGAGAAAAATCTCATCCATCCGATACAAGATGAACTCAATGGGTATAGAAAATACAACATTCTCGATATTAATGAAATCCTCCCGATCAATTTTTATAGAGATATTGATATCGAAATCAAGAAAATTCAAGAAATCACACAGTCAGATGGGACCGCTCAAATAGAAGCGATATTGGATGAAAAGCAACAAAGTCTTGAAGAAGAAATTGCCTACAAGCAACAGCTTTTAGAGCGTATTAAAGAACTCAAGCAGGACTGCCAATCCATCACAGAAAGTCTTGGTACATTTACTATACGCGAAATGCAACCTATCGTTATAACAGGTGATCTCGAAAAAACACAAGAAGTGGATGGTATGTGCACAGAAATTCTAGAAAAATACAACCATTCCTCACGCCTCAAGAAGGCTGTCAACTTATCTGGGCTCTCTCGGATCATTCATTTTGAAGGCACTACCATTACCAAAGAACAGTTTGTCCTCTTCGAAAAAGCAAACCTTTCTGTATCAGAAAAAAGAGAGGTCATTACTTATTCCAAATGCCTCTATATCGTCATAGAAGTTCCCATTATCACACAAGAAACAGACAATATTGATGATCATATGGCCGCTTCCATTACACAGACAGCTGCGT